>JAEMSI010000063.1 GCA_016462905.1 Polynucleobacter sp. | reverse complement strand
CACTCTTTTCCCATTGCAATTTGGTTTGGTTGGTGAAAACTTGACTACACAGGGTCTAACAGAAGAAACAGTTTTCGTTGCCGATCAATGGAGAATTGGCGAGGTGCTTTGCCAAGTAACGCAATTTAGAGAGCCTTGTTTTAAATTGAATTTAAAAATGCAATATTCTGGAGCAGCTAAAGCGATGTTGCAATCTGCCAAATCGGGTTGGTATTTAAAGGTTTTAGAGGGGGGAATTTTACGGGCGGGGGATCAAATTCAAGTGATTCCTGGTATCAGAAAATTGTCTATTGCCCAGCAAAATCGAGATTTTTTGAATCAACGTGGTCAATTAGACATAGAGCTTTAAATGGTGCTTGGGTTTCCATGAAAATTAACAATCTACTCAAATGATAATCATTCTCGTTTATAATGTGCATAGATGACCCGCATTCTCACAAAACTCGCGTTTCAATGTACCTAGATCAAATCCCCAATGGCTGCCTATTGCGGGTCAAGCAGGTCCATCATCAGCAAGAGTTCCCAGATTTAGCGAAGCAATTAGAGGAAATTGGATTTATTCCTGGTGAGTTCGTGCAGGTAATGCGAAGAAGTTTAATTGGAGGCGATCCACTCGTAGTACGAATTGGCCTATCAACCTTTGCATTAAGAAAAAAAGAAGCGGCAATCATCGAAGTAGAAGAATAGAGATCCCATGACTGACGCCAAGATTACTATTTACCCAAAAGAGCCGTTGGTTGCTCTGGTTGGCAATCCGAATTGTGGTAAGACGTCGCTCTTTAATTTATTAACTGGTGGTCAGCAAAAGGTTGCCAATTATGCAGGGGTAACCGTTGAGCGAAAAGAGGGCAAGCTCTATTTACAAGGCGGTAGTTTTTTAAGAATCTTAGATCTCCCAGGGGTATATAGTTTATATCCGAGGACTCCTGATGAGCGGATTTCCTGTCATGTTTTGATGGGTAATGCCGAAGGTGAAAAGCGACCTGATCTCGTTTTATGCGTTTTAGATGCCACGAATTTACGAAGAGGATTAAGGCTTGTCCTGGGAACTAAAAGACTGGGCTTGCCATGTGTAGTTGTTCTCAACATGATGGATCTAGCTTTGCACCGAGGAATGCAGATAGACCTTGATACGCTAGCTGTTGCGATTGGCTTACCGGTTGTTGCTACAGTTGGCGTCCATGCAGATGGGATATCCAAATTAAAGTCTTTGTTAAATCAAAAAGGCTTGAAACAAGCTAATGACAATATAACGTTGGCTGCATCGACCCCAAATCGATTTGGGGTCAGTGGGTTAGAGTCTAGTCAATCGCCTAGTATTGAAGTGAATATCAAGCAGGATAATGAAGTCGTACGTGAAATTTTATTACGTTTAGGTCTAGAGCAAATTCTTCCTGACCAGTTTAGTGATCGGCTTGACCGGGTTTTGTTACACCCAGTCCTTGGTCAAATGATCTTGCTAGGCATTTTATTTTTGATGTTTCAGGCGGTTTTTTCATGGGCTGAGTGGCCGATGGCGATGATTCTGAGAACAAGTGACTGGCTTGGGGAGCAGTGCCTAGAGTTTTTGCCAGATCACTGGATTCGGAGTTTAATTATTCATGGCGTCATCGCAGGTGTGGGAGGTGTTTTAGTATTTTTACCTCAAATACTGATTTTATTTTTCTTTATTTTAGTATTAGAGGAAAGTGGATATTTACCCAGAGCAGCTTATTTACTTGATCGTATGATGAGCACAGTTGGCTTATCTGGAAGATCTTTTATCCCATTACTTTCTAGTTTTGCCTGCGCAATTCCGGGCATTATGGCAACCAGAACGATTTCCAATACCCGGGATCGATTAGTGACAATTTTGATTGCTCCTTTAATGACTTGTTCAGCTCGTCTACCCGTATATTCCTTATTAATTGCTGCGTTTATTCCTGCCCAAGAAATCGGCTTTGGAGTTCAGTTGCAGGGTGTCATTTTATTTGCTTTGTACTTCGGGGGGATCGTTAGTGCAATGGCAATCGCTTGGCTTTTAAAGAAGGTAATGCAGCAGAAGGGATCTTTTCAGCCTTTAATGATGGAGTTACCCAGTTATCACATCCCAAGAATGAAAAACATCTTGCTCGGCTTATGGCAAAGAATGTATATTTTTCTGAGCCGAGTTGGGGGAATGATTTTATTGTTAACAGTCACCCTTTGGTGCTTAGCGAGCTATCCAGTAGCTCCAGTTGGAGCCAATCTATCTGCTATTGAATACAGCTTTGCAGGGATGCTTGGCCGATTCTTACAAGTTATTTTTGAACCTATCGGATTTAATTGGCAAATTAGTTTAGCTTTGGTACCCGGTTTAGCTGCAAGGGAGGTAGTGGTGAGCTCCCTGGGGACTGTATACGCCCTTTCTGGAACTGAAGGTGACATAGCGCAGGCATTGATGCCTCTTTTATCTCAGGGGTGGAGCTTAGCAACGGCCTTATCTTTATTAATGTGGTTTGTATTTGCCCCACAATGTTTATCGACCTTGGCAGCAGTTCGAAGAGAAACAGGGGGATTAATGATCCCACTTGTCATGCTGCTTTATTTATTTGGCTTGGCATATCTGGCTTCATTCTTGACATATCGCCTAGCTGTATCTTGGGGACTGGGTTAACTTTGTTTTAAATTATTCGGGTCCGAGCGCTACCGGATTATCGGGATACTGACACCACTCACTCCAACTACCTGCATATAACTGTGATCCTTTTAATCCGGCATATTCCATGGCAAACAAATTATGACACGCGGTAACTCCTGAGCCGCATTGATGGATTAACTCGCGCGGAGAAATTCCAAGCGCTAAAAATTCATCTCGTAAGACTTCTTGAGTTTTAAAGTGACCTGTAGGCGTTAGATTGAGTTTATAGGGACGATTAAGCGCACCAGGAATATGTCCTGCAACTGGGTCAAGCGGCTCAATATCACCTTGATATCTTTCCTTGGCGCGCGCATCAAGAATGGTGTGCTTGGAAGATTGAAGATTCTCTTTAATTTGTGTAATTTGAACGAGTTGATTAAAAGGCGTTCCTGGCAAAGCTTCGCGCTGAGTGGCTCGGCGAACGGGTGATGGACCTGATTCTAACGGGCCTTGCATTTTTAACCAGGCCGCCAGGCCGCCATCTAGGAGTTGGATACGGTCATATCCTGTCGCATGTAACATCCACCAAAGGCGGCTCGAAAAGGAATTA
>JAEMSI010000044.1 GCA_016462905.1 Polynucleobacter sp. | reverse complement strand
ACTTAAGTATAAATTAGTAGAATTGGGCTTGATTTGAGGGCGGGATAAGGGTAATCTATTACCCATCATGCATATTCTTCCTGAAAATAGTAGCTCAGCAAACATCGAAGAGCAAAGCCGGACCGATAATTGGCAAAGCAGTGAGCAGGCGCAACGCGAAGTTGCCGCTGCGACTATTTATGCCCAAGGCGGCTTATCTCGACTGCAAAAATATGCTGCCAACCAAGATTTAGGTAAAAAAACACCAGCGTCTTGGAGAGCTGCTTTAGCGATTCGTGATGGCGGTCCGCCAGCTATGTTACGCAGCGTTCGCCCCAATATTGTGCAATCGATACGTGCATTTAGGACTGGCGATTTAGCTGAAGCCGCCACTGAGCTCGGACAGCATTTTATTTATGCTAGTTGTACTAATGCAATGACCAAAGGCGAAGTTCTTGAGTCGATTGCGAATGCCTATATGTTTACCAAGCAACAGGCAAAAAATTACGACCCGCTTTTGGATGCCCTAACTACCATGATTGATAAAGCAGGCCCACAGCCTGGTTTTGTGGTTGTTTTAGAGGGATTGCCTTGCACCCAAAAATTTGACAAAGAAGCGCGCGAAACTTTACTGGATGTTTTTCGTGACGCGGTCGAGTATTGGTCAGAGCGGCGCGTTCCTTATCGCGTGTTTTATTCTTTTGCTTAATTTTTATTTAAATTAATTTAAAAATAAGTAAGTTATTTTCTTAATTCCCAGGCGGTATGAACGGCTGTAATCGCAACGATTCCAGCCGTTTCTGTTCTAAGAACACGTTTACCTAGAGAAAGAATTTGATAGCCATTGGCTTTGGCTAGGCTTTCCTCTGCGGGCGAAAACCCTCCTTCGGGGCCGATTGCCAATATCATATCTTGCGGTATCAGGCCTGAAACAAAATCAATCAGAGGGCTATGCCCATTGGGACTTAAAAGAATTTTTATTTGAGTACTGTGAGCTTTTGTTATGTAGGAATGAAAATCCTCAAGCGGTTGCAAGATGGGGAGAATGGTGCGCTCACATTGTTCACAACTGGCTTGAATAATTCCCCGCCAATGTTCATGGCGCTTTTCGGCGCGGCTTGGCGCCTTTTCTTTTTGACTCGAAACCAACTTGACTACGGAACGTTCACATTGCAGAGGCGCAATTTCTTTAACGCCTATCTCGACAGCCTTTTCAATAATCCAGTCCATTTTGTCTCCACCGGCAAGACCTTGGGCTAAGCTGATTTTATAAAGAGGCTCGTTCTCGGTATTTTGGCGGATCTCGCTAAGTTTAATCAGCCCATTTTTAGAATTAAGTTCAACTAGGATAGCTTTTGCGCTATTTCCAAGACCGTCAAAGACTTGAAATAGCTCATTGTTTTGAATCCGTCTTACGCGCAAATGGTGAACTAAATCAAGCTCAATCGGATAAATCAATTGATCTGACTTGGCTTCAATGGCCCAGGAGCCTGGGAGATAGAACTGCGACATAAAAGGATGAATAATTCGAATGGCTTAGAGGTTTATTTATTACGATGCCGGCAATTTTTCTTCTGGCAATTTCCATACATGGCTAAAGCATGGTCTTGTAATTGAAACCCTAGAGATTTAGCAATATCTTTCTGGCGTTTTTCAATTGCGCTATCAACAAACTCTTCAACATGGCCACAGTCTAGGCAAACCAAATGATCGTGGTGATTCCCTTCATTTAATTCATAAATCGCGCGACTATCGCCTTTAGATGACTCAAAATGGCTTCTTAAGAGCAAACCGGCCTGCTCAAATTGGGTTAAAACCCGATAAACCGTCGCTAGGCCAATTTCCTGATCCTCTTTGGCTAGAGCCATAAAAACTTCTTCGGCACTGAAATGACTGCCTGCACTTTGTTGGAATAGTTCCAAAATCTTCATTCTAGGGCCGGTAACCTTAAGCCCGATATCGCGAAGTTCGGCTGGAGAGTGTTTTTGGGTCATTTTTTAGCTATTTTGATCAGTTATCTTAATATTTAAGGGTAAATGTTTTCTAAGGTATGAATAATTTTAAGGCGCTAAAATTGATCCTTTAATGATAGATCCAAATGTTCGTTTTCGAGAAGCCCTTAAATTACTTAAAAACTATCAGTATGAGTTTAATCAAGACCTTACCGAGTAACCGGAAGTGCATTCCGACTCTAATAAGACGATCGAACTTGGCTGGTCGAAAAGCAAGGAATGCATTACTGCTCGCCGGTGGGGCCTTGCTATTTTCCTTAGGGGCTTGTACATCAGCAGTGGACAATCACCAAAGAGCCTGGGCAAATAAGATGTTTAGGCCTTACGTGCCCGATGTGGTTCAGGGCAACTTTATTTCAAGCGAGCAATATGCACAGTTGAAGGTTGGCATGAGCCGTGAACAGGCTCGGCAAATTATGGGGACACCTCTATTGGCAAGCCTATTTCATGTGAATCGCTGGGATTATGTTTTTGAATTTAAGCGCGAAGGTGAAAAAATTGCCAAGGAACGGCGAGTCACTTTATATTTTGAGGGCGATAGTTTGGTCCGCTTTGAGGGAGATGCTCTTCCAACCGAAGTAGAACTCGTAGCCGAGATTGATAATTATGCAAAACAAAAGCGTACTTTTTGGGAAGTTCTGACGGGCAAGAACAAGCCCACGGCAATACCTATGACTCAACCCGAAGTATTGGTTGATAGTCGTCCTAGCAACTTGCCTGCACCCACACCGCAGCCCGATAGTTCTGCAGTTGTGACGCCTGTAAAAAATTAAACAGGTACAGCATTATTTTTTATTGAGATAAGAGCCATGAAAATTGCGATCGCAGGTGCCACCGGAAAAATGGGCAAGATGCTCATTGAGACCGTTATCAATTCAAACAATGCTGTTTTAGTGGGGGCTTTAGAGTTGGCATCAAGCCCTCAATTAGGGGAAGATGCAGGCGCCTTTTTGGGCAAAAAAACGGGCGTAAAAATTACGGCTGATTTGAAAGAGGGGATGCGTGACGCTGAATTCGTAATTGATTTCACCCGTCCAGAAGGTACCATAGCCCATCTTCAAGTCGCTGAGCAGTTGGGGGTCAAACTTATTATTGGCACAACCGGATTCAGTAGCGCTCAGTTAGAGCAGCTGAATAGCGCTTCTAAAAAAATTGCAATGGTGTTGGCACCGAATATGAGCGTTGGCGTAAATGCGACATTCAAGTTATTAGAAGTAGCTGCCAAGTTATTAAGCGAGGGCTACGATATTGAAATTATCGAAGCGCACCATCGCCATAAAGTTGATGCGCCATCTGGTACTGCAATTCGGATGGGTGAGGTCATTGCAGCAGCTTCAAACCAACCATTGAGCGATTTGGCGGTTTATTCTCGCGAAGGTCATACTGGTGAACGTAAAGCAGGGTCGATTGGTTTTGCAACCATCCGTGGGGGTGATATTGTGGGCGATCACACGGTCATCTTCGCTGGCGAGGGCGAGCGGATTGAAATCACACACAAGTCAAGCAGTCGCCAGTCGTATGCCCAGGGCGCACTTCGGGCCGCGCAATTCTTGCAAAATAAATCGAACGGCCTATTTGATATGCAGGATGTTTTGGGGTTAAAGAAATAATTAGATGACCCAGGATTATGATTACCGCACTATTGAGGCGGCTGCTCAGGCTGATTGGAAAAAAACCAACGCGTATCGTGTTAGCGAAAATGCGCTAGACCAAGAGGGCAAACTAAAGCCCAAGTTTTATGCCTGTTCGATGCTGCCATACCCGTCTGGCAAACTGCATATGGGTCACGTGCGCAATTACACGATCAACGATGTAATGGCCCGACAGCTTCGTATGCAAGGTTATAACGTCTTGATGCCGATGGGTTGGGATGCGTTTGGTATGCCGGCTGAAAACGCCGCCTTACAAAATCAGGTGCCACCTGCCCAGTGGACTTACCAAAATATTGATTATATGAAGAGCCAAATGATGGCAATGGGTTTGGCAATTGATTGGTCGCGCGAAATTGCCACGTGTAAGCCTGAGTATTACCGCTGGAACCAATGGCTATTTTTAAAGATGCTGGAAAAGGGAATTGCTTATCGGAAGACACAAATTGTGAATTGGGATCCCGTGGATCAAACCGTTTTAGCGAATGAGCAAGTGATTGATGGGCGCGGTTGGCGTTCGGGTGCTTTAGTAGAAAAACGTGAAATCCCCGGTTATTACCTCAATATCACAGCGTATGCCGAAGAATTATTAACTGGTTTAAATGATTTAGGTTGGCCTGAGCGTGTCAAAATCATGCAGCAAAATTGGATTGGCAAAAGCCATGGAGTGCGTTTTGCTTTTACCCATCAAATTCAAAACTCTGCTGGTCAATTAATTGGCGACGGCAAGATCTTCGTTTTTACGACTCGCGTAGACACCATTATGGGGGTGACGTTTTGCGCAATCGCTGCTGAGCATCCATTAGCCAGTGCCGCAGCAGAGAAAAATAGCGAGCTGAGTGCTTTTGTCGAAAAATGTAAAAAAGGCAGCGTGATTGAGGCTGACTTGGCTACCCAAGAAAAAGAGGGTATGTTTACTGGTCTGTACGTCACGCATCCCTTAAGTAAAGAGCCTGTCCCTCTGTGGGTGGGTAACTATGTGTTGATGTCGTATGGGGACGGTGCTGTCATGGGAGTGCCAGCACACGATGAGCGCGATTTTGCTTTTGCACTTAAATATGATTTACCGATTAAGCAAGTGATCGCTTTGCGCGGTGAGTCGTCGATGTTTAATACCAGTCAATGGCAAGATTGGTATGCCCAAAAAGAAAATATCGAATGCATTAATAGCAGCCAATACGACGGCCTTAGTTTTACGGAAGCAGTTAGTGCGGTTGCCAAAGACTTAGACAAATTAGGCGTCGGTGAGATTAAAACGACTTATCGTTTACGCGATTGGGGAATTTCTCG
The DNA here is from genome assembly GCA_016462905.1 of Polynucleobacter sp. GTDB lineage: Bacteria > Pseudomonadota > Gammaproteobacteria > Burkholderiales > Burkholderiaceae > Polynucleobacter. The sequence goes on along the minus strand of JAEMSI010000044.1, from coordinate 6,441 downwards.
CCAGCGTTATTGGGGAACCCCGATCCCGATCATTCATTGTGGAGTTTGCGGTGAAGTTCCTGTACCAGAAAAAGATCTCCCAGTGGTATTACCAGAAGACTGTGTGCCCGATGGAACTGGCAATCCTTTAAATAAACGGCCGGATTTTTTAAACGTAGCCTGCCCAAGATGTGGCAAGCCTGGGCGTCGTGAGACCGACACCATGGATACGTTTGTTGATTCTTCCTGGTACTTCATGCGTTATACCGGTCCAGATGCAAAGACCATGGTGGACGCGCGCAATGAATACTGGATGCCAATGGATCAATACATTGGCGGTATTGAACATGCTATTTTGCATTTACTTTACGCCCGATTTTGGACTAAGGTAATGCGCGACTTAGGGCTAATTTCATTTGGCGAACCCTTTCAAAACTTGCTTACTCAAGGAATGGTTCTGAATGAAACTTTTTTTATAGAAGAGGATGGCGGCAAAAAAACCTGGATTAATCCCAGTGATGTTGAATTAAGCCTTGATGAAAAAGGCAGACCCATAGGCGCTAAATTAATTAAGACGGGTTCCTCGGTTCAAATTGGCGGCGTAGAAAAGATGGCCAAAAGTAAAAATAATGGCGTTGACCCTCAGGCCTTAATTAATCAATACGGAGCCGATACGGCTCGTTTGTTTACGATGTTTGCTGCCCCCCCCGAGCAGCAGTTGGAATGGGCTGGTTCTGGAGTGGAAGGGGCTTCGCGCTTTTTGCGGCGTTTATGGGTTTATGCCAATAGTCAGGCCGAAGCGATTGCCCAAAGTAGCGATCAGTTACCAAGCGATTTTTCAAAGGACGAAGCTAATCTGCGTTTTGAGGTGCAAACCATTTTGAAGCAAGCGCATTTTGATTACCAAAGACGCCAGTACAACACGGTGGTTTCGGCGGCAATGAAAATGCTGAATGTTCTTGAGCCGATTAAATTGGGTCAAGAAAAATTAGAGCAGAAAAGTACTCAGATTCGCCCTGAAATTCTTCGAGAGTCTTTGGGGATCCTCTTGCGCATCTTGTATCCGATCGTCCCGCACATGACCCATGGTTTGTGGGAAAAATTAGGACTGTCTCAGTCTGATGCCGGCATTCTCGATGCACCATGGCCGCAAATCGATGAGTCTGCCTTACGGCAAAGCGAGATTGAATTAGTCTTGCAAATTAATGGTAAGCATCGCGGTCAGATTCTAGTACCTGCCGATGCCTCCAAAGAGCAAATTGAACAGTTGGCTTTAAGGAGTGATCCTGCCATCAAGGCTCTTCAAGGAGGATCTGCAAAAAAAGTCATTGTAGTTCCGGGGCGCTTAGTCAATTTAGTGGTGTAATCTTGATTCATGAAGCCGAATTTTCACTTTTCAGAAAAAAATACACTTAAATCGTCGGTTCGACGTTCTTTTTTAAAGAGCACTTATCAAGCTTCGGCTGGTCTATCGACATTATGGGTATTGGGAGCTTGTGGCTTTAAATTAAGGGGTTCGGTCACTATTCCTTATAAAGCAATTTTGATATCGGGCAGACCATCACCCTCTTTGCGTTACGATTTAGAACGAATTATTGCTACCGGATCAAACGCCCGCGTTGTCACAGATGCCAAAGAAGCCGATTTAGTTTTGGAAATTATTAGCGAGGATAGCACTCGACAAATCTTGACGTATTCGTCTACAGGCCAAATTTCTGCATATCGTTTGAATAATCGAGTTGTATTTAGAGCCTTTGATTTAGCAGGGGCTGAAGTAGTTCCCGAATCGGATATTTACGTCACGCGCGATCTAGATTTCTCGGTATCCACCGTTCTATCTTCTGATTTCCAACAACAACAGTTCTTGGAGGCGATGCGAAATGATTTAGCTTTACAAATTCTGCGGCGCATCGCAACGATTGGCCGCACTGCTAAATGATTAAAGGCGATGCATTTCAAATCCATTTAGCCGCGCTTGCGGCTAACAAAAAAGAGTTTCAAGCGCTTTATATTTTCAGCGGCGATGAACCTCTTTTGATGATGGAGGCTTTGGATGAGTTGCGTACTCATGCCCGTCAGCGAGGCTACACAGAACGCGAAGTGCTTCATCAGGATCGTTATTTTGATTGGTCTGCTTTAAGAAACGCAGGTCAAACCATGTCCTTATTTGGAGATAAGCGCTGGGTTGAGCTCCGAATTCCTACTGGCAAACCGGGGCGTGAGGGCGCCGAAGCTTTAAAGGAGTTTGCAAGCCATTTAAATGCGGAGATGAATGCGTCAGTACCCGATACGATTGTTTGTATTTTATTACCCAGTTTAGATCGACAAACCAAATCGTCTGCTTGGTTTACTGCTCTAGATGAAGCGGGTGTGGCGGTTCAGTTGGACTCTCCTGATAGATCCGCTTTGCCTAGTTGGATTGCTGCGCGATTGCGTAAAAATAATCAAGCGCCTGAGGATGGAGAGGCCGGCCAACGAGCACTGGTTTTTATGGCTGAACAAGTAGAAGGGAACTTGATTGCTGCACATCAAGAAATTCAAAAACTTGCGCTGCTTTATCCGCCAGGAAAGTTAAGCGAAGATCAAATTCGTTCGGCGCTTTTAAAAGTCGCTCGTTATGATATTTTTGAGTTAACCGAGGCAATGTTATTGGGGGATTCAGCGCGATTAAATAGAATGCTCGACGGCCTCAAGGGCGAGGGCGAGCCTTTACCTCTGATTCTATGGAGCGTTAGTGACGAATTACGGACGCTGAGTAAGTGCCAAAACGCCCTTCATCGCGGCGAGGCATTGCAAACTATTTTTCGATTTAATCGAATTTGGGGAAAGCGTGAAAAGTTATATCCCAATGCATTAAAGCGAATTCGACCCCAACAACTACGTCGAGCGATTCAAATTACTGCCAGCCTAGATCGACAATCAAAGGGCTTGAAAGCACCCGAACTCCCTGGCGATACGTGGGATGGTTTGAGGTTGGTCGCTAATTTATTGCGTTAGAGTAGTGGTATGAACGAAAAAAATCCTATCCGCGAGCAGATGCATTCGATGGGTCGCCGCGCAAGGGCGGCAGCTCGTGAGATGGCGCGTGCTGATTCTCAGCAAAAAAATCAAGCCTTAAGCTCAGTGGCCCGTTCGCTGAGAGAACAGGCTCAAGCCATTTTGGCGGCTAATGCGCTTGATGTAAAACGCGCCAAAGAATCTGGCTATGACGCTGCTTTTATTGATCGCTTGACCATGACTAATAAAACAGTCGAGCTGATGGCTTTGGGTTTGGAGCAGATTATTTCGCTTTCCGACCCAATAGGTCATATTGGCGAATACCGAAAACAAGCCTCAGGAATTATGGTGGCTCAAATGAGGGTGCCCCTAGGTGTGATTGGCATTATTTATGAATCCCGCCCTAACGTCACAATTGACGCGGCAGCCTTATGCTTAAAGTCCGGTAATGCCGTTATTTTGCGGGGAGGCTCAGAGGCCATTGAGTCAAACACCTTCCTAGCCAAATTAATTCAGGGTGGTTTATTGGAGGCGAAATTACCCGCTGATTCAGTTCAAGTCGTCAGTACCACCGATAGAGCGGCGGTGGGTGAGATGATTACCATGACCGACTTTATTGATGTGATTGTGCCGCGCGGCGGCAAGAGTTTAATTGCGCGTTTAATGGCCGAAGCTCGAGTACCGATGATTAAACATTTGGATGGCATTTGCCATACCTATATCGATGCCGATGCGGATATTTCTTTAGCTATCAAAGTATGCGATAACGCCAAAACCCAACGTTACTCTCCTTGTAACGCAATGGAAACCTTGCTTGTCAACCAAGCTATCGCGGCTCGAGTATTGCCAGAGCTTTGTAAAATTTATCAAGATAAGGGAGTTGAGTTGCGGGTTGACGCTTTAACCCGAAAAACCTTAGAGGCGGTTGGCTTTAAAAATTTGGTCAATGCGCAGGAGGAGGATTGGAGCACCGAATATTTGGCCCCAATCCTTTCGATTAAAACGGTAGCTAGTTTAGATCAAGCCATCGAGCATATTGAACAGTATGGCAGTAAGCATACCGATGCCATCATTACCCAAAATCAAGCAAATGCAGATCGTTTTTTGCGTGAGGTCGATAGCGCAAGTGTGATGGTGAATACGAGTACGCGCTTTGCCGATGGGTTTGAATATGGTTTGGGCGCTGAGATTGGCATTTCAAATGACAAGTTGCATGCACGAGGTCCAGTTGGGCTAGAAGGTTTAACCTCATTAAAGTATGTCGTGATGGGCCATGGTGAAATCCGTTCTTAAATTCAACTCAATTTAAATTTCAATATGGAAGTATTTACCTCAGGCTATCTTTGGATTAAAACACTGCATATTGTTTTAGTGGCGTCTTGGTTCGCTGGCCTATTTTATTTGCCCCGTATTTTTGTTAATTTGGCACAAGAGACCCACCCCGAATCGTACCAACGACTCCTAGGGATGGCGAATCGCCTATATCGGTTTATGACAATTTTGATGATGCCTGCGGTCGCATTGGGATTAGTTCTCTGGTTGTTTTACGGAATTGGGCGTGGTGCCGATGCTATTTGGTTATATCTCAAATTGGCTTTCGTGATCGCAGTTATCTTCTATCACTTATGGTGTAAACGGATTCTTAAGGATTTTCAAGAGAATACCAATCAGCGCAATCATATTTGGTTTCGATGGTTTAATGAGGCTCCGGTATTGCTGATGCTGGTGATTACGGCTTTAGTCGTTTTTAAGCCCAGCCTATAAATTCGTTTTATTTAAAAAGATCATTTAATCCCCCTATGAAATTATTTGTAGTTTGCCCTGGCGGCCTTGAGGCCCCCTTGGCTAATGAACTTTTACAAATTGCTCAGAGACCTGAGGTGCTTGCCTTGGGTAAGTCAAAGATTGATCCAGCCCCTCTAAATTTAACTGGCGGTATCGGTGTCGAAGGATCTTTAGGCTTGGCGATGGCAATCAATTTGCATTCGCGGATTGCCAGCCGAGTTTTATTAAAAATGGGTGAGGCTAATTACCGTCAAGAAGAAGACATTTATCGCTTAGCACGCGGTCTAGGTTGGGAAGATTGGTTTAGTCCTAGTCAAACGATGCGGGTTGACTTGACCGCACAACGCTCGCCCTTAAAGAGTTTGAATTTTGCAACTTTACGAATTAAAGACGCGATTGTGGATCGTTTGCGGGAAATCAAAGGCGAGCGACCGAATATTGATACTGCTAATCCAGACATTCGTATTCAGGCGCATTTAACAGCAACGCAAGTAACCCTGTATTTGGATACATCGGGTGAGCCATTGTTTAAAAGGGGTTGGCGCGAAGAGAAGGGCGAGGCGCCTTTAAAAGAAAATTTAGCCGCAGGCATTATTGCTCTTACGGGGTGGCAAGCTTCTTTACCTTTATTGGACCCCATGTGCGGAAGCGGAACTTTTCTAATTGAAGCGGCACAAATAGCGCTTAAGATTCCATCGGGAGCATTGCGCGCTGGATTTTTTGAACCTGCCACTAGTAAGAGCAAACAAAAACGCTCTGGCATATTACGCGGTTTTGGTTTCGAAGCTTTGAAACCGTTTTCTGCTTCCCTCGAAGAAAAAAATTGGGCTCATCTTTGTCAGGCAAGTCAGTTAGAAATAGATCAAGCGCGTAATACCCCATTATTAATCAGTGGCGGCGATATTAATGAACAATTAATTACGATCGCTAAGCTGAATTGGCAACGCGCTTATCTGCCAGGATTGCCCAATATTCGTCAAATTGATGCGCTTGCTATTAAACCCTCTTCAGATCAAGCGGGAATCATTTTATTTAATCCCCCTTATGGGGAGCGCTTAAATATTAAGGGCGGTAGGGGCCAAGCAAAATCAAGCGCTACTGAGGATGTCTATTCTTTTGGTGAAGCAGAAATTCAAACTGCGCCACCAGGTCGAAGCAGTAGGGAGCCATTAATCAAGGCTGAAATTGATCCTCAGTTTGGAATTTTTTTAGATCAATTTAGTAAGCGGCTAAAGGATTTATTTAGTGGGTGGCAAGTATTTGTTTTAACTGCCGATATGGGGTTTCCGGGGCATTTGCGAATGAAAGAATCAAAGCGCACCCCTTTGTTTAATGGACCATTAGAGTGCCGCTTATTTCGATTTGAGATGCGCGCCCGTAAAGAATGAGCGTAGATAAACTGATCGCTTAAAATAAACTAGATTCAGTAGTATTTACTAATTGGCTTTAATTAAAGCTTTAATTTATTCGAGAAAGTAGCAACCAGTATGGAATTGAAAACGTATATGTGTTTGATTTGTGGTTGGGTTTACGACGAGGCTGCTGGTTATCCTGAGGATGGAATAGCACCGGGCACTTTATGGAAAGATGTTCCTATGAACTGGGCTTGCCCTGAATGTGGAGCTCGTAAGGATGATTTCGAAATGATGGCAATCTAATCATTTAAAAGTCTTAAAAAAT
>JAEMSI010000043.1:1775-11462 GCA_016462905.1 Polynucleobacter sp. | reverse complement strand
GTATTAATTTTTAGTAATAGAAAAACGATCGTAATCACTGGCTCTAATATAGGCGGGCTCTAGATGTAGCGCTAAACCTGGTTGGCAAACTCCCATATATCGCTTAGGTTTAGAGAAAAAACGCAAACGTCTTGGTAATTGTTTTAGGACGCGTGATTTAAGAATTAAGGGGTGTTTTGTCAAAATGCAAAAGTTATCAAAATCATGATCCTTTTGTTCTTTTTCTGCAATCGACCATACATCAGCATCGGCTAATAAGGTCTTGCCGTCAATCGCAAAACTCATGGTGGTTGAATTGGTAGTTCTCCATAGGTAGTTTTGACTATGAAAAATCTCAGTTGATTCGGATAGTTTATTTAATTTTGTGTATGGATTTAGTGGAACTCCACTGTCAAGGTATTTGTCGGGATGATCATACAGAGTTATATAGTCAAATTGCTTTAATCCCTCTTCAATGGCTTGTGGCGCATTCGATAGATGCCAATAATCATCCTCAATAAAATAGAAAAGATCATCTTCTTGGGCTATCTCACAAGCTTCTTGATATAGTCGCCAGAAGGACCCAGGGTTGCCAAGTTTAGTCTCAAAAAATCTAAAAAATGAATAATCTCTTTTTAATTGATTAAGTAAGGCTTCATCACAGTTATCGGCGACACAGATAAATTCCCAATTCTTAAAAATTTTTAAAAGATTATTTAAGCAATCAAATTTACTGAGCGAAGCGATTTTGACTTTTGGGTAGCCACGGCTACTGATTCTGTATAAGATGATCTTTTTCATAAATAGCCTAAAAGTTTATAATTCTAGGAATATTACTCTATAGGCTATTTGCTTACTTATGATCTTAGTTACTGGCGGCGCCGGCTTTATTGGAGGCAATTTTGTTCTTGGTTGGCTATCCAATGCTAATGCCGAAGAAGTCATTAATTTAGACAGTTTGACTTATGCGGGTAATCTTGAAACTCTAGCTAGCCTGCAAAATGACGATCGCCATATTTTTGTTAAAGGCAGCATTGGTGATGCGGAGTTAGTAACAAGGCTACTTAATCAATATCAACCTCGGGCGATTCTCCATTTTGCCGCCGAAAGCCATGTCGACCGTTCGATTCATGGACCCGCTGATTTTATTCAAACTAATATTGTTGGTACTTTCAACTTATTGGAGTGCGCGAGAAATTACTGGTCGAATCTTGCGCCAGAAAAAAAACAAGCGTTTCGTTTTTTACATGTTTCAACCGATGAAGTCTATGGAACCCTAGAGTCAAAAGAGCCCGCTTTTAAGGAAACTAATCCCTACGAGCCAAATAGTCCGTATGCAGCATCTAAGGCTGCCTCGGATCATTTAGTACGCGCTTGGTTTCATACTTATGGATTACCGGTGATAACGACTAACTGTTCCAATAACTATGGTCCATACCAATTCCCAGAAAAATTAATCCCGCTCGTGATTCATCATGCTTTACATAATAAAGAATTACCTATTTACGGCGACGGTCAACAAGTGCGCGATTGGTTGTTTGTAGAAGACCATTGTTTGGCGATTCAGCGGGTTCTCGAAAAAGGCCGTTTGGGAGAGACTTACAATATTGGCGGATGGAATGAAAAGGCGAATATCGATGTGGTGAAAACGATTTGCGCGATGCTAGATTCGATTCAACCCAAGGGCAATGGAAAATCGTATGCAGAGCAAATCACCTTTGTAAAGGACCGTCCTGGGCATGATCGTCGTTATGCAATCGACGCGAGCAAGATTGAAAAGGAATTGGCTTGGAAGCCACTCGAAACCTTTGAGTCTGGTATTCGCAAAACGATCGAATGGTATTTGACGCACCAGCAATGGGTTAGTGGTGTGACTAGCGGTTCGTATCGCGATTGGGTTAGCAAACAGTATTCTGCCCATGGTAAATAAGAAGACGCGATTGATATGAAGACATTGGTGTTTGGTAAAACGGGACAATTAGCTAAGGCATTTCAGGATCTGATGCCGCCCACCGCAGATACTTTTTATGCTGATCGCCGTATTTGTGAATTAAGTAATCAATACCAAATTACCCAATTGCTTGAACAATTTCGTCCTGACGTGATTATTAATACAGCCGCTTTTACTGCTGTTGATCTCGCTGAAAGTGAAATTAATCATGCCTTTGCTATTAACGCTATAGCTCCCGAATTAATGGCTGAATATGCAAAAAAGAATCAAGCAATTTTTCTGCATTATTCCAGCGATTATGTGTTTGATGGTACAAAAAGCAGCCCCTATATAGAAACCGACAGAACCAATCCCTTAAGCCAATACGGTAAGAGCAAGTGCGCTGGGGAAGAGGCAATCCAAGCGATATTTTCTTCTCACGAGGAAAAAATGCCTTATTACATTTTGCGGACTAGTTGGGTTTATGGACAGGGAAGTAATTTTATTCGTACTATTCTTCGTTTGGCCAAAGAGAAATCAGAGTTGAAGGTAGTTTCCAATCAGTTTGGAGCTCCAACCAGTGCTGAGTGGTTAGCGGAATTGAGTTTAGCCTTGATTAATTTTGATGGGGGCGTAAGGCCCAAATCAGGGATATATAACGCCGTGCCTCAGGGGGAGGTAAGCTGGTATGGCCTCGCTTGTTTCGTGATGAAGGAAGCGATTGATCTTGGGGTTAAATTAAATGTACAGCCCGAAGCCGTTATCGCCGGGCCTGCTTCTGCTTATCCCCTGCCAGCCCCTAGACCACTTAATTCGAGAATGTCAACTCATAAATTAAAACATGCACTCAAGACCCATTCTGAATTACTTCAAATCGAGTGGCAGGTTCTTGTAAAAAAATACCTTACGCAATTGCATCGTCAGGGCTTAGTTTAATATTCAAGAATGACTAAGCAATTCATACTTCACCACTGGAAATACAATGCAAAATCCTAAGCAAGATCGTAGAGGCATTGTTTTGGCAGGCGGCTCTGGAACCCGTCTATATCCTGTAACTCAGGCTGTTTCTAAGCAGTTAATGCCGATTTACGATAAACCGATGATTTATTACCCCCTGACAACCTTAATGTTGTCGGGTATTCGTGAAATATTGATTATTTCGACTCCGCACGATACGCCCCTATTTCAAAATTTATTAGGAGACGGGTCTCAATGGGGCTTAAAACTGAGTTACCAGATTCAGCCATCACCCGATGGTTTGGCCCAAGCCTTTATTTTAGGCCAGCAATTTATTGATCATCATCCTAGCGCCTTAGTGCTGGGCGATAATATTTTTTATGGCCATGAATTAGTTAATCAACTTGAAAGAGCCGATCAGCAGGGGCAAGGTGCCACAGTTTTTGCTTATCATGTTCAGGATCCAGAGCGCTATGGGGTGGTTGAATTTGATCCAAATCGTAAAGCCATATCGATTGAAGAAAAACCTAATAAGCCTCGCAGTAATTATGCGGTTACTGGCCTTTATTTTTATGACGAGCAAGTTTGCGAGATTGCGGCTTCTATTAAACCCAGCGCACGCGGTGAGTTAGAAATTACCGATGTGAATCGTCATTATTTAAAGTTAAATCAACTGCAGGTTGAAATTATGGGCCGCGGTTTTGCTTGGCTCGATACGGGAACCCACGATTCATTGCTGGAGGCCGCTGGTTTTATTGCTACGCTGCAAAAACGCCAAGGTTTAATGGTGGCCTGTCCAGAAGAAATTGCGTATCGCCAAAATTGGATTACTGCAACCGAAGTAGAAGAGATTGCTGGGAAATTAAAGAAAAGCAATTACGGTCAATATTTATTAAAAATCTTAGCAGATAACTAGTACCTGATATTCAAATGAAGCTTAGCCTTATTCCGACTAGCATCCCTGATATTTTAATACTGAAGCCAAATGTATTTGGTGATCAGCGCGGATACTTTTATGAGTCTTTTAATTCGCTTGATTTTCAAGCGGCCACTGGTTTAAGCGTTCAGTTTGTTCAAGATAATCATTCCTTATCCAAAAAAGGCATCTTGCGAGGTTTGCATTTTCAAACCCAGCATACTCAAGGCAAGTTAGTACGCGTGATTAAGGGTAAGGTATTTGATGTCGCGGTTGATTTGCGAAAGGCCTCGCCTAGTTTTGGAAAATGGGTTGCTCAGGAATTGAGCGAAGAGAATTATTTACAAATGTGGATCCCGGCTGGTTTCGCTCACGGCTTTTTGGTCTTGTCGGAGAGCGCAGAATTTTTATATAAAACGACCGATTATTACGATCCCAGTAGCGAGATCTGCTTGCTTTGGAATGATCCGACCGTGGGCATTCAATGGCCTTTAAATGGATTAGGAGTAGATACCCCCCTTTTAAATACAAAAGATCAAGCAGGTTTAAGTTGGCAGGCAATCCCCAAATTTTAATTGTGAAGCTCTCCTCCATGGGGGATGTGCTTCATAATTTACCCATTGTTTGGGATTTACGCCGTCAATTGCCCGATGCTCAAATCGATTGGGTGGTTGAAGAGGCTTATGTCGATTTATTAAAGCCATTGCAAACTAATGCTAAATTTAAAGGAATTGATCGAATCATCCCATTAGGCTTGCGGCGTTGGAAAAAAAATCCATTGAGCTTAATTTATTGGCAAGAGTTATTTGCCATGAAGAAATTACTGCAAAGTCAATCGTATGATTACATCATTGAGACACAAGGGCTCATCAAATCAGCGATAGTTTGTCAAATGGCGGGGCAATCCAAAAATGCCATCATTGCTGGTTTGGCTAATGCAACTGATTATTCGGGCTACGAGCCCTTGGTGCGACTTTTTTATAATCAACTAGTTCAGGTTCCCAAACAATTGCATGCGGTAGATCGTTCCCGCTGGGTGATGTGCTCGGCTTTAAATTGGCCTGTAATCGATCGCATCAATAATCCACCTCAGTTTTATCCTGACTATTTTTTATCTAGCCTAAATCAAAAAACGCCATTTGAGTCACCTTATGTTCTGTGTTTTCATTCGAGCGCAAGAGACCAAAAACGCTGGGCCAATTCCAATTGGATTATTTTAGGAAAAGAGCTTGCACAACGCGGGTTGCAACTTATTTTTCCTTGGGGCAACCTTGCGGAAAAGGCAATCAGTCAAAGCCTCGTAGATCAAATTCCCAACGCGATCGTACCTCAGGCTTTCTCGATTCAGGATTATTTTGGGATTATTGCCAATGCGCGCTTAACTATCGGGGTCGATACTGGGCTAACGCATTTATCTGCAGTATTGAGTAAGCCGACGATAGAAATTTATTGCGATTCTCCGCTTTGGAAGACCGAGGGATATTGGTCGAATCAAATTAGAAATCTAGGCGATCTTCAAAGCCCGCCTAATCTTGAAACCGTTCTTAGCGCAGCTAATCGGCTTCTAGAAATCAATTAATTTTTCTTCGCTTAAGGTGCTTGAGCTACTTAAGGTACTCTATCTAACGCAATAAGGCGTTCACCTGAACTAAATCTGTGTCATCAAGGCTAGCTGCATATGCTTTGAGCTTGAGGGCATTGACGATAGTATCGTATCTAGCCTTATACAGAGTTGCCCTGGTCGTATATAAAGTATCAAAAGAAATGAGGACATCTAAGTTCACCAAGGTTCCAACTTGGTAACCAAGTTTGCTCGATTCAACTGCAGCAGCGGAGGATCTTTCTGCCGCTTCAAGCGCCTTAACCGTAGCTAAGCCACCATAAAAACCCATGAAGGCTTGCCGCGTATTTTGGGCCGTGCTTCTACGTAAATTATCGTAATCGGCTTTGGCCTTATCAAACAAAGCCGCATTTTGTCGGATCAGAGACGTATTGTATCCACCAGAAAAAATCGGCAAGTTCATTTGTAGAGCGATTGAATTATTGTAGACATTCGTATTGGTAGGGTTGTAACTGTTTGCTAGGCCGTTGGAGGTGTTGTAACCAGCAGAGCCAACTAAATTAACACTAGGGTAGTTAGTGGCTAAAGAGGCTCTATAGGTGCTTTGAGCTAACTCCATATTCAACTGACCTGCCATAACTCCATAATTGGCAGTTTCGGCTTGATTGATCCAGTCCTCTAAGCGTTGCCCAACTGGTAATAGTGGGTTGACGCTTTCGGCGGTAATTGGGGTAATTCGATTATTTTTTAATTTCGAAAGGGGATCCTGAACTACGCTATCAATTTTCGAATCCTTCGCCAAAGGTTTGATAGCCCCGACTGGACGACCAATCAACTGTTCTAATACACCTTGTTTCACAATCAGGTCTGCTTGCGAGGCAATTTCTTGTGAGTTAGCAACATCGTAGCGCGCTTGCGCGTCGTTAGCATCCACAATCGTGGCTAAGCCAACCTCAAAGCGGGCTTTTGCAGTTTCTAATTGTTGTTGAATCAGATCCTTTTTCTTTTTATAAAGATCAACATTATCATGCGCAAATAAAACATCAAAATAAGCTTGGGCAACGCGAATGGCTAAATCTTGGGTTGCTTGTAAAAACGTTAAATCGCCGATCTTGGTATTTAGATCGCCTTGCTTAAAGACTTCAAGTGATGCGACGTTAAATACGGGTTGGGTTAAGGTCACGGTATAGGACTTCTGATCATAGAGGCGACTATTACCGGGGTTTGAAGATACTACGGTTGATCCTACGCCATGTTGATAATAGCGGGTCCCTTGAGGGGTGGCGACCACTTGGGGTAACAAATAAGATAGACCCTGCCAATAGAATTCTTTTCTAGCTGCATTGGCAAAACGGGCGCTATTAATGACGGGGTCACTAAATGCCGCTTCTTGATAAAGACTAATTAAATCCATCGCAGGTCCGCTGTAAGCTCCATTACGTTCCTTGCTGATGTTCGATAAAGGCTCTTTGGTTGGAATTGCAATTTGTGGCGGTAATTCAAGTTTTTGTAACTCTTGGGGCGTGATTGGTTTGGGTAATATATTGGGCGCAGCATTTAAGGGAGCAGTTACTCCAGGATTGGTTTGAATCACCGTTACTGAACTCGGAGCATTTCCGCTATTCATTATTTGGGCAAGCGTTATTGGGGAATGAAACACGAATCCCAAGACAAGCAGGGTGCTTAAGTTTGAAGCCAAGACTACAGAGGTTGAATTGTCAAAAGCTTTAGTATTCAAGGTATGGATTATTTAATGCTAATCAAAGCCCTTATTTTAGGGCTAGTTGAAGGTTTAACCGAATTTTTGCCTATTTCTAGTACGGGCCACCTGATTTTGGTCGGTGATTTACTGAATTTTAACGATGAGCGGGGCAAGGCCTTCGAGGTCATTATTCAGTTTGGGGCGATTTTAGCGGTATGCTGGGAATATCGGCAGAGGCTAAAAGATTCCTTAACTGGATTTAGGACGTCAGCAAAATCAAGGCGTTTTGTATTGAATGTGATAGCGGCTTGTATTCCAGCCCTTGCCCTTGGCTTTTTATTTGCCAAGCACATTAAAGCCGTTTTATTTTCTCCCGTCCCCGTGGCATTGGCATTGATTGGTGGGGGGCTTATTATTTTTTGGGTAGAAAAAAATCAATCCAAACGGGAGCAATTAGGCCAATCTGATTCCACGCGAATTCAGAGTGTCGATGATTTAACCTTGTTCGACGCATTCAAAATTGGTCTTGCGCAATGTGCCGCATTAATTCCAGGAACCTCACGATCGGGGGCAACCATTATTGGCGGGATGGTATTTGGTTTACCAAGATCGGTAGCAACTGAATTTTCTTTTTTCTTAGCGATCCCAGTGATTAGTGCTGCCACTGCATATGAATTATTAAAACTAGTCACCTCGACATCAAGTTCAGGTATCAGCTCGATGGATTTTTTGCCTACGCTAGCAATCGGTTTTATTGCTGCTTTTCTTTCAGCTTTTTTTTGTATTCGGTGGTTAATTCATTATGTAGCGCATCACAATTTCATCATTTTTGCATGGTATCGTATTATCTTTGGCTTACTTGTCTTATTCACATCTTATACTGGACTAGTTGCTTGGACTAGTTAAAATAATCCCATGAACTTAAACGCAAAAAAAATCCTGATTACGGGCGGGGCTGGTTTTTTAGGATCTCATTTAACCGAGCGATTATTAAATCAAGGTCACGAAGTGATCGTAGCCGATAATTTTTTTACCGGCACCAAGCAAAATCTGGAGCATCTCTTGGCTGATCCCAAGTTGAGTTCGCGCTTAGAAGTCATGCGTCACGATGTTACCTTTCCTTTGTATATCGAGGTCAATCAGATCTATAACTTGGCCTGTCCCGCATCGCCGATTCATTACCAGCACGACCCCGTTCAAACTACCAAGACTAGCGTGCATGGTGCGATTAATATGCTGGGGCTGGCTAAAAGAACCCGAGCCCGGATTTTGCAAGCCTCAACCAGCGAGGTCTATGGAGATCCTGAAGTGCATCCTCAGCCAGAGGCCTATTGGGGCAAAGTTAATCCGATTGGGATTCGTTCGTGCTATGACGAAGGTAAGCGTTGTGCGGAAACCCTATTTTTTGATTACTATCGCCAGCATCAGTTGGATATTAAAGTCGTGCGGATTTTTAATACCTACGGCCCCCGCATGCATCCGAACGACGGTCGCGTGGTTAGTAACTTTATTGTGCAAGCCTTGCAGGGCAAAGACATCACGATTTATGGCGATGGTCAGCAAACTCGGAGCTTTTGCTATGTCGATGATCTGATTGAAGCGATGAACCTGATGATGAATACGGACACGGGTTTTGTCGGACCAGTCAATATTGGCAACCCTGGTGAATTCACGATGTTGGAGTTGGCCCAAACGATATTAAAACTCTCGGGTAGTAAGTCCAAGTTAGTCTATGAACCTTTACCATCCGACGACCCCAAGCAGCGTCAGCCTGATATTGAATTGGCTAAAGCAAAGTTGGGATGGCAGCCTAAAGTGAATTTGGAAGATGGCCTGAAAGAAACGATTGCTTATTTTAAAAAACTATTGAGTAGTTGACTCATACGAGATAAGCAAGTTGCTATAAGAAGTTTCAGGAAAATTAGGTGAACAAAAACGCACACGATTCCGCTGAGCCATTTCTTAGAAAAGTCCGATCTTTTGTAACGCGCGCAGGTCGAACTACCTCAGCCCAACAAAAGGCAATAGAGCAGTACGGGCCTGATTTTTTGATCTCGTTTGATCAATGTACCTCACAATCGATGTGGCCTAAACAAAATTCAGCCGCCAAAATTTTAGAAATCGGTTTTGGTATGGGGGAAACTACCGCCCAGATTGCACAGATTCGTTCCGATGATCAATTTTTAGCGATCGAAGTTCATGAGCCTGGGGTTGGTGCACTATTAAAAAAAATAGGTGAGATGAATCTCACTAATTTACGTTTGATGCAATACGATGCAGTTGAGGTTTTGCGAAACAAGATTGAAGCAGACGTACTTGATGGCGTACATATTTTTTTCCCTGATCCTTGGCATAAAAAGCGCCATCATAAACGTCGCTTAATTCAGGAGGAGTTTGTGGGCTTGCTTATTTCTCGTTTGAAGCTAGGTGGGTATATTCATTTAGCAACCGATTGGCAGCCTTACGCTGAACAAATGCTTGAGGTATTAAATGCCCGTACTGAGTTACTTAATCTTTCTGCAGATAAAACGTATTCACCCAAACCAGCATATCGTCCTATTACCAAGTTTGAAAAACGAGGCCTTGGTTTAGGCCACGGAGTTTGGGATTTGATGTTTAAAAAAATCGAAGTTAATAAAATC
>JAEMSI010000043.1:0-1675 GCA_016462905.1 Polynucleobacter sp. | reverse complement strand
AAAATCGAAGTTAATAAAATCTAGATCAGGATTAGGATCCCTGTTTTACATCCCTACACAAAGGTACTTCATCTCAAGGTATTCATCGATACCCCAAGAACTTCCTTCGCGACCCAGGCCAGATTGCTTCACCCCACCAAAGGGCGCAACCTCATTCGAGAATAATCCAGTATTAATTGCAACCATCCCAAATTCCAAGGCTTCTGCCACTTTCCAGATCCGACCAATATCGCGGCTGTAGAAATAAGACGCCAGACCAAATTGGCTACTATTGGCTAATTGAATCACTTCCTCATCGCTTTCAAATGGAATCACGGGAGCTACTGGCCCAAAGGTTTCTTCATACGTAATCAGCATATTGGTCTTGACGTTTGCCAAGATGGTGGGTTCGAAAAACATTTTATTTGCTTCGGTGCGTTTTCCGCCAGTAATAAGGCGGGCGCCTTTTTCAATCGCATCCGCAACATGACGTTCTACTTTTTCAATTCCTTGTTGATCAATCAGCGGACCCTGCGTAATTCCCTGATCCATACCATTACCTACTTTAATGGCTTTGCTGGCTTGAGCAAACTTCGTGACAAATTCATCGTGTACTTTTTTATGAACGTAAAAACGGTTTGCGCAAACGCAAGTTTGTCCAGAGTTACGGTATTTAGAAGCAATCGCCCCTTGAACAGCAGCATCAATATTAGCGTCATCAAAAACAATAAAGGGGGCATGGCCACCTAACTCGAGCGCAATTTTTTTCACAGTGGGGGCACATTGCGCCATCAGGATACGACCCACTTCGGTTGATCCGGTAAATGACAGATGTCGAACTGTTGTCGATTCGCATAAAACTTTACCAATCGCGATGGATTGATTCGCATCAGCGGTAACCACGTTAATCACGCCAGCGGGAACCCCAGCTCGTACAGCAAGTTCGGCAATCGCTAAAGCGCACAAGGGGGTTTGTTCGGCTGGTTTAATCACCACAGTACAGCCAGCAGCCATCGCGGGAGCAATTTTTCGGGTAATCATGGCAACGGGGAAATTCCAAGGTGTAATCGCTGCACATACTCCAATAGGCTGCTTGAGCACCATTAGGCGCTTATCGGCCCAAGTCGTGCTGGGGATTGCTCCAGTGACCCGTTTCGCTTCTTCGGCAAACCATTCAATAAAAGAGGCGCCATAAGTCACTTCACCTCTGGCCTCAATTAAAGGCTTGCCTTGTTCTAAGGTCATGAGACTCGCTAGATCATTGGCGTTGGCGATAATCAGCTCAAACCATTTACGCATAATGGCCGCACGTTCTTTACCAAGCAAGGCCTTCCATCCTGCCAAAGCCTGATCAGCAGCCTTGATCGCCTGTTCAGCCTGTTGTGGGCCTAAATTGGCGACATTGGCAATGATTTGACCCGTTGCCGGGTTATCCACAGTAAAACTGCCAATTCCATCGCTGGCGGAAATCCATTGACCATTAATAAAAGCGTCTTGTTTAAACAGTTGTGGATCTTTTAAGAAACTACGAATATCTTGTAAATTGGCTTTGGAGTCAGGGGCATTCATCGCATTATTCTCTTAAAAATAGGGTAAAGGAGGGAAAGGGAAATAGGCAAATAGGGGATTAGGGGATTAGGATTAGGAAATAAGAGATTATTTTAAATAGTTTATTTATCGATTATGTATTTTTATC
>JAEMSI010000003.1:34444-78955 GCA_016462905.1 Polynucleobacter sp. | reverse complement strand
GCTGACCTCTTGCATGCCATGCAAGCGCTCTCCCAGCTGAGCTATACCCCCTTTAATTCCATACCCACAAGCAAAACAATCCGAGATTTTAGCCTATTTTGGGAAAAACCCTCAACTTCGCCCTAGCCACAGGAGACTTAAGACAAAGTCCGCTCCAAGCGCGCCACGGTTTCATCTATGCCCATCACCGCAATGACAGCGTCCAAAGCAGGAGTTTGGGTAGTGGCAAACAAAGCATAGCGAATCGGCATCGCCAAAGCCGGCATTTTAAGTCCGTGTTTAGTCAGTACCAGCTTCAGCGCCGCAGCAATCGATTCCTTGCTGGGTTCGGTAGTTTTTAATAAGCCCATTAACTCGCGAATCGCAGGCTTCACTGCTTCGGGAATATTCTGCTGCAGCTGCTCAACAGTTAGTTTAGGCGCTGGCATATAAAACAACTTCGCACCATCGGCAATTTCTAATAAGGTATTAGCGCGATCTTTCAATAAGGCAACTACTTTGACAAAATCAGGACCCTGATCAATCGCAATACCACGCTCAAATGCAAATGGCTTTACTAGAGTGGCCAAACGCTTAGCATCGCCATTAGCAATGTAGTGATGATTTAAAAAAATCAGTTTTTCAGGATTATGCTGAGCAGGCGATCGACCCAAATGCTCCAAATCAAACCAATTTACAAACTGTTCTTTCGTAAAGATTTCGGTATCACCGTGCGACCAACCCAAACGAGCTAAATAATTCAAAATCGCCTCAGGCAAATAACCCGCCCGTTGATAATCGCGCACACTCATGGCGCCATTGCGCTTACTCATTTTTTCCCCTTGCTCATCCAACACAGTCGGTAAATGCGCATAAATCGGCACAGTACCGCCTAAAGCATGCATGATGTTAATTTGCCGTGGGGTGTTATTCACATGATCATCGCCACGAATCACATGCGTAATTTTCATATCCAAATCATCAACTACGACACAAAAATTATAGGTCGGTGTACCATCAGGACGAGCGATCACTAAATCATCTAACTCATCATTACTAATTTCAATTAAGCCCTTGACTGCGTCTTTCCAAATCACCGACCCCCCTATCGGGTTTTTAAACCGAATTACGGGGTTAACATTGGCGGGCGGAGCCGGTAAGGTTTTTCCATGGTCAGGACGCCAAAATCCGTTGTAGCGCGGCTTTTCTTTATTAGCCATTTGTTGATCACGAATTCGATTCAGTTCCTCTTCACTCATATAGCAGTAATACGCCGTACCAGCCTTAAGCATCTCGTGTAAAACCGCTTGGTAGCGTTCTATACGTTGCATTTGATAAATTGGTCCTTCGTCGGGATCTAGCCCTAACCAATGCATCCCCTCCAAAATTACTTCAACCGCCTCTAGGGATGAGCGCTCCACATCAGTATCTTCAATCCGTAAAATAAAATCGCCCTGCATGCGGCGCGCAAACGCCCATGGATATAAGGCGCTCCGTAAATTACCTAAATGGATAAAGCCAGTCGGGCTAGGAGCAAAACGAGTTCGTACGTGCATATTCGCTATTATCTCAGGTCAGCCAAAAATCACGGATACTTTTGCAATGAATGAACTTTTAGTCTTTGTTTGTGATGGCGCCCCCGTCCGTGGCGAAATCATCTCCCTAACGAGTACGTGGCGGGCAATTCAAGAACGCCGTCACGATCACCCCGTGATTAATCGAATTCTGGGGGAGTTTGTGGCTGCTGCGGCCCTACTGATGGCCAGTATCAAACTCGATGGCACCTTAATTATTCAGGCACAAAGTAAGGGTCCCATTCGCTTATTAGTGATTGAATGCAATTCGCAATTGACGATTCGGGCCACGGTCAAAATGGCCGACAATCTCCCAAACATTGATTCCAATAGCAACTTAGCGACTTTATTAGATGCTGAACATAGCGGTCGTTTAGTAATTACATTAGATCCAGTCAATCGCCAAGCCTCACAGCCCCCGTATCAAGGAATCGTCGCTCTTCAGCACGAGATCAAAGGGCAACTGCAACCCATCCAAACCGTGGCCGAAGCCATCATGTTGTATATGCAAAACTCCGAACAATTAGAAACCCGTATTTGGTTAGCGAGCTCTGAAAAAGCCGTTGGTGGCTTACTTTTACAAAAAATGCCTGATCATGGCGGAACCCAAACGCTAGCACTCGACCCCGATCTAGCTATCGAAGGTTGGAACCGCATTCAAACCTTAGGCGCAACGATTACCGCAGATGAATTACTAAGCCTTTCTCCAGAAACTATTTTGCGCAGACTCTTTCTAGAAGAGTCACATCACTATGGCGTTCGAAGCTTTCCTCCGCGCCTGGTACTATTTTCGTGTCGTTGTTCGCGCGAACGCGTTGCCGATGTACTGCGAATGATGGGTCAAGAAGAGGTTGATAGTATTTTAGAAGAACAAGGGTCAGTCACCACCCATTGCGATTTTTGTGGGGCCGAGTATCGCTTCGACCCCGTTGATTGCAAACAAGTCTTTATTAGTCAAACCCTGAGTGATGCCGTACGTCCCCCTTCTAAGGGGCATTAATCGGTTTTTGTCACAGGCTTTGAGCTCGGTAATATCTGAACGAAATATTCGTTTTCTTTGATTAAGCCATGCTCGCTACGTGCACGTTCCTCAATCGCTCGCGTACCGTCTTTTAAATCGGCGACGTCGCCAGCCAATTTAGCATTGCGTAATATCAAAGCACGATTTTTATCTTCTTGCGCCTTTAATTGCTGATCGAGTTCGTATACCTTAAACCAACCGCCCCTACCTAGCCACAAAGGATATTGAATTAATATCAACAAACCTAACATCGAATAAATAATCAGGCGCATTGCAGTCGGTCAATAGAAACTAGGTTACAGATTACGCAAATTATAAAAAGCGGCTTTGCCTGGATAAGTCGCCACATCGCCCAAATCTTCTTCGATGCGCAATAGCTGGTTATACTTGGCAATCCGATCTGAACGCGATAGCGATCCAGTTTTAATTTGTCCAGCATTCGTTCCTACCGCAATATCCGCAATCGTGCTGTCTTCGGTTTCACCTGAGCGATGTGAAATCACCGCGGTGTAATTAGCTCGCTTAGCCATCTCAATCGCGGCAAAGGTTTCGGTTAAGGTACCAATTTGATTAATCTTGATCAGAATCGAATTCGCAATCCCTTTGTCAATCCCTTCTTTTAAGATGCGGGTGTTGGTTACAAATAAATCGTCACCGACCAATTGAATCTTTTTGCCTAGCTTTTGCGTTAAGGTAGCCCAACCATCCCAGTCGCTTTCGTGCATCCCGTCTTCAATCGACACAATCGGAAACTGATCGGCTAATTGCGCTAAATAGTCGGCAAACTCAGTGGAACTTAATTGCAAGCCTTCGCCCGCTAAATGGTATTTACCGTCTTTATAAAATTCGCTAGCAGCACAATCTAAAGCCAACAAAACATCTTCACCTGCTTTGTAGCCAGCATGATCAATCGCTTGCAAAATCGTATTTAAACACTCTTGATTACTAGCAAAATTAGGTGCAAAGCCCCCTTCATCACCCACCGAAGTGGGCATATTTTTTCCAGCTAAGATTTTCTTTAAGGCATGAAATACTTCAGCGCCGCAACGCAAGGCTTCGCGAAAATTCTCAGCGCCGACCGGCATGATCATAAATTCTTGAATATCCAAACTATTATTGGCGTGTGCGCCACCATTGACAATATTCATCATCGGTACAGGGAGCTGCATTGCCCCAGAACCGCCAAAATAGCGATACAAAGGTAAGCCTGCTTCTTCTGCTGCAGCGCGTGCTACCGCCATCGATACTGCTAAAGTAGCATTAGCACCAAGGCCAGCCTTATTGTGAGTACCGTCTAATTCGTTGAGGGTGCGATCTAAAAAAGCCTGTTCGCTCGCATCCAAACCCAAAATTGATTCGGAAATCTTCACATTAATATTTTCAACCGCGCGTAATACGCCTTTGCCTAAATAACGCTCTTGGTCGCCATCGCGTAGCTCAATCGCTTCGCGTGATCCGGTAGAGGCTCCTGATGGGACCGCAGCACGACCCATTACGCCCGATTCGAGTAAAACATCGCACTCCACAGTCGGATTACCGCGCGAATCTAAAATTTCACGGCCAATAATGTCAACGATTGCACTCATACCCAACTCTCCAATTCATTTCTGATTTAATTAAATTCATCTTCTAAATATGATTTTTTGCTTTTAACCACGGCATCAATTGCCATCAAGGACTCGACTAACTCCTTAAGGCGTTTTAAAGGAACCGCATTGGGACCATCCGATAAAGCTTCGGCGGGTTTCGGATGCGTCTCCATAAATAATCCGCTAATTCCAACCGCGACAGCGGCGCGTGCTAAAACAGGCACAAATTCGCGCTGGCCACCACTGGTATTGCCCTGTCCACCAGGCAATTGCACCGAATGCGTCGCATCAAATACCACGGGCGCTTGCGTGCTGCGCATAATCGCTAAACTGCGCATGTCCGAGACCAAATTGTTGTAACCAAACGAAGCGCCGCGTTCACACACCATAAATTGATCGGGCAAATTTTTTGCCTGAGCAGCCGAACGCGCCTTTTCTACCACCAGATTCATTTCGTAAGGCGATAAAAACTGTCCCTTTTTAATATTCACGGGTTTACCACTTTGCGCTACGGCTGTAATGAAATCGGTTTGTCGGCACAAGAATGCAGGCGTTTGCAACACATCAACTACCGCAGCGACTGCGGCAACATCGTGCGCGTCGTGAACATCGGTTAAAACAGGAACGCCAATTTCTTTTTTTACTCGCGCCAAAATAGCCAAGCCTTGTTCCATACCCAAACCCCGAAACGATGAGCCCGAAGAACGATTGGCTTTATCGAAGGATGATTTATAAATATATGGGATTTTTAATGCGGAACAAATGGTTTTAATTTCGCCTGCTGTATCTAAAGCAAATTGCTCCGATTCGATCACACAGGGACCAGCGATTAAAAATAAAGGCTGGTGGGGACCAATTTCAAAACCACAAAGAGAATGAAAAGAGGCGGCCATCATCACGTATTAGGCTGCTACCGCGGTTTTCGAGTTATGCCGCTCTAAAGACGCACGTATAAAGGCTAAAAATAAAGGATGGCCATCGCGTGGGGTCGAAGTAAATTCAGGGTGAAACTGCACCCCAAAAAACCAAGGGTGCATCGATTTAGGTAATTCCATCATCTCGGGCAAATCTTCGGTTGGTGTCCGCGCTGAAATAATCATCCCTGCTTTTTCTAGACGCGGCGCATAAATATTATTGACTTCGTAACGATGGCGATGCCGTTCATTTACCTCGGGGCCATAAATCTCATACGCCATCGTGCCCGATCGCACAGGGCACGATTGCGAGCCCAAACGCATAGTGCCGCCTAAATCTGAATCAGTACCGCGTTTTTCAATCCGCCCTTCTCGATCCGCCCATTCGGTAATTAGAGCGACTACTGGGTGTGGATTATCAATATCAAACTCGGTGCTATTGGCGCCCTCAATATGAGCGACATGGCGAGCAAATTCAATCACGGCTAATTGCATACCCAAACAAATCCCCAAATAGGGAATGCGATTCTCACGCGCATACTGAATTGCTTTAATTTTTCCTTCGGTACCGCGCTTACCAAAACCACCGGGAACCAAAATAGCATCGAGATCATACAAACGCTCTAAGCCACCTTGTTCTAAATTTTCTGAATCAATGTATTCAATATTGACTCGGGTGTGATTGTGAATTCCAGCATGGCGCAAGGCTTCAATTAAAGATTTATAGGATTCGGTTAAATCCACATACTTACCCACCATCCCAATCGTGACTTCGCTTTGAGGGTTTTCCATTTCAAAGACCAATTTTTTCCACATCGATAAATCGGCAGGCTTTGCATCGATCTGCAATTCATCGCAAATAATTTGATCGAGCCCTTGAGCTTGGAGCATTTCGGGGATCTTATAAATCGTATCGACATCCCATACCGAAATCACCGACTCTTCGCGCACATTCGAAAACAGCGAAATCTTGGCTTTCTCATCATCGGGTATTGGACGATCAGCGCGGCATAAGAGAACCGAGGGCATGATGCCTATCTCGCGCAGTTTTTGCACCGAGTGTTGGGTCGGCTTGGTTTTTAACTCACCCGCACTCTTAATATAAGGAACCAAAGTCAGGTGGACAAACGCACAACTCGCCTTAGGCATACGCACGCTCATTTGCCGAGCGGCCTCTAAAAAGGGTAAGGACTCAATATCGCCGACCGTACCGCCAATTTCACAAATCGCAATATCGGCTTTGCCATCGTGGCTCGCTTTGGCGCCCCGCTCAATGAAGTTCTGAATTTCATTGGTAATATGAGGAATTACTTGAACTGTCTTGCCCAAGTACTCGCCCCGACGCTCTTTTCGAATCACCGATTCGTAGATCTGGCCCGTTGTGAAATTATTACTTTTGCGCATTTTAGCGCTCACAAAGCGCTCGTAATGACCTAAATCGAGATCGGTTTCTGCACCGTCTTCGGTAACAAAAACCTCGCCGTGCTGGAACGGACTCATTGTTCCAGGGTCAACGTTGATATAAGGGTCTAATTTTAAGAGGGTGACTTTCAGGCCGCGGGATTCAAGAATCGCGGCAAGCGAAGCGGCTGCAATGCCTTTCCCTAGGGATGACACGACACCGCCAGTGACAAAGACAAATTTAGTCATCGCTTTGTTTCTGTTGGTAATACATGATTATAGCGATACCTAGGAAAATACCCAAACACCCTGTAAAAATAAGCCCCAAACTGCTAAAATGAAGGGTAAATTGAATTCTCACCCTTCTCAAGGTAAAGCCATGTTAGATGCATATAAAGCCCACTTAGCAGAGCGCGCAGCGCAAGGAATTCCAGCCCTGCCCCTTAGCAAAGATCAAACCGCCGAGTTAATCAAGCTCCTACAAAATCCTCCCCAAGGGACAGAAAACGATTTAATCGAACTCATTACCTATCGCATTCCCGCTGGCGTTGATGAAGCTGCCAAACTCAAAGCCGAATTTTTAGCCGATGTCGCAAACAAAAAACGCAGTTCCCCGCTGATTTCGCGCACCAAGGCAACTCAATTATTGGGAACCATGCTCGGTGGCTACAACATCAAACCCTTGGTTGAATTACTCGTTGATGCGGAGTGTGGTCCTGTTGCGACCGAAGCTCTAAAGAAAACGCTCTTAATGTTCGATTACTTTCACGACGTGAAAGAATTGGCCGATACAGGCAATGCCAATGCCAAAGCAGTGATTCAAAGTTGGGCTAATGCCGAGTGGTTTACTAGCCGACCTGCGGTTCCAGAAAGCTTAACAGTCACCGTCTTTAAAGTACCTGGTGAAACCAATACCGACTGCCTTTCCCCTGCGCCTGATGCGTGGAGTCGTCCCGATATTCCTTTGCATGCCACTGTCATGCTTAAAAACCCACGTACTGGCGTTAGCCCCGATGAACCTGGCGTTCGTGGCCCGATGAAACAAATCGAAGCGCTCCGCGAAAAAGGCAATCAAATCGCCTATGTCGGTGATGTAGTTGGTACCGGATCCTCCCGTAAATCGGCTACCAATTCGGTGCTTTGGTGGACTGGTCAAGATATCCCCTTTGTTCCCAACAAGCGCTTTGGTGGCGTCTGTTTAGGAGGAAAGATCGCGCCAATTTTCTTTAACACCATGGAAGATGCTGGCGCATTACCGATTGAGGTGGATGTCTCGCAGATGAATATGGGCGATGTAATCGAACTGCGCCCTTATGAAGGCAAGGTTCTCAAAGACGGCAAACCCATCGCTGAATTTAGCCTGAAATCCCCTGTGATTTTGGATGAAGTTCGTGCAGGCGGTCGTATTCCGCTGATTGTGGGGCGCGGTCTTACCGCTAAAGCACGTGCTGCTTTAGGCTTGCCCGCTTCAACCGAATTCCGCGTACCCATTAGCCCGCCCGATAACAAAAAAGGCTTTACCTTGGCACAAAAAATGGTCGGTCGCGCCTGTGGCTTGCCAGAAGGTCAAGGCGTTCGCCCTGGAACTTATTGCGAACCTCATATGACTACTGTCGGCTCACAAGATACTACGGGGCCGATGACGCGCGATGAGCTAAAAGATTTAGCCTGCCTCGGTTTCTCAGCCGATTTAGTGATGCAATCGTTTTGTCACACTTCAGCCTATCCAAAACCAGTGGATATTCGCACGCATCATGAGCTACCCGCTTTTATGACGAATCGTGGCGGTGTTGCTTTGCGTCCAGGCGATGGTGTAATTCACAGTTGGCTCAATCGCTTATTGTTGCCAGATACCTGCGGAACGGGTGGCGATAGCCATACGCGTTTTCCGATTGGCATCTCCTTCCCAGCGGGCTCGGGCTTAGTTGCTTTTGCTGCGGCCACGGGTGTGATGCCACTCGATATGCCCGAATCGGTATTAGTTCGTTTCAAAGGCAAGATGCAAGCCGGTATTACCTTACGCGATCTCGTTAACGCCATTCCCTTGTATGCCATTAAGCGCGGCTTACTGACGCTTGAGAAAAAAGGTAAGAAAAATATTTTCTCAGGTCGCATTCTTGAAATTGAAGGTTTACCCGATCTCAAAGTCGAGCAAGCTTTTGAAATTTCCGATGCCTCAGCAGAGCGCTCGGCTGGTGGCTGTGCAATTCACCTCAACAAAGAACCCATCATCGAATACATGCGCTCCAATATCACCTTAATGAAATGGATGATTGCCAATGGTTACGAAGATAAACGTACTCTAACGCGCCGCATTAAAGCGATGGAAACTTGGATTGCCAATCCCCATCTTCTTAAAGCAGACGAGAACGCCGATTATTGCGAGATTATCGAAATCGATATGAACGAAATTAAAGAGCCCATCTTGGCCTGTCCTAACGACCCAGACGATGTCAAATTTTTATCCGAAGTCGCTGGCGACAAAATCGATGAAGTCTTTATTGGCTCTTGCATGACCAATATTGGACACTTCCGTGCTGCTGGAAAAATTCTTGAAGGCAAAACCGATATCCCTACCCGTCTATGGATTGCACCGCCAACCAAAATGGATGCCATGATGCTAACCGAAGAAGGTTATTACGGCATCTTGGGTCGAACAGGAGCGCGCATGGAATCGCCAGGATGTTCCCTGTGCATGGGCAATCAAGCGCAAATGCGCAAAGGGGCTAATGCGGTATCGACTTCAACGCGCAACTTCCCTAACCGATTAGGCATCGATACGCGGGTTTACTTAGCTTCGGCTGAATTGGCTTCAGTTGCCGCCCTATTGGGAAGAATTCCAACCATGACCGAATACCTTGAACAAGTTGAAGCGCTGAACGCGAAAGGCGATGAGGTATATCGCTACATGAACTTCGACAAGATTAAAGACTTTAGCCAAGTAGCCGATACCGTCACGCTATAAGTTTTAAAACTCCATCAAAGCCGCTTTAGGATCAAGTCCCGAAGCGGCTTTTTCATTCACGCAATTGATCCAATCCATTGCTGGGCAAGCCAAGTGTATAAAGGGATTCCAAAAATAATATTCAATGGAAAGGTAATCCCGAGCGACATCCCCATATACAGTGCAGGATTCACTTCTGGCATAGCGTGTCGCAAAACTGCCGGCACCGCAATATAAGAAGCGCTCGAGGCCAAAACCATTAATAAAATAGAATTACCTAAAGATAGACCAAATAGATTCGCTAAAAATAAAGCAAACAAGGCGTGCAATAAAGGTGCTAAAAAAGCATAGAGCAAAAGCACCCGCGCTTGATTTTGCAAACCAGCAAAATTTTTAGCTGCCATCAAACCCATATCTAATAAAAAGAAGGCTAACATTCCTTTAAATAAATCAATTGAGAATGGCGCCATAATTTTCTGGCCGTCAGCACCGCTTAGCAAGCCCACTACCATCGATCCTAACAATAAAAGCTGGGCTCCATCGGTAAACGATTCATGCAAAATAGAAGACATGCCAATTCGTTTGCAGTTTGGATTCTGAGCCACGCGTGCACGATTTGCCAAAATCATTGCCAAGATAATTGCCGGCGACTCCATTAAAGCCATGGCTGCAGCCATGTAGCCGCCATACTCGATATTATTTTGACTCAAAAATTGCGTTGCGGTAATAAAGGTTACTGCGCTCACTGAACCATAAGTAGCTGAAATTGCAGCTGCATCCAAGGCATTGAGATATCGATGTAAAAACCAATAACTTGCTAAAGGAATCACCACTGCTAAGAAAATAGCCAAGCCCAAGGCGACTGCAATCTCATTTGTAAAACCGGATTTTTGCAGTGCAAAGCCGCCCTTTAAACCAAGAGCCATTAATAAATAAAGCGATAAAAAACGAGAAATGGCTGGTGGAATTTCTAAATTCGATTTAACCATTCCAGCAAAAATACCGAAAACAAAAAATAGAATTGCTGGATCAAGAAAATTAAGCATACAAAAAAAACCCCCTTGCGGGGGCTAAAAAGGGATGATACGAAACCATTTAATCAACAACTCCAACTACTAATGCAGTAGCAAAGCCAGCCGCACCCGCTGGAATTCCCCAGCGTTCGAGGGTCGATATTGATTTACCAGTTACCACCTCAACGGGAATATCACTCAGCTCTAATAATTTAGCGGTAGTTGAGTTTTCAATTAAACGCGTTAGGGAGTTCTTTTTGGCAGTGCCGATCACAATACGACTGCAATCTAAGCGCTGCGCCTCATGAATAATTGCCTCCACTTTATCTCCAGTGCCGTAGGAGAAGGAAAAATCAAAGCCAGTCATTTCCAAATAATGGATAGATGCATGAAGAGCTTGATACGACCTTTCTTTTTGCCAATCTCGCACAGTTGATTTACTAATAAATTTTCCAATATGCATCGACAATTGCGGTTGTACGTTAAATAAGTGAATATGTAAATTCGAATCCTGTGCATATTCTTTAATCACGTGGCGTAGCGCTAGATCAGAGTTTTCTGAGCCATCTACTGGAATTAATATCTTTTTCATCTTAGCCTCTCCTATAGAAACTTCGGTTTCACTTAAACCTGCGCTTACCTCAGATGAGGCGCTATCAGCAGAGATGCTCTGTTCTAAAGCAAGTCTGTTTTTTATAAAGCCACTACCCAACACCAACAACACAACTAAAACATAGAACGAATACAACAAGACATCATTCTGAATTACCGATAAATCCTTCACCACAGGCTCGCTGACGATCATCTTGGCCGCAGTCCAAGCCAATACACCAGCACCTAAATAGATAATCGAAGGGAATCGCTCGACTAATTTCAATATTTGCGTGGAACCCCAAATCACAATCGGAATGCTAATCAGCAAGCCCAAGACCACCAGCAAATAACTACCATGAGCGGCACCGGCCACAGCCAACACGTTATCAAGACCCATGACAGCATCGGCAATAATGATGGTTTTCATGGCACCCCAAAAAGAATTTGCAGCGGCCCCATGTTGGTCGTCTGCAGATTTGGCAGGATTAATTAAACGGTAAGCAATCCAAATCAGCAAAAGGCCGCCGGCCAATAACAAGCCAGGTACATTGAGTAAATACACGACCGCCAAGGTCATTGCGCTTCGAACTGCAATCGCTCCCATGGCGCCCCACACAATCGCCTTCTTTTGCAAATGAGCAGGAAGATTACGTGCTGCCATCGCTATTACAATGGCATTATCACCAGCCAAGACTAGATCGATCACAATAATCGCTAACAAAGCTGAAAAAAATTCCGGACTAAAGAGTTCCAAATAAACCTCCTATTAATAATCTGCTATTCGATGGGGTTAATTTACAGGGGCTTGCACACAGGAAAAAGCAGAGTTATATTGAATATAATTTCGTTATTATCTGAATATGACCTCTCCCTACAACTACCGCCACCTCTACTATTTCTGGGTTGTTGCCAAAGAAGGCAGTATGTCAAAGGCTGCCGAGCGGCTTGATATGGCGATCCAAACTATTAGCACCCAGGTTCACGATCTAGAAAAATCCCTTGGACATTTACTTTTTAAGCCCTCTGGTAGAGGTTTGGCGCTTACAGACCAAGGTATTGCAGCCCTCAATGTCGCCGATCAAATCTTCTCCATCGGTGAAAAATTACCTGAAATTCTGCGCGATGCTAGCAAAACGCCTAGAAAGAAACTGACGGTTGGGATTGCTGATGGCTTACCCAAGTTAGTAACCCGACAACTTTTACAGCCTATTTTTAATCATCAATCGGTGCAAGTGGTGGCACTAGAAGGCAACTTTGAGAACCTATTAGCAAATCTAGCGCTTCATAAACTCGATTTGGTTCTGGCTGACCGTGCAGTACCTGATAATAAAAATCTCAAACTTTATAGCGATCAAATCGATCAATCACCGGTAGATTGGTATGCTTCGCACCATTTTTTTAGTAAAGCAAAAAAACGATTTCCCGCTTGCTTAAATGAATTGCCTATTTTGCTGCCAACCCAGCATTCAAGCGTTCGACTCAAAATTGATCAGTGGTTCGAGAAAAACAATATCACGCCCCAAATTGTGGGTGAATTCGAAGATAGCGCTCTATTAAAAACGTTTGGCGCTTCTGGAGTCGGCATATTGCCAGCACCAAATAGTGTCGATGCGGATTTAAATGCAACCTATCAATTACGCTCGATTGGAGCTTGCAAAAATGTATATGAGTATTTTTACGCAATTCGTGCAGAAAAGAAAATTGCAAATCCGCTAATAGAAGCAATTATTAAGCACAATAAAACAGTAGTACCTTAATTCAATTTATATCCGCAAGCGCTTTGTTTGACGTGCGTTGACTTTGCTAAGGCCCTTAGCCCAATTTTGGGTCGGTAATCCAGTCTGCTTTTGAATTAATTTAGCGCGTTTCGCCACGAAATCCCAATCGATATCGATCATCGGTCCTTTAAAGGCAATGGCTACAGCATTGCAATCGTGCGATTCAGGAAAAATAAGTACGCGATTCTGAAATGCTTTGCAGAGATTCGTGATATTAATCTTAAAACTGCGATGCCGAGTAAATAAATTCACGGTTAAAACGCCAGGTTCTTTTAACACTGCAAAACAGGCTTGATAAAACTCCAAAGAACTTAATACAGGACCTTCTGCTTCAGCATCGTATAAATCGACTTGCAAAGCATCGAAACGCTCTTCGTGAAAAGCATTCTTCACAAAATCAAGTGCATCAGCCTGAATCACTTTCAAATATCGGCTATCGTCAGGTAGATGAAACATAGTACGAGCTGCCACAATCACTGCTGGATTTAATTCAACGCCGGTATTCATCACCCCCGGACAATAGCGCAAACAAAACTTTGCCAAAGCTCCCGTTCCCAAACCCAATTGAGCAATATGCATACCTGGATAACTTTCTAAAAAGAGTAACCAAGCCATCATTTGCTGCGAATACTCTAAATAAATTTCATCTGGGTCTTTTAAGCGCATGGCACCTTGAATCCAAGGACTACCTAAATGCAAATAACGTACTCCGCCCGATTCCGAAAAAGTAACGGGTTCAGATAACAGCGGTTTTTTAGGCATTTTCAATCGCTTAATTTAACTTATTGATTTAACTTATTTTTTAACTCAGTTATTTAACTCAGTTATGTAACTCAGTTAACCCAAGCGCGGGCATTTCTAAACATCCGCATCCACGGGCTGGCACCATCTTGAATACGGTCCCATTCAGGCGGATGCCAACTCATTTGCACATTTCTAAATACGCGCTCAGGATGAGGCATCAACACCGTAAAGCGGCCATCCGCGGTAGTTACACCGGTTAAGCCACCGCTTGAACCGTTTGGATTCAATGGGTAAACCTCGGTCGGCAAGCCGCTACTATCGACATAGCGTAAAGCCGCTAAATTAGCTTTCAATAAAGCCTCATGATTACCTTGCTGCGAAAAGTTAGCAAACCCCTCGCCATGCGCCACGGCAATCGGCAAATGACTGCCTGCCATCCCCTGCATAAACAGTGAGGGTGAAGGCATGATTTCTACAGTGACGAGACGTGACTCATATTGCTCCGAGCGATTGCGTGTAAATTTAGGCCAATCTTCGGCCCCTGGAATTAAGCTGGATAAATTACTCATCATCTGACAACCGTTACAAATGCCCAAAGCAAAACTATCCTTGCGATGAAAGAAGTTTCTAAATTGTTCGCTTAATTGCGCATGAAACAAAATCGTCTTAGCCCAACCTTCGCCAGCACCTAGTACATCTCCGTAACTAAAACCGCCACAGGCCACCATACCCTGAAAATCACTTAGTTTGGCACGACCCGCAATTAAATCGCTCATATGTACATCGTAGCTAGCAAAACCAGCCCAATCCATTGCATATGCCATCTCCACATGCGAGTTCACGCCCTGCTCACGCAAAATCGCCACTTTAGGCGCTACCGCAGTATGAATATAGGGTGCCGCGACATTTTCATGGGGATCAAAAGTTAATTTAGGTGAGATACCGGCATCAGCTTGATTGGTAATGAGGCTATATTCGCTATCAGCGCATTCTGGGTTATCACGCAAACGTGCAATCCGCCAACTGGTCGATTGCCATAAAGCATGTAACTCAGTACGCGCCTGACTAAAGACGCACTGGGCATCGCGCCATATTTCAATTTGATCCTTAGTATTGGGTTTACCAATCACATGACTACAAGCTCCCAAACCGAATTCCCGTAATTGGGCAAATACGGTTTCTCGGTCTGAACGGCGAATTTGAACTACCGCCCCTAATTCTTCATTGAAAAGTGCACGCAGGGTTTTTTCATTGCGCAGACCAGAAACTTGGGCAGCCCAATTTTTAGCGTCTCCGTAATCAGCTTCTTGTTGGGGATCAATTAACAATAAATCCAGATTAATCGAAACCCCGCAATGACTGGCAAAGGCCATCTCGGCGATACAGGCCATCAAACCACCATCTGCCCGATCGTGATAAGCCAAAAGCAAATTAGCCTTACGCAAGGCGATCATGGCTTTCGCAAAAGCGCGAATATCATCCGCACGATCGGCATCGGGGCATGCGATATCGGCTTGATCAAGTACTTGCGCCAAAATACTACCTGCCATACGCTGTTTGCCACGCGCTAAATCAATTAAAAGCAATTCGCTTTCTTCAGCAAGTGTTAATAAAGGCGTTAAGGTCTTGCGAACATCAAGCACTTGTGCAAAAGCCGAAATAATTAAAGAAACCGGGGCGCTTACCTTTTTCTTCGTCCCGTCAGCTTGCCACTCAGTTGCCATCGATAAGGAATCTTTTCCAACGGGTATCGAAATACCCAAGGCTGGGCATAACTCCATGCCAATTGCTTGAACCGCGTCAAACAAATTAGCGTCTTCACCTGGCATGCCACATGCTGCCATCCAGTTTGCCGATAATTTGAGGTTCTCTAAATCAGGAATATCGGCCGCCAAGATATTCGTAATCGCCTCACCTACTGCGATTCGCGCAGCCGCAGCCGAATTAAATACCGCTAAGGGAGTACGCTCACCCATACTCATGGCCTCACCTCGATAACCTACATAATCCATGGTAGTTACAGCACAATCGGCTACTGGAACTTGCCATGGACCAACAAAGGGATCGCGCGTATTCAAACCGCCCACGGTACGATCACCAATCGTAATTAAAAATGATTTACTGGCTACCGTTGGATGCTGTAAAACCCAATGAATCGCTTGTTTTAAATCGACCTCGTTGAGATTAATTGCTGACCACACGCGTTGCCGATGCTCTACTTGACGATGCATCTTGGGGGGCTTGCCTAACAAAACATTCATCGGCATATCGATCGGCAAGACTTGATCGGGATTGTTTGCTTGTCGTGGATCATGCAGTTGCAATTGGCGTTCGGCGGTAGCATAACCCACCACGGCAAATGGGCAGCGCTCACGTTCACAAAATGATTGGACTAGATCAAGACTGCTGGGACGAATCGCAATCACATAACGTTCTTGCGATTCATTGCACCAAATTTCAGCGGGGCTCATACCGCTCTCTTCCAAGGGAATCGTACGCAAATCAAATTGTGCGCCTAAACCAGCGCTATCAGCTAACTCAGGAAAGGCGTTTGATAAACCACCGGCGCCCACATCGTGAATCGACACAATCGGATTCTTTTTTCCTAGGGCTCGGCAATGGTTAATCACCTCTTGAGCGCGACGTTCTATTTCAGGATTGCCACGTTGCACCGAATCAAAATCCAAATCGGCAGTATTCGCCCCCGTTGCCATCGAACTAGCGCTTCCACCGCCCATTCCAATTCGCATTCCAGGTCCACCAAGTTGAATGAGTAGATCACCTGCTTCAATTCCAGCTTTATGCGTATGAATCGCTTCAATATTGCCAATACCGCCCGCAATCATAATGGGCTTGTGATAACCACGACGCTCGCCATCGAGGGTTTGCTCAAACACCCGAAAATAACCCGTTAAGTTGGGACGACCAAATTCATTATTAAAAGCAGCGCCGCCAAGCGGCCCATCGATCATGATCTGCAAAGGAGAAGCAATGCGTTCAGGCTTGCCATAGGGATTTTTCTCCCACGGAAAATCAGTACCTGGAATATGAAGATTCGACACTGAGAAGCCAGTTAAACCTGCCTTCGGTTTTCCGCCAACCCCAGTTGCACCCTCATCGCGAATCTCACCGCCCGCCCCTGTGGACGCTCCTTGGAAAGGCGCAATCGCAGTGGGGTGATTGTGGGTTTCTACTTTCATTAAGGTGTGCACCAAGCGGCGTTCCTTTTGATAACGCTGCTCGCTACCTTGAGGCATCCAAGTTTCTGCTTCGCAACCCTCCATCACTGCCGAATTATCGGAATACGCCACCACACTTCCTTTAGGTTGCAAATGATGGGTATTGCGAATCATGCCAAATAAAGTATTGGCTTGTTGATCACCATCAATCGTCCAAGACGCATTAAAAATTTTATGGCGGCAATGTTCGCTATTAGCTTGTGCAAACATCATCAGTTCGACATCGCTCGGATTGCGACCCAAACGCATAAAGTTTTCAACTAAATACCCAATCTCGTCGGCTGATAAAGCCAAGCCTAATGATTGATTCGCTTCTGCGAGCGCTGCCTCACCCTCACCCAGAATATCGATTCGCATAAACGGCTGATCGAGTAAGGATTGATACAGAGCTTGCACGGCATCGAGCTCTTTAACCAAAGTCTCGGTCATCCGATCGTGCAATAAAGCCAATAAGGATTGTTCTTGCGCTGGCGAAATTTTTTTCGACCCTAACAAGGCGCTCTGAACTTGCCAACTAAATTGCACGCCACGTTCGATTCGCAATACCGGTAAATCGCATTGACGCGCGATATCGGTCGCTTTACTAGCCCAAGGTGAAACCGTTCCAAATCGGGGAATCGCGATGATCTGGCCGTCATTTCCCTTAGTAGCTTCCTTAAGCGGTACAAAAGACTCGCCATAGGTCAATAAAGCCTTTAAGGTATTCAATTGCTGTTGGTTTAGTTCCTGCTCTGACCAAACGAAATGCAGGTACTGGGCTGTGATTTTTTCTAACGCTAGGGTTTCCTCTGAAAGTTGCGTCAAAAGTCGTTGCTGACGGAAGGGAGAGAGGGCAAGAGCACCAGGCAGGCAACGAAAAAAAGGCATACCTCGATTATAAGAGTGCCGTAAAAAAGTCTCGTAAATCAAGATAACACGAGGCAAATCTAGGTAAGGCCGAGGTCAATCTACACCAAACGACCCCCATGGAGAACCAGTTGACGGCCGCATCGGGAAGCCAACGCTGAATCGTGGGTCACCAAGACCAAGGTAGAACCATTGGCTCGATTTAATTCAAATAACAAGTCAATTACCTTAGCTCCACTAGCCTCATCCAAACTACCCGTCGGTTCATCGGCAAATAAAATCGCGGGTTTGCCCACAAAGGCTCGCGCTAAAGCAACCCGCTGTTGCTCGCCACCCGATAAGGTTTTAGAAAAATGCTTTAGTCGTCCTGCTAAACCAACCTGCTCCAAACAAGCACTGGCTGCTAACTTGGCTTTTTTTAAATCGACTCCCTGAATCTCCAATGGCAACATCACATTTTCTAGCGCAGACAAATGAGGTAATAATTGAAAGGATTGAAATACAAACCCAACGTATTGACCACGCAACTGCGCACGCCCATCTTCGTCTAAAGCGCTAATATTTTTTTGCATTAAATAAACTGCGCCTTCGCTCGGCGTATCTAATCCAGCCAACATACTCAAAAGAGTACTTTTGCCTGACCCCGAGGGCCCTGTAATCGCAACGCTCTCACCCGCAGCAATCGAAAAGTCAATGCCCTGCAAAATTGCAAGCGGACCATCGGCTGTGGGCACTGTCTTGCCGAGTCGCTCAACTCGCAAAGCAGGTTTCTTGGTTGAATCAGTAGATGTATTAATTTGATGCACAATATCGAAATGAATTTAGTTACCCGTATCTTACTCGTCATTGGGTTTAGCTTGCATGGTTTTGTCCCCTTCGGGCTCTTTCATTCTTCGGCGTTTGCACAAGCCAATTCAACCCAGATTAAAAAGCCGTCGCAGGTTTTAATCTTAGGAGATAGCCTTTCGGCCGAATATGGCTTACCTCGTAATTCAGGATGGGTTCAATTACTTCAAAATGAGTTAAAAAAACAAGCAAGCGCAGTAAAAATAAATAATGCCAGCATTAGCGGAGAAACCACCTCAGGTGGGCTAAGTCGCTTACCGGCGCTTTTAAATCAAAAGCCCGATTTAGTGATTATTGAGTTAGGCGCAAACGATGGTCTACGCGGTTTGCCAATCGAACAAATTGAACAAAATTTGCGCAACATGATTCAGCAATCCAAAAAATCAGGGGCTCAAGTTTTATTACTTGGGATGCGAATCCCGACGAATTACGGCCCAGAATATACCCAGCAATTTTATAAATTATTTCAGACGGTCGCACAAAGCGAACAAATTGCTTTACTGCCTTTCTTTCTAGATGGAATAGCTACCAAGCCAGAATATTTTCAAGCCGATCGCATTCATCCCAATGTGGATGCGCAAGCGATCTTATTTAAAAATGTACTGCGTGCTCTTGAACCATTTAAGAGTACGCTAGGCCTAAAGAATTAAGAGGATAAGTTAAGTCCCCGCGCTGGCGTTCGATGCCTTCAGCGGATTAATCAACTTCACTTTCGCAGCACTACGTAAATTGGTCATAAAAGCTGCGAATTCAGCTTGGGCTGCCAAGGCCTGAATTTGTTGCGCTTGGGCATCCCGAATTTTACTATCCACCGTAGTAGGTTGGCGCACCTGATCCACTCGATAAATCGTCACGTCTTGACTCGAACTATTTACTGAAACCAAAGCCGGTAATTTTTGCGCATCTAAAGCCATCACCGCATCGATTGCGGGGCCCTGTAAATCCAGGGGGCGATTTCGCGATACCCAATTGGCCTTCGAAAAACCAACAACCTCTTTAGGATCTTTTTGCAATACTGCCAAGCGTTCCTTGGCGGCGTTCGTAGCTAACTTAGCCGCCTCGCGAATCGATACTTGGCGTTTCACTTCAGCGCTAACTTCTGCAAAAGGCAAAGTACGCGCTGGAACATAAGCGATGACACGCGCAGAAACATAAGTCCCTGGTTCAATCTGAACCGCCTCAATATTACGTTTGTTCTTAATCGTATCTTCACCAAACAAAGCTTGCAATACTTTAGGATGTGTCAAGGGATGACCTCTTCCCAAGCCGACTCCACCGGCCCGGGAAACCCCTTTGGCAGATTGAATATTTAACTTGAGTTTATCGGCAGCGGGTTTTAAGCTATCTGCTTGATCGTAAGTTAAGTTCGCAAATTGATCGGCCTTAGCGTTAAACGCTTTTGCATCTTCTTTGGGATCGGCCTTTAAAACTAAATACTCGACATCAATGGTGGCGGGCACTTCAAATAACTTCCCATTGGCTTGATAAAAATCCTGTAACTGAGAATCCGTGACCGATACCTTATTTAAAAAGTCAGTCGCTTTAAAGGTAAGTGATTGAACCTGTCTTTCAGTATCGTATAACTGCGAAATCATGCCACTAAAGCGCTTTGTTGCAATTTCAGTGCGAGCAATTGAAGTCACCAACTGCTGAATTAACAAATCAAAGCGTTGCGAATTTTCAAATTGCTCAACCGTTAAACCAATATTGGCCAATAATTGACGGTAACGAACCCCATCAAAACTACCATCGGGTTTATAGAGCGCTTTAATCTCAGGAATCGCTGCGATATTTTTGGCGAGGGTTTCTTCGCTTACTTTTAAATTTAATTCATTGACACCAAAAGCCAGTAATCGTTGCTGAATTAATTCATCCAAAACCGCTTGACGGAAGGGCAGACTTTGCGCAATTTGACTATTACCGCCAAACCGCTCAGCCTGACGTTTGGCAGCATTATCCAGCTCTTGCAAGGTAATCGCGCGACCCGAAACTTTAACTAAATCGGTTTCTTGATCAAAAAATCCGGTGTAACTGGAAATCCCAAAAAAAACAAACGAGGGAATAATCAACAGCATTAAAAATATCTGGATTAATTTTTGATGTTTACGGATTAAATCAAACATGAGGAGCTACAAAAAGGTGGTGGGTGCTAACGGGATCGAACCGCTGACATTCTGCGTGTAAGGCAGACGCTCTACCAGCTGAGCTAAGCACCCTAATGGTTTGAACTGCAAAAATAAAACCGCAGGCGAGATTGTAACCCGATCTAATGTTTCAGTGTCTCGCCAGCACTTGCGGCCCTAGCCTGCGCCGCTTCAGCGGCTTTTTTAGCCAACTCTTCGGGGGTTGGATCGGGCAAAGACTGAGGAATGCGCTCTAAAGCCAATTCCAAGACCTTATCAATCCAGCGTACCGGAATAATTTCGATCGCATTCTTTACATTATCGGGAATATCAATCAAATCCTTGACGTTTTCTTCGGGGATTAAAACTAATTTAATTCCACCGCGGTGCGCAGCTAACAATTTCTCTTTTAAACCACCGATCGGCAACACTTCACCGCGTAGCGTAATTTCACCGGTCATGGCGATATCGGAGCGCACTGGAATGCCTGTGAAAACAGAAACTAAAGCGGTCGTAATCGCAATTCCAGCCGAAGGCCCATCTTTTGGAGTGGCCCCTTCTGGAAAGTGAATATGAATATCTTTCTTCTCAAATGCCTCATCCGTAATGCCCAAGGCTTTTGAACGCGAACGCACCACTGTTCTGGCAGCCTCGACCGACTCTTTCATCACATCGCCAATCGAACCTGTCCGCGTAATCACACCTTTGCCTGGCATTAAAGCCGCTTCAATCGTTAACAAATCGCCGCCGACTTCAGTCCATGCTAAGCCAGTCACCTGACCAATTTGATTTTCTTTGGCCGCCATACCAAAATCAAACATGCGAACCGATAAGAATTTTTCTAGATTATCTGCATCGACTTTAACGGGTGCAGCTTCCTTCTTGAGTAACAGCATCTTGACGGTTTTACGGCAAATCTTGCTAATCTCACGTTCTAAAGCGCGCACTCCCGCTTCACGCGTGTAGTAACGAATAATATTGCGAATCGCACTTTCAGCAATCGAGAGTTCGCCTTCTTTTAAGCCATTATTTTTAATTTGCTTAGGAATTAAATAATTGGTGGCAATACTGGTTTTTTCATCCTCGGTATAACCCGCTAAACGAATGACTTCCATTCGATCCAATAAAGGGCTGGGAATATTTAAGGAGTTTGCCGTAGCAACAAACATCACGTCCGATAAATCAAAATCAACTTCCACATAATGATCTTGGAAGGTGTGATTTTGTTCAGGGTCTAAGACTTCAAGCAAGGCACTCGCCGGATCACCTCTAAAGTCCATCCCCATTTTGTCAACTTCATCTAAGAGGAATAAAGGATTACGCACGCCTACTTTGGTTAGGCTCGACAAAATCTTGCCTGGCATCGAACCAATATAGGTGCGACGATGCCCGCGAATTTCCGATTCATCACGCACTCCGCCTAATGCCATCCGCACAAACTTGCGGTTGGTAGCGCGCGCCACCGATTGCCCTAAGGAAGTTTTACCTACGCCAGGAGGTCCCACTAAACACAAAATCGGGGCTTTCACACGGTCGACTCGTTGTTGCACAGCAAGGTATTCGAGAATCCGTTCTTTGACTTTATCTAAACCATAATGATCTTCATTCAATACTTTTTCAGCATTATTCAAATCATTATTAATTTTGCTTTTCTTGCGCCAAGGTAGATTGACCAAGGTATCGATAAAGTTACGAATCACCGTAGCTTCGGCCGACATAGGCGACATGAGCTTCAGTTTTTTAAGCTCAGATTCTGCTTTCTTTAACGCCTCTTTAGGCATCTTTGCGGCCTTAATGCGTTTTTCAAGCTCTTCTAAATCGGCACCCTCTTCGCCTTCGCCCAATTCTTTCTGAATCGCTTTAACTTGCTCGTTCAAGTAATACTCGCGTTGGCTTTTCTCCATCTGACGTTTAACACGACCGCGAATGCGTTTCTCGACTTGCAAAATATCAATTTCACTTTCTAGGTCGGCCAACAGACTTTCTAAGCGCTCAATTACGCCATTCATTTCTAAGAGCCGTTGTTTTTGCTCCAGTTTGACGGGTAAGTGGGCACAAATCGTATCGGCCAAACGGCTGGCATCGTCAATCCCAGCTAATGAGGCCAAGATTTCTTGAGGAATTTTTTTATTCAGTTTGACGTACTGATCAAATTGCGCCATGATCGCACGCCGAATCGCTTCGGTTTCATGAACGTCCACCACATCAATCGTTTTTGGTGTCGCTTCACAACTAAAGTAGCCCAAACTATCTTCGATTTGACTAACTTCGGCACGCTGCGACCCTTCCACCAGAACCTTCACGGTGCCATCAGGTAACTTCAGCATTTGCAGAATACTAGCGATACAACCAATTTCGTAAAGATCCTCAACGGTAGGCTCATCCTTGGCGGCTGCTTTTTGCGCTACCAATAAGACGCTTTTACCGGTTTCCATGGCAGCCTCAAGCGCTTTAATCGACTTGGGGCGCCCCACAAATAAGGGGATCACCATATGGGGGAATACGACCACGTCCCTTAAAGGCAATAAAGGCAATTGAATCGGTTCAGACGGTAGCAGTAGTTGTCCTGGCATAAATTTTTAGCGTATTTAGTAGTTTGGTCAGTAAATTTGATTTAAAAACATCAAAAACGATGTATTTCTAAAGCATACACTTTATATGGAGACCACTTAGAAAAAAACAAGGAAAAACCACTCAAAATAGGCGAAAAATGGCTGAAATGGAGTAAAAAGGCTTAAAAATTGATTAATTTAGGCTTTTTTTGACATTTCTGGGTGTTTGCTGAGGTCAGATTCCTGCTTACCGCCCTGCTTAAAGACTAAAAGCGGCCTGCCCTTACCGGTAACGGTATTTTCATCAACCACCACCTTCTGAACGTTTTTAGTTGAAGGTAATTCGTACATCACGTCCATTAAGACGCCTTCCAAAATCGAACGCAAGCCGCGGGCACCCGTTT
Source organism: Polynucleobacter sp. (assembly GCA_016462905.1). GTDB lineage: Bacteria > Pseudomonadota > Gammaproteobacteria > Burkholderiales > Burkholderiaceae > Polynucleobacter. The sequence continues at coordinate 55,394 of JAEMSI010000003.1, read as the reverse complement.
TACGGGCAATTGCTTTTTTAGCAATCGCTGCTAAGGCATCTTGACGGACTTCTAATTCAACGCCTTCCATCCCCAACAAAGCTTGATATTGCTTAACTAGCGCATTCTTCGGCTCGGTCAAAATTTGAATCAAAGCTGCTTCATCGAGCTCCATTAAGGTAGCTACTACCGGCAAACGGCCAATTAATTCGGGAATCAAACCAAATTTAATTAAGTCCTCAGGTTCTACTTCAGATAAAAGCTCGCCGACCCCACGACTATCTTTAGCAACTACTTCAGCGCTAAAACCAATACCCGATTTTTGCGTCCGCTGCTGAATCACTTTTTCAAGACCATCAAAAGCACCGCCACAGATGAATAAGATATTGGTGGTATCAACCTGTAAAAAATCTTGGTTAGGATGCTTGCGGCCGCCTTGAGGAGGAACCGAAGCCATGGTACCTTCGATTAACTTTAATAAAGCTTGTTGGACACCCTCGCCAGAAACATCGCGTGTGATCGATGGATTATCCGATTTGCGTGAAATCTTATCGATCTCATCGATATAAACAATACCGCGCTGCGCTTTTTCAATGTTGTAATCGCAATTTTGCAATAACTTCTGAATAATATTTTCTACATCCTCGCCAACATATCCCGCTTCAGTCAGGGTGGTGGCATCGGCCATCACAAAAGGAACATCGAGCATGCGCGCTAAGGTTTGCGCCAATAAAGTCTTTCCTGATCCGGTAGGTCCAATTAATAAAATATTGCTCTTAGCTAATTCAACTCCGCCAACAATAGCTTTACCAGGAGTTCCTTTATTTTTTGATTTTTTTTCCTCGGCAGAACTTTTATCTTTAATCGAACTAGCTGAATTAGACTTAATACCCTCTTCATCGCCAAGTACCTGCTTTTTACTTTGTGGCAAATGCATTAATCGTTTGTAATGGTTATACACAGCCACCGCTAAAGTTTTCTTCGCTAAATCTTGTCCAATCACATACTGATCTAAATTCTCACGAATTTCGAGTGGCGCTGGTAAAGAATCATTTTTATTTTCAAAAGGTTCTTTGGATATTTCTTCTTGAATAATATCGGTGCATAAATCAATACACTCGTCGCAAATAAATACCGAAGGGCCAGCAATCAGTTTTTTAACTTCGTGCTGACTCTTTCCGCAAAAAGAGCAGTGTAAAGATTGATCGCTAGACGATTTATCGCTCATGCGCGCTTATCAATCACTTTATCAATCAGACCATAATCGCGCGCCTGATCAGCCGACATGAAATTATCGCGATCGGTATCTTTGGCAATCGTATCGACAGGCTGCCCAGTCCGCTCAGACAAAATCGTATTTAAACGTTCGCGCAAATACAAAATCTCGCGCGCTTGAATTTCAATATCCGAAGCTTGACCCCTTGCCCCACCTAAAGGTTGATGAATCATGACGCGCGAATTAGGCAATGCGTACCGCTTGCCTTTTTCGCCAGCGCACAATAAAAAAGCACCCATGCTAGCGGCTAAACCCATACAAAGGGTGCTCACATGGGGTTTAATAAATTGCATCGTGTCATAAATCGCCAGACCAGCCGATACCGAACCACCGGGTGAATTGATATAGAGCGAAATCTCCTTATCGGGATTTTCACTTTCTAAAAACAAAAGTTGCGCAATCACCAAATTAGCCGTTTGGTCATTTACCTCGCCGACTAAGAAAACAACTCGCTCTTTTAAAAGACGTGAATAGATATCATAGGCACGCTCCCCACGACCCGAGGTTTCTACCACCATAGGGACCAAACCAAGAGCTTGGGTATCTAAGGCTCCAGAATGCGTATTTGTTATTTCCATGACTTCTTTCACAAAAAATAAAATAAAAAAGCGGTATTGAGATACTTTACAACTTACTCAGCACAACTTACTTAGCACAACTTACTTAGCTCATCTTACTCAGTTCTTCAAAACTGACTGCCTTATCGCTTAGTTTACCTAAGCCACTGATATAACGAACCACATTCTCTTCAAGCACTAAAGCCTCGACATCTTTAATCCGTTTTGGATCGCTGTAATACCAAATAACGACCTCTTTCGGATCCTCATAGGTCGCAGCCAATTCTTCAATCGCTTTTTTAATTTGCTCTGGAGTCGCCGCTAAGTTTTGTTGCTTGACTAAATCACCCAAAATCAAACCGAGTCGTACGCGTTTATCGGCCTGCTCTTTAAACATCTCGACGGGAATCGGCGCATCCTTAGCATTGGGAATTCCACGCTGAATTAATTCTTCACGGGCAGATTGAACCATCCGCTCTTGCTCGCCCTCCAAGAGACCTTTGGGTACATCTAAGGGACAAAGTTTGACTAATTCATCCATCACTTGATTTTTTAGTAAGGATTCAGAGCGGCGCTTAACCTCACGCACCATATTCTCCCGAACTTCTTCACGCATCTTAGTAACACCACCCTCTTTAACGCCCAGTGATTCAGCAAAGGCGTCGTCTACTGGCGGCATATGAGGCCAAGCGACCTGTTTGATCGTAATCGTGAAATCAGCCGTCTTACCAGCAACATCTTTACCGTGGTAGTCGTCTGGAAATTTTAAGGGGAAGGTTTTACTTTCGCCAGCTTTTAGGCCCATGGCGGCAGCCTCAAACTCAGGCAGCATTTGCTTGGCGCCCACTACAAACTTAAAGTCATCGGCTTTTCCACCTGCAAATTCAACGCCATCGATTTTGCCAATAAAGTCGAGTGTCACTTCGTCGCCATCTTGAACGGCGGTGTTCGCGCCACCATCCCCATGATCACCAGCTTGGCCGCGCGGATGATAATGAACACGCTGCTTGCGTAAGACATCTAAAGCACGATCAATTTCAGGATCATTCACTTCAGTGGTAAAACGTGTAAATTCGGAATTTGAAAAATCGCCCATCTTGATATCGGGTAAGACCTCAAAAAAAGCATCGAAAATAATTTCGTCGGCGCTTAAATCGCTTTTGGGTTCTAAACGAGGCTGACCCGCCAACTTCAAACCTTCTTGACGGCTTAATTGATAAAACAACTCCGTGGCTTTGTCGTACTGCACTTCAAAATCAACTTGCAAACCATACTGTTTTTCAACCATGCTCTTGGGTACCTTGCCAGGACGAAAACCAGGCATCTTCATCCCTTTGCTAATTTTATTTAAGCGGGCTTCGCGGGCCTGATGAATATCGGCACGCGCAAACTGCACAGTCATCTTACGATCTAAACTACCTAAATTTTCTATTTGCACCACTGCCTCATCTCAAGAAAGTTAATCAATTACTTTTTATTCCATACTGAATTCCAAACCGAGCAGCCATGTGGTGCGAGGAGGGGGACTCGAACCCCCACACCATTTCTGGCGTCAGGACCTAAACCTGGTGCGTCTACCAATTTCGCCATCCTCGCAGTAAAAAGAAAAACTGCTCCTGCGAGCCTTACCGTTGGTGACAACTCAGCCTAGAATTCACTAAAAGGGTTGATTTTACAATGTCTTAGCGATAAAAGTGCCGAATCGGCTAGATCAGCCTAGAGCCTTGCTTAGTGCCGATACAGCAAGGCCACCGCATGGACCGCAATCCCCTCGCCCCGACCCAAATGCCCCATTGCTTCATTGGTCTTGGCTTTAATGTTGATATGGCTCGAATTAACCCCCAAATCACTGGCAATATTCTTGACCATATCGGGAATATGAGCAGCCAGTTTCGGTTTTTGACAAATAATCGTCGCATCGACATTGCCTACTTGTAAACCAGTCGCCTGAACCTTTTGTAAAGCTGATCGCAACAGCACTCTGCTATCCATATCTTTAAAACGCGCATCGTCATCAGGAAATAATTGGCCGATGTCATGTAAACCAGCTGCGCCAAGGAGCGCATCGGTAATCGCATGCAAGAGTGCATCGGCATCCGAATGCCCCAATAAGCCTTTTTCATACGGAATCAAAACCCCGCCCAAAATCAAACGCCGACCCTCCACTAGAGCATGGATATCGTAGCCTTGACCAATTCGAAATGGTACCGAGGTGTTTGCTGAACTCATATTACGAAGATACCTCATTTTTTAATAAGGACTCCATCAGTAGCCAATCGGCTGCTTGCGTCACTTTTAAATTGTAGGCAGCGCCCTCAACCAACAAAGGATGCCCCCCAAGCGCTTCGATCGCGCTCGCTTCATCGGTCACATTGTCACCTGCTGCAGTTGCTGCCTGCAGAGCTTCTAATAAGGCATGCAAACGAAACATTTGTGGAGTCTGTGCTTGCCATAAGCGACTGCGATCGATGGTGCGTTTGGAATGATTCGAACTCAAGACCGCTTCTTTAACCGTATCGGCCATTGGCATCGCTAATAAACCACCGACATAAGGACTCTCTCCCTGCGCCACGACCTGCTCGATTAAATGCTGAATTAAGTGCGGCGTAATTCCTGGGCGCGCTGCATCGTGTACTAAAGCCCAATCTTGAGCGTCAACATTCTGTTTTAACATCGCCGCCAAGGTATTCATTACCGTTAATTGACGCGTCGCTCCGCCCGTTTCCAAACAATGTATCGGTTTATTACGATCTTTTAATCCTGCTAGCAGTGCCTCGACTGGTTTAGCCATCCCAGAACTCAGTCCCAACCAAATTGATTCGATTTGCGGGCAATCCATAAAAGCCTCGACCGCATACAAGAGCATTGGTTTACCTGCCAAGAGACGAAATTGCTTGGGCTGATGGGTATCGCCAGCAGCGCTTAAACGTGCTCCGACCCCTGCTGCGGGCAAGATCGCATGACAAGCGGCTTTGGGATACGTCATAAATAGTTCACTTTCAGAAGTTATGCCTGATTCTATAATGAGAATCGATGTCCATTGCTGCGCCATTACCCCCTATCCCCGCTTTGCGGGTTGGGCAGCGCTTTACCTTTTCAAACATAGTGGGCTCTTCTGATGCTGCTCTGATAGCGCAAGTAGCCCAACAACAACGCCAACAATACTCGCTGATGGTGGTATTTTGCGCGCAGGCACTCGAAGCCCAACGACTGCTTGAAGAAATTCCGAGTTTTGCGCCACTTCTCAAAATTCGTTTATTACCCGATTGGGAAATTCTGCCCTACGACCATTTCTCACCCCATCAAGATTTAATATCGGAACGCCTTGCGACCTTGCATGACATGTTGAATGGTTCGTGTGATGTCGTTTTAATTCCGATTACGACCGCACTACAAAAATTAGGGCCGCCACTATTTTTATCAGCACACACCTTTTTCTTCAAACAAGGTGAGAGTCTTAACGAAGCAGCCTTGCGTTTGCAATTACAGCAAGCTGGATACGATCCCGTCAGCGCTGTGATGCGTCCTGGTGAATACAGTATTCGTGGTGGCTTAATCGATTTGTTTCCAATGGGCTCAACCCTGCCTTACCGCCTCGATTTATTCGGCGATGAAATCGAACAAATTCGCGCCTTTGACCCCGATACGCAACGCAGTCTCTACCCAGTTAAAGAAATTCGTTTATTACCTGGGCATGAGTTTCCTTTTGATGAAGAAGCGCGCACCGCGTTTCGTGGTCGGTGGCGAGAAGCGATTGAAGGCGATCCAACCCGTTGCTCGGTTTACAAAGACGTCAGCAGCGGAATTCCAAGCGCGGGAATTGAATCGTATTTACCTTTATTTTTTGATCAAACCGCCACTGTTTTCGATTATTTTCCGCGCTCAGCCCAAAGCGATCAAAACAAGGACCCAGTTTGGGTGTTGACAGTCGGTCCTATCGAAGAGGCAATTCGTCAGTTTTGGAAAGATACCGAACAGCGCTACAACTTTCTAAAGCATGATTCGGAAAGACCGGTATTACCGCCCAGCGCACTATTCCTAGAGGTAGATGCATTCTTTTCACGACTCAAGCCCTATGCCCGCTTAGTGATTGATAAAGTGATTGATAAGGCGATTGAAACCGTAATTAAAACCGCAGATCAAGAAAATGCCAACCCAGAAAACGCCAACCTGATTTTTTTACCCGTTCCCGATGTATCAGTCCAGCGCCGCGAATCGGATCCTCTGCAACGATTACGTAATACGGTCGAAAAATCCCAAGCACGCGTTTTAATTTGCGCCGATAGCGCAGGTCGACGCGAATCCTTGCGACAGCTGATCGAGGAAAGTAATTTATCCCCACAGCCACTGTATCCATTAAAGCCTCAAGATAGCGAATCGGTGGCCGCCTTCATTCAAAGCGATTTTCGCTTTGCGATTTGTTTAGCACCCCTATTGAACGGTTTTAGTTGGCTCGAAAAAAATTGCATCCTGATTACCGAAGCAGAACTCTTTACGCACACAGCTCGGCAACGCAAACAAGGGCGTGACACTAATACCGACCCCGACACCCTATTTAAAGATTTATCGGAACTGAAAGTCGGTGATCCGGTGGTGCACGTTGAACATGGAATTGGACGCTATCAAGGCTTGGTATTACTCAATATCGCCGGCGCCAAACTCGATCCCGTTTTTGAAGAATTCCTTCATTTGCAATACGCCAACCAAGCCACTTTGTATGTGCCAGTTCAACAATTACAACAAGTCACGCGCTATGCCGGCGCCGATCCTGATTCAGCCCCGTTACATCAATTAGGCTCAGGCCAATGGGATAAAGCCAAACGCAAAGCCGCCCAACAAATTCGCGATACCGCAGCTGAACTATTAGCACTCTATGCAGCTCGAGCGATTCGCAAGGGTCATGCCTTTGAATTTTCTGCCCATGATTACGCTGCCTTTGCCGAAAGCTTTGGTTTTGAAGAAACTCCCGATCAAGCTAATGCCATCGCCGCTGTGATTGGCGACATGACCAGCGGAAAACCAATGGATCGCTTGGTTTGTGGTGATGTTGGCTTTGGAAAAACCGAGGTCGCCTTACGCGCCAGCTTTGTTGCTGTAATGGGTGGCAAGCAGGTGGCTATTTTGGCGCCCACCACCCTCTTAGCAGAACAACATGCCAGCACCTGGAAGGATCGCTTTGCACCATGGCCAGTAAAAATTGTTGAACTATCGCGCTTTAAAACCACTCAAGAGATTAATCAAGCGCTAGCAGCGATTGCATCGGGAGAGGCCGATATTGTGATTGGTACTCATAAATTACTCTCTAAAGAAACGCAATTTAATCGACTCGGTTTAGTGATTGTGGACGAAGAACATCGTTTTGGCGTAAGGCAAAAAGATGCTCTCAAAGCGATGCGCGCTGAAGTCGATATTCTCACTCTAACGGCTACGCCGATCCCTAGAACCTTAGGCATGGCTCTCGAAGGATTACGCGACTTTTCGGTGATAGCAACGGCACCACAAAAACGTCTAGCAATTAAAACCTTCGTGCGTCGTGAAGGTGATGCCGTGATTCGCGAAGCGGTGTTGCGTGAAATTAAACGCGGCGGTCAGGTTTATTTTTTACACAATGAAGTCGATACGATTCAAAATCGCAAACAAGCTCTGCAAATTTTATTACCCGAAGCCAGAATTACTGTGGCTCATGGGCAAATGCACGAACGCGAACTCGAGGCGGTGATGCGTGATTTTGTGACGCAACGTAATAATGTGCTCTTATGCACTACGATTATTGAAACGGGGATTGACGTCCCCACTGCCAACACCATCATCATGCACCGTGCCGATAAATTTGGCTTAGCGCAACTCCACCAATTACGTGGTCGAGTCGGTCGCTCGCATCACCAAGCCTATGCTTATTTATTAGTACCCGACCCAGAAGCCTTAAGCAAACAGGCCACCCTCCGCCTAGATGCGATTCAGGCCATGGAAGAATTAGGGTCGGGTTTTTATCTCGCCATGCACGATCTCGAAATTCGTGGAGCTGGTGAAGTATTGGGCGATAAACAATCGGGTGATATTCATGAGATTGGTTTCCAGCTTTATACCGAAATGCTAAACCGCGCCGTGAAATCGCTTCGTAACGGCGAGGAGCCCGATCTATTAAAGCCTCTCCAAGCGACGACCGATGTCAATTTAGGGGTACCCGCTTTATTACCTGCGGAGTATTGCCCCGATGTGCACGAGCGCCTTTCTTTATACAAACGCTTCGCCAACACCAATGACTTTAGTGAACTCAGCAATCTCCGCGAAGAATTAATTGATCGCTTTGGTAATCTACCCGATGCTGCCAAAGCGTTTTACGAAACGCACCGTCTTCGTTTAGAAATGAGCTTATTGGGAATTAAAAAAATCGACGCCAACCCCGTGCAAATTCAATTGCAATTTATACCCAACCCGCCACTCGACCCCTTACGAATCATTCAATTAGTCCAAAGCGAAAAACAAATTCAACTCAATGGACCAGATCGGATTAAATATCTACCCAAAAAAGAAAATGATTTCGAAAAACTCGAGCAACGCATTGAAGCAATTCGAATGGTCATGAAACGCCTAAGCTCGGCTCTAGTACAAAGCACCCCGCCCACAAAACCCACAGCAGTGCTCAGTTAAAGCAAATTACAGGCGTTCAAACACCACGGCAATGCCTTGGCCACCACCAATACACATCGTTACCAAAGCGTATTTCCCATTCACACGATGCAACTCGTGAATCGCTTTCGTCGCAATGGCAGCGCCTGAGCAACCAATCGGATGGCCCAATGCAATCGCACCGCCATTCACATTCGTTTTAGCAGGATCTAAACCCAAACCTTTGGTGACTGCCAGAGCTTGAGCAGCAAAGGCTTCATTGGATTCAATCACATCTATTTTGTCTAGCGTTAAACCGGCGCGCGATAAAGCTAATTTAGAAGCAGGAATCGGACCTTCGCCCATAATGTGATTCGGTACACCAGCAACTGCATACGAGACTAAACGCGCTAATGGTTTTTGCCCTGCCTTAGCCGCCACATCAGCTGCTGCTAAAACAAAAAAAGCGGCGCCATCATTAATTCCAGAAGCATTACCTGCTGTAACAGTGCCGCCCTCTTTTTTAAATGCGGGCTTCATCTTGGCCAGCGTTTCCATGGTCGTATCAGGCTTGCAATGTTCATCGGTATCAAAGACGACATCGCCCTTACGGGATTTAATCGTAATCGGCACAATTTGGGATTTAAAACGACCCTCTTTAATTGCCACCGCTGCCCGACGATGCGATTCAACTGCTACTGCATCTTGCTCCTCGCGTGAAGACTTCCATTTTTCAGCTAAATTCTCAGCCGTAATACCCATATGACCAACCCCAAATGGGTCAGTTAAAACCGAAACCATCAAATCAATCATCTTGGTATCGCCCATCCGCGCACCACTGCGCATCGCCGGTGAACCATACATCCCGCGCGACATCACCTCAACACCGCCGCCAACACCATAGTCGCAATCATTAAGCATAATCGCCTGTGCACTTGTCACAATCGCTTGCAAACCAGAACTGCATAAACGATTTACTGCCATGGCTACCGATTCCATTGGCAAGCCCGCTTGAATCGAAGCGACGCGTGCCACATAGGCATAGCGATTATCGGTAGGAATGGTATTTCCCACCGTCACGTAATTAATTTTTTGTGGGTCGACGCCAGAGCGAGTTACCGCCTCTTTCATCACCATACCGCCCAATTCAGAGGGCTCTAAGCTACTTAAACTGCCACCAAAACCACCGATTGCGGAACGTACCGCACTTAAAACAACGACATCGCGAGTCATATCACTTCCCCTTGGAATAATTCATTCAGAAATTACTAAAAATAACAATTTCAGCAATTATCCTACTTTCTGTGACTAAGATCTAAACCTCAGCGAGTAAGTCGTGGCCTTGGGCGCTCACAATTCTTGCTTTGATAAACTCACCCACCCGATAACGTTTCGATGGTTTATTGGCAGGCAAAATCCGCACTAATCCGTCAATCTCAGGCGCATCACCCGCAGTTCGGCCAATACCACCCTGTTCGTCGACCCGATCGACCAAAATTCGGAGACGTTTTCCCACCAAGCGTTGCAACCGTTTAGCCGATTCGGTTTCGGCAATCGCCATAAAATCAGCGCGCCGTTGTTCACGTAAGTCATCAGGTACTGGGTTTGGTAACTGATTGGCTAGCGCGCCTTCCACGGGAGAATAAGCAAAACATCCCGCGCGATCAATTTTGGCGACGCGCATAAAATCGAGTAAGTAATTAAATTCGTCTGCGGTTTCGCCTGGAAAACCGGCGATAAAGGTACTGCGAATCACAAGATCAGGGCAAACCTGACGCCACGCTTCAATCCGCTCTAAATTTTTCTCACCACTCGCAGGCCGCTTCATACGCTTTAATACATCGGGATGCGCATGTTGCAAGGGAATATCGAGATAAGGCAATAAACCAGAGCCGTTCTCTGCAAATTCAGCCATCAAAGGCAAAATCGCATCGACGTGCGGGTATGGATAAACATAATGCAATCGCACCCACGCCTCGTGTTGACGTGCTAAATCATGCAATGCTTTGGCCAGATCGTACAAACGGGTTTTGACGGGTTTTCCATCCCAAAATCCTGTGCGATATTGAATATCAACTCCATAGGCACTGGTGTCTTGCGAAACCACCAATAACTCTTTAACACCAGACTCAAATAAGCGCTGCGCCTCCGATAACACATCACCAATCGGACGCGACACCAAATCGCCACGCATACTGGGAATGATGCAAAAGGTACAGCGATGATTACAGCCTTCGGATATTTTTAAATACGCATAATGTTTTGGTGTGAGCTTGACACCAATCGGCGGAACCAAATCCACAAAAGGATCATGCGGTTTGGGTAAGTGCTGATGCACTGCCTGCATCACCTCGTCGGTAGCGTGCGGACCAGTTACTGCCAATACCTTAGGGTGAATGCTTCGGATTAAATCGCCACCATCGGCACTTTTTTTGGCGCCTAAACAACCGGTAACAATCACCTTGCCATTTTCGGCTAAAGCTTCGCCAATCGCATTTAGACTCTCTTCCACCGCCGAATCGATAAAACCACAGGTATTCACAATCACCAAATCGGCACCCGCATAATCCTTCGCGGTCTCATAACCTTCGGCACTTAACTGCGTGAGAATTAATTCAGAATCAACTAAGGCTTTGGGACAGCCCAAAGAAACGAAACCTACTTTACTTGTCACGCGCAGGACTTTGAATCATGATTCTTTAGCAGGGTTCGCAGGTGTTTTGGCAAATGGAAAACCGGGAAACAGATTGCTCGATTTCTGCATCTGCTCTTGCATCTTCAGAAATAAATCTTTGCTTTGATCCATATACGAGCCCATTAAATTTTGCATAAATGGATTTTGTAGATGCATCATTTGCGCCCACGCATCGCTACCAGGAACACCAGTTGCCATCCCTTGCGATTGCTCAGACAATTTATTGTGAATATCCATAAATGATTGCATGGTCTTCTCAAGATGATTGCCCATTAAACTTTGCATCGAATGGCCGTAAAAACGAATCACCTGCTGTAACATTTGCGTCGAAAATACGGGCATACCGCAAGACTCCTCTTCCAAAATAATTTGCAAGAGAATGCTACGTGTTAAATCCTCATCGGTTTTGGCGTCGAGTACTTTAAAAGGCTCACTCGACATCACCAAATTCTTGATGTCGGATAAGGTCACATAGGCGCTAGTTTGGGTGTCGTACAAACGTCGATTGGGATACTTCTTAATCAGACGTTCATCACCACCCTTTTTCATCTTGGAAGCCATCGTATTTCCTTACTTGATTGCGCTGCAGAATAAGCGAAGTTTAGCCTGTATGCATGCCACCATTCAAGGAAAAATCAGCGCCAGTAGCAAAAGCCGCATCATCTGAGGCAATCCAAGCACAGATTGAGGCAATTTCTTCGGGTGTACCCAAGCGTTTTACAGGAATTCCAGCTACGATCTTTTCCAGTACATCAGGGCGAACAGCCCTAACCATCTCAGTCCCAATATAACCAGGCGATACGGTATTGACCGTTACACCCTTGCCAGCAACTTCTTGCGCTAAAGCCATCGTAAAACCATGAATTCCTGCTTTTGCAGTCGAATAATTGGTTTGACCGAATTGGCCTTTTTGACCATTTACGGAAGAAATATTAACAATCCGACCCCAATTGTTCTCAACCATCCCCTCGATCACTTGCTTGGTAACATTAAATAGAGAATTCAGATTGGTATCAATCACCGCTTTCCAATCGTCGGGCGTCATTTTACGAAATACGGTGTCGCGCGTAATGCCTGCATTGTTCACTAACACATCGACACGACCGACTTCCGCTTTGACTTTTTCAAAAGCCTGTTTGGTACTCTCCCAATCCGCCACATTACCTTCGGATGCCGAAAAGTCATACCCAAGCTCTTTTTGTTCTTTTAGCCAACGGTCCTTACGTGGGGAGTTTGGGCCACAACCGGCAACGACTTTAAAACCCTCTTTTGCCAAACGCTGGCAAATCGAAGTACCAATTCCACCCATACCGCCAGTAACGTATGCAACTTTCATCATCAATCCCCTAAAAAAATTTTAATGTATTTTTAATGCGTTCCAATCGACCTTAAGAAACCGGCCTTATTTGTGCAACTTACTTTTGCGCCTTTTCTTTTACATAAGTCCCAGGGGCAGTCACCAAAGCCTTATATTTCGAATTGCCCTCTACTTTTGGTGCGTTGATTTTTTGGCCACCGTGCTGCGATAACCATTCCACATAATCTGGCCACCAACTTCCAGCCACCTCGGTTGCGCCCTCAAACCATTTTTCTGGGTTCTTGGGCAAATTTGAATTAGACCAATAGTTGCGTTTCTTTTTGTGAGGCGGATTAATCACGCCAGCAATATGCCCCGAAGCACCCAATATGAAACGAATCGGCCCTTTTACAATTTGCGTACTACGATATCCTGAATGCCAAGGAACAATATGATCCTCGCGCGAGGCATAAATATAAGTCGGACATTTAATCTTGCCCAAATCAATCGGCACACCGCAAACCTGTAATTGATTAGGCTTAACCAATTCATTCTGCAAATACGTATGGCGCAAATACCAGCAATACATGGGGCCCGGAAGGTTGGTTGAATCGCCATTCCAATACAGTAGATCAAAGGGAACGGGCGATTTCCCTTTTAGATAATTATCGACCACATAATTCCACACCAATTCATTCGGACGTAAGAAAGAAAAGGTATTTGCTAAATCGAGGCCAGACATCAAACCGTATTTTTGATCCTTACCGCCAATCGAATTTTCACGCAAATTCACCAAGGATTCATCAATAAATACATCCAAAATTCCGGTATCACTAAAGTCTAATAAAGTCGTTAGCAAGGTCAGACTGGCAATCCAGTCTTTTTTGCGCGCTGCCAAAACAGCCAAAGCGGTGCTCACCAAAGTACCGCCCACACAAAATCCTAAAATATTGATTTTGTCCTGTGCGCTAATCTCACGCACCACCTCAATCGCTTTGATCACTCCAGTCTCAACATAATCGTCCCAAGTAATCTGATTCATGTTGCTGTCGGGATTTTTCCAAGATACCAAATACACGGTATGCCCTTGTTCAACCATGTAACGCACTACCGAGTTTTCAGGTTGCAAATCTAAAATATAGAATTTATTGATGCACGGTGGCACCATTAAAAAAGGTCGCTCATAAACCGTTTCCGTCGAAGGCTTGTATTGAATTAATTCGAACAAGGCATTTCGGAAGACAACCGATCCAGGGGTATTGGCTAAATTCTTACCCACCTCGAAAGCAGTCTCATCGGTTTGGCTCACTTTACCTTTTTGCATATCCCCCAATAAATTGATAATTCCCTTGCGCAATGAATCGCCTTGCGACTCAATAATTTGATTCAGGGCTTCCGGATTGGTAGCAAAAAAATTGGCTGGCGATAACGCATCAATCATTTGCTCGGTAGCAAATACGATGCGCTGCTTATTTTTAGAATCAGTATCGACCGAATTCGCTAAATCGCGTAAATATTTAGAATTCAGCAAATACATGGCAACTACATTCTTGCTCCAGACATTTTGCCAAGCCGATCCAGAAAAACGCCGATCCTTAATTTCAATCGAGTGAACATCCTGAGCGATTGCGCTAGCCCCATCCCAATATTCTTTTTGAATTTCATTCAAACGCTCAGGGGGAATTAAGGCCATATGTTGCGGCGCCAGGCTGGGGGCTGAAGTGCCTCTATTTCCAATATTCATTCGGTTTATTTTCAAGGGTTTAAGACGCCAAGGTTATAAGCACTTTCCCTAGCCAATTAAAACCAATTTTAACTGTTCTTCCAGATAAAACTGGCAAAGCGCCCTGTCTGCTGGGCTAAGCCCTGATCAACTCCGGTGTGGGTATGGCGGCGATGGGAGAAAAACTGGTGTGGGCTTGAGTAAGTGCATCGATTACCCCCGCTAATATTATAAATTCCTAATAAATTCAAGCGTTGCCGAGTAATAGCTAATAAATCGGCTTGATATTTTTTTGGGCTATTTAATACAGGCGTAAAAGCCTCGGGAAGCAAACCATACGCCATTTCTTGTGCTTTTTTTTCAAAAGCGACTTTCACCTCCTCGCCAACCTCATAGTGCCTCGCCCCAATTCCAGGCCCCAGCCAAACCGACATATCCCCCATCGAATGGGGCAAATTCAATTGCTGACAACGATCCATCATGGCAAGCGCGGTTGCCTCTAAAACCCCGGCGCATAAACCCCGCCAACCAGCGTGAGCAACCCCCACTACCGCACCATTGCCAAGACAAAACAAAATCGGTAAGCAATCCGCGCTCAAGATTGCTAAAACACAGCCCATTTTGCTGGTGATGGCAGCATCGGCTTTAGGTGGATCGATATCCAAGGAAGTCTGGTCAGCATCCAAAACCGCAATGCCGTGAACTTGCTGAAGCCATCTTGGCTCAGCAGGCAGGATACTTTGTAATAAATTGCGGTTTTGTCGAACGCATTCGATCTGATCGCCGACATGATCACCGAGATTCAAGGAGTCAAAAGGAGCAAGGCTAACTCCTCCGGTTCGCAGGGTCACGCCCGCCCGAACCCCTGCTGGCAAAGCCCAGTCTGCTGGCATCCAAAAAGCGGGGCTCACCTACTTGTCCCACCCAATGGCACAGCTGATTTTGGCAAGACATCCCCCTCAATACCTAAAAGTGGATTTAAATCGAGTAATTCTTGCGGGGGCGAGGCAAACCAAGACATGGTCTGATGAAGATGAGGGTGATCCAAACTTAAAGCAAAAGCATGCAAAGCTTGTCTTTGCAGTAGCAATTGTTTGGCCTGCTCAGGGATTCGTTTGCGATAAACCAAATCACCCAGCAAGGGGTGTCCCATCGATTCCAAATGCACCCGAATTTGATGGGTGCGACCCGTTTCTAATTTGCATTCCAATAAGGAAACTTTAGCGCCATTCCATTGCCCTTGAGCGATTTTTTTGAAATGCGTGACCGCTAATTTAGCTTTGCCTCCAAGGCCTGATTGCGCATTCCCAAGCACCGCCATTCTTAAGCGATCGTGCGGGTCTCGTCCAATCGCGCTATCGATCGTGCCATGCAATGGTGGATTACCCCAAACCCAAGCTAAATAACGCCGCTCTACCGAACGAGCCTGCAATTGCCTCACCAAGGCGGTTTGCGCGAGGGCCGAACGGGCTACGACAAATAAACCAGACGTATCTTTATCCAATCGATGAACAATCCCGGCACGGGGCAAGTGAGCCAATTCGGGGTAATGAAATAACAAACCATTAAGTACCGTTCCAGACCAATTGCCCGCAGCAGGATGCATCACCCGATTAGCGGGTTTATTAAAAACTAAGAGATCAGCATCGTCGTACTGGCAATTTAATGGAATATCCTCAGGCTCAAAAGCCTGCTGCTCTGGCAACTCCTGAGGGAACACCTTAACCGCTTCGCCGCCCCGAACAATTTGCCGCATTTTGACTGTTTTGCCATTTAAAGTAACCGCACCCGCCTCAAGCCATGATTGCAGTCGATTGCGTGAATAATCTCCTAAAAGATGAGCCAAAACCTTGTCCAAACGTTCCCCCGCCGATTCCATGGGGATTTCTAGGGCAATAAAATCCTCATCATCGATATAATCGACAGAATTCGATTCGGGCTTCATGGGCTTGTTCATTGGCGACAATGTCACGTTTATTGACTCTTAGAAAATGACTGTTTTTTAAAATCACTAACTAGTTTAAGGCTTGCTCTGAGTTTTTCTGTATACCCCCTCTTTTATAAAAAGTATCGAAGGCTATCGGTCGCCTTATGGTTTGCTCTATTTTTAAGTGCTTGCTCCAGTACTCAGGATGGCAAAGACGAAACTGCAGGTTGGTCAGAAGCCAAAATTTATTCCGAAGCTAAAGACAAAATGGCAAATAGCGATTGGGATAAATGCGGCAAGTATTTTGAAAAACTCGAAGCACGCTTTCCTTTTGGCCCCTATTCTCAACAAGCTCAAATTAATTCAGCCTATTGTTACTGGAAAGCCAACGAGCAAGCACAAGCCTTGGTGGCGATCGATCGTTTTATTAAATTGCATCAAGGCAGTGCTAATTTAGATTATGGCTATTACCTTAAGGGTTTAATTACCTTTAATGATGATTTAGGTTGGCTTGGTCGCTTTACCGGACAAGATCTTGCCGAGCGCGATCCCAAAGCGGCTCGAGAAGCATTCGAGTCGTTTAAGGTGGTGGCCGAACGTTTTCCAAACAGTCAATACGCTCCCGATGCAATTGATCGGATGCGCTACATCGTCAACTCGCTCGCCGAAGCCGATGTTTTGGTTGCGCGCTATTACTTCGAGCGCGGCGCATATTTAGCGGCCGCCAACCGCGCGCAACTCGTGATCCGTGACTACGATCGTGCTCCCGCAGTCGAGGAGGCACTGTATATTTTGATTCGCTCGTACGATGCTTTAGGCCTCAAAGACCTGAGTGCCGATGCCACCCGAGTATATAAACTTAACTTTCCTGATAGCCCCTTATTTGCTACTGGCGTACGCGAAAAGAAAGAGCGTAAATGGTGGCAAATCTGGATAAAAGAAACACCACCGGTTAAATAATTTCGACGGGCACGCGTGGTGCAATCGCACAAACTAATTCATAACCAATGGTTTGGGATTTGATTGCCACATCGTCGACGGGCAAATGCCTGCCCCATAATTCAACGCGATAACCCACTTGGGCCCACGGCGCATTCGTCAGGTCAACCGTAATCATATCCATCGACACTTGACCTGCAAGTGGGCATATAACACCCGTTTGCTCCAGCGATTTTCCATAAACCCAAACTGGCGAACCATCGGGAGCGTGCCGCGGATAACCATCGGCATATCCACAAGCAACCACACCCATGCGCATCGCCTGCTTGGCTTGATAACGTCCGCCATAACCAACGCAATCGCCTGCTTTTAAATCCTGAACCGCAATAATCTCGCTCGATAAAGTCATCACAGGCTTCAAACCAGCATGCGCAATATCCTGGGCTATACCCGTGGGCGATATCCCCAACAACATAATTCCCGGTCTTACCCAATCACCAAGCGCATTCCGATGCCACAAAATAGCCGCCGAATTAGCCAGACACGTTTCACCAGAAGGTAATCCCTCGATCGTTTGTGTAAAGCATTCCATTTGATCACCCACCGAAGGCGATCGATCCACCCGATCGGCATTGGCAAAATGACTTAGGTGATTAACCGAATAACCGAGGGCATGCAACCGATGGAAAGCGAGGCGATACGCCTCGGGCAAAAACCCTAAACGATTCATTCCAGAATTCAGTTTAAGAAATAATTTCAGCGAGGTTTTCTTAGCATCTTCCAACCAATCCAACTGCTCTTCGCGATGCACCACTAAATCACAACCCAAATCATGGGCGCTTGCCAGATCCTCGTATCGAAATAATCCCTCTAATAAGAGAAGTCGACCAGTCCAACCCTGCTCGCGCAACCAACGTGCATCGTCGATGTCTAAAAGCGCAAAACCATCGGTCTTGGAGAGTCCCTTTAAAGCGGCTCGCAAGCTATGCCCATACGCTCGGGCCTTCACCACAGACCAAATATGGGCATTACCAACTAAGCGACGCACTTGATTTAGATTGTGCTCTAGGGCTGTCGTATCAATTGACGCCAAAATAGGTCGTTCCAGAAACTTTCCCCTTTCATGCTCTAATCTACTAAATTAATCCACATTGTACGAATGAAACCAGGTTTTTACACTATTATGGCGGCGCAGTTTTTTTCGTCGCTCGCTGATAACGCTCTGCTGATTGCAGCGATTGCCCTTTTGGCCCAAATCCATGCGCCTGCTTGGATGACGCCGATGCTCAAGCTATTTTTTGTAGTTTCTTATGTGATGCTTGCGGCTGTAGTTGGCGCATTTGCCGATTCCCGCCCCAAGGGTCAGGTTATGTTTATTACCAATACCATCAAAATTGTCGGCTGCGGCATGATGCTCTTTAGTGCCCACCCTCTTTTGGCTTATGGGGTGGTTGGTTTAGGTGCAGCGGCTTACTCGCCTGCCAAATACGGAATTTTGACGGAACTGCTCCCCCCTGAAAAACTAGTGGCTGCCAATGGTTGGATTGAAGGTTTAACCGTGGGCTCGATTATTGCGGGAACGGTTTTAGGCGGAATCCTGATTAGCACCAAAGTATCTGGGCTTCTTCTCACTATCGATTTACCTATGATCGACACCAGAGTCGATACGCCTGCCGAGTCGGCGATTGCCATCATTATGTTGGTTTACATCACAGCTGCCATCATTAATCTGCAAATTCCAGATACGGGAGCACGCTATGTGCAACAAAGTTCCAATGTATTTTCTTTGGTTAAAAGTTTCTTTGTGGGTTTTCATACCCTTTGGAATGATCGTCTTGGACAAATCTCCTTGGCGGTCACCACCCTTTTTTGGGGTGCGGGTGCCACTTTGCAATTTATTGTGCTGAAGTGGGCAGAAACCGCATTGCATATGTCCCTGTCTCAAGGCGCCATCTTGCAAGCAATCTCAGCCATTGGGGTTGCCGCTGGCGCTATGTGGGCAGCTTGGCGGGTGCCCCTGCGTCTATCGCTCAATGTGCTGCCCTATGGAGTTGTGATGGGTCTCATCGTCTGCATTATGGCCATTTATAACGTCGATTATTTACCCTCCACGACCTTATTTACGCTGGCAGGCTTTGATTTAAAAGCCAATTTAATCCCTGCATACCTTTTATTAATTCTAGTAGGTTGGTTGGCGGGTTATTTTGTGGTGCCGATGAATGCGCTCTTACAACATCGGGGTCATGTCCTGATGTCGGCTGGCCACTCGATTGCAGTACAAAACTTTAATGAAAATATCTCCGTGCTGATGATGTTATTGTTTTATTCCTTACTCATTTGGTTGGATGTTTCCATCCCCATCATCATCACTGGTTTTGGTCTTACTGTTTCTTTTGTGATGTGGTTGGTAATACGCCGCCACAAACGCAATCAAGCCGAATACGATTCTCTTCACCTCATCGGCCAAGAAGGGCATCACTAACACAAAGGGCTTTTATGATGAGCTTGCAACGGATCGTTTTCTTTGCCTTGAGCACTTTGCTGCTCAGTGTTTTATTGATCGTCAGCAAACCCAGTGAAGCGGATAATTACCCTAGCAAGCCCATTACGATAATTGTTCCGCAAACCCCTGGCGGTACCAATGATTTAGTCGGTCGCGTGGTGGCACAGAAACTGGGTGAAACACTCAAGGTATCGACGGTCGTTGAAAATAAACCGGGTGCAGGAGGCAATATTGGCACTCAATATGTCGCCAAAGGTCCCAAAGACGGCTATACCCTTCTGATGACCATCAGCAGCGCTCAAGCCATCAATCCAGCACTCTATAAAAATCCGGGTTTTGATCCAGTAAATGATTTTGTTCCAATTGCCTACATTGGCGCGGTGCCGAATGTCTTGGTAGTGAATCCCAATTTCCCCGCCAAGACACTCGAGGATTTTTTAAAACTAATTCGCTCCAAACCCGCAGGCAGCTTTCAATACGCTTCTGCAGGCAACGGTACTCTCAATCACTTACTCGGCGAAATGATCAATCAAATGGCCAAAGTGGATTTACAGCACATTCCCTATAAAGGCGTTGCTCCCGCATTAAATGATTTGCTGGGCGGACAAGTGCAAATTGCATTTGCTAGCCTGCCCTCAGTTTTGCAGTACATCAATACACAAAAATTGATTGCGCTTGGAGTGAGCTCACCCAAACGCTCGCCCGTATTGCCCGATGTGCCTGCCATTGCAGAAAAAATTCCTGGCTTTGCGGGTACTTTGTGGATTGGATTATTTGCCCCTCAAGGACTACCTAAAAATAATCTAGAGCTATTACAAAAAGCTATGGCGACGACCTTAAGTAATCCCGAATTAAAAGAGAAATTAAACGCATCGGGTGTTGAGTTAGCAAGCTTAAGCCCTGCGGAATTTAACAAACTACTAAAAGACGATATCGCCCTCTGGGCTAAGATCGTCAAGGCTTCTGGGGCTTCGGTCGATTAAGCTGGCGATTTCAAGAGATGACTTAAATCGTACTTAAAACAGAGCGCGCCATTAACAAGTCTTGCCACAGACCACTCTTTTCATGGGGCTTGGCAAGATAGTGCTCTAAGTCAAAGCTTGCGATCAACGGAATCTCATCTTCTGCATTTTTCAAAAATAGGGGATTCACCGCGAGGACAGTTTCTCGTAATTGCCCAATCCCATCCTTTTCCCCCGAAAGAGTCTGCGCCGCCTGCTGACCAAAAGCCAGAACGACACTCAGGAGGCTGCTTTGGGGATTGGCTTGAGGATTGGCCTGGGGATTGGCCTGAGTATCGATCGGATTATTTTTCAATTCGGCGAGCGTCGCCCAAGCCCATTGATTTTTTTTTAATCTCAATGAGCGAATTATATTTTCAAACAACATGGCGCTATCCCCTTGCGGAGTTTGGCCAACAAAATGCCAGAAAATACTAGGATCAG
>JAEMSI010000003.1:1528-34344 GCA_016462905.1 Polynucleobacter sp. | reverse complement strand
CGGGCAAGGACTCCACAGGAGCGCTCTCGCGAGGCACCCATTCGCTTATCCCCATTTCTTTTAAATAGCTTGATCGCATCGAGTTCATTGTAGAACCTTCTCCATCACGCAGGCATCTTCCCGTTGGTTGGGGTTTTCGCGCAGCGGATAATAATTTTTACGCCTCGCAATCTCTTTAAAATTCAAGGACTGATATAACGCAAATGCGGCCGTATTACTTGGTCGTACCTCCAGCAAAATACGCGGCAAACGATATTGCAACGCAAGATTCTCAATCGCTTGCATCATGCGCCTCGCGATACCCTTTTTACGCAAATGCGGCGCCACAGTAATGTTAAGCAAATGCAACTCATCTACTCCAGGTAACAAAATACAATACGCATGAATTTCTGCCAACGCAGAATGTGCTGCATCGACTTGACGCACGCAATAAGCCCAATGCCCTGCTTTCAGTGAATCGATAAAGTGCCTACGAGTCCAAGGATGTTGGTGTGATTGCAGTTCCAGCGGCACAATCGAAACTAAATCGGCTTCGGTCATCTGCTCTAACTGCAAATCAGACACGCTTACTGTCCTTCCGACCTAAATCGCCCGCTAAAGCAAACCCTTCCCCAGCGGCACGCTCCAAAGTGGTGAAGGCCACTTTATTTCGAACATACAGAGGTTCCAATTGATCAACCGAAACGAATTCGCCCCGTTGAGCCATTGACTTAGCGCACAGCATCACACCTAAAGCGCTCGGCATTAACTCCGAGTCGATTTGGTCTGCCTCTAAATGCAATGGCATTTGATCCGAATACACCTTAGCAGCATTGCCCACTAAAAAATCAGCTCCTCTTAAATCGACTGCCTCGGGTTTGCATAGGGAAATCGGATTCAGTCGTTTTGCTAAAGCGTCGACCGATGCCGCAGTGCAATCGTAACTGGCCCAATAAACCTCACCCATCCGCGCATCCAAAGCAACGAGCATCTGTTTAGGCTTTTTAGCAACAAAGGAGGGTAAAAGTTGTGCTTGCGCCGCCATGGCATCTAAACTCGTTACCGGCAATATGGGCAAATCGGCACCGTAGGCTAAACCTTGAGCCACCGCCACCGCAAGACGCACTCCCGTAAAAGCGCCTGGTCCAATCCCCACTGCCAAGGCATCTAAATCATGCCAATCGAAATGAGCTTCTTTTAAAAGTTCTTGAATCCAAGGCAATAAAAAATGACTGGCCTTCGGGCCCACGTTTTCATGACGCTGCAGTGTCGTGTCTGAAAAAGACAAAGCCACCGAACACCAAGAAGATGAGGTGTCGATGGCTAATAGGTTCATCCACCTATTTTAGACTTAGAACAGCGATTCTTCGTATAAAGGCAGTGTTAAGAATTCAACGAATTGGTTATCGACCACCATCTTTTCAAAAATGTCTGCGGCGCGATCAAACTTGCCTGCTACCCCAGTGGCTTTAATTTTTTCAAGTTCTTCGGCGATCATGCTACGCACCAATTCAATCGTGATCTTACGACCATCATCCAAAATACCCTTCGGAGATCGAATCCATTGCCAAACTTGCGAACGACTAATCTCAGCGGTAGCGGCGTCTTCCATCAGGTTATGAATCGGAACACACCCATTGCCAATTAACCAAACACCCATGTAATGAATGCCAACATTAATGTTGTAACGTAAACCCGTTTCCGTAATCGGCGTTTCAGGAGTGAAATTGACTAAATCAGCAGCGGTCACATTCACATCATCACGTTGACGCTCAAACTGATTCGGCTTATCCCCCAAAACCGCTTTAAATTCATTCATGCAAACTTCAATCAAACCAGGATGCGCAACCCAACTACCATCGTAGCCATCGGTCGCTTCGCGACGTTTATCGGTTGAAATCGCCGACATCGCAAGCGCATTTTTCTCAGGATCGTTTTTAATCGGAATAAAGGCGCTCATGCCACCAATCGCAGGTGCTCCCCGTTTATGGCAGGTCTTCAAAAGAAATAAAGCATAAGCGCGCATAAAGGGAGAAGTCATCGTTACCTTAACGCGCTCAGCCAAACAAAAATCCTTATCGAGCTTAAACTTTTTAATTGCCGAGAAAATATAATCCCAACGTCCTGCATTAAGACCAGCGCTATGTTCACGCAACTCATACAAAATTTCTTCCATCTCAAACGCTGCATTAATCGTTTCGACTAATACAGTGGCTTTGATCGTGCCTTGTGGCAAACCAAGCTCGTTTTGCGCCATCACAAAAACATCATTCCATAAACGAGCTTCTAAATGGCTTTCAATCTTCGGAAGATAAAAATAAGGACCATAACCCCGCGCCAATAGTTCTTTAGCGTTATGAAATAAAAATAGAGCGAAGTCAAAAATACCGCCTGAAACACGCTGCCCATCGACCAAGACATGCTTCTCATCTAAGTGCCAGCCGCGGGGACGAACTTGCAACACAGCAATGTCTGGCCGATCTTGAATTTCGTAGTGTTTGCCAAATAAATCGAGCTTCAATTCACGCCGAATCGCGTTTTTTAAATTGAGTTGCCCTTGAATTAAATTATTCCAATAGGGACTATTGGAATCTTCGAAATCAGCCATATAGGAATCTGCGCCCGAATTGAAGGCATTCACCACCATCTTGGCATCCACTGGGCCAGTAATTTCAACGCGACGGCGCTCCAAGGCTTTTGGAACTGGAGCAATTTTCCAAGCCCCATCGCGAATCGCTTGAGTCTCAGGCAAAAAATCCAGCTTCTGACCCGCATCTAAACGTTTTGCTAACTCAAGGCGCTTTTGGAGCAATTCTTGACGGCGCGGCTCAAAAGCGCGATGCAATTTAGCCACCAACTCAAGCGCAGCGGGAGTCAAGATGGCTTCAAATTCAGGATGAATATCAGCCGTAATTTCTAAACCCTTAGCCCTACTTTCCATAACGCTAGACATGCAAAAATCTCCTAAAAAGCCTAATTAAGGGCAACCTTAGCCTCTCGACAACGAGATGAGAGCTAAAAAAATGGCCTAGCCCGAATCAATACATTAATACGAATTATGCCTGAAATGTTGCACTGCAACCTTGATTTAGAGCAATGAAATTTACTTTGTAAACCCCTTAGGTTGAGGGATTTTTTAGGGCTTGGGTGATTTCAGGTGGTGCCTGAACCAATTCAATTAAAACACCTTCGCCACAGAATGGGAAGTCCTCGTTGCTTTTGGGATGAATAAAAATAATGTCATGCCCCGCCGCGCCTTTGCGGATCCCGCCAGGGGCAAAACGCATACCCTGTTCAGTCAACCATGCCACCGCCTTGGGCAAATCATCTACCCACAAGCCTAAGTGGTTTAGTGGGGTTTGATGAACAGCTGGTTTTTTTTCACTATCAAATGGCTGCATCAAATCAATTTCAATTTCATGTGCCCCACTGCCAATCGCACAGATATCTTCATCGACGTTTTCACGCTCCGATACAAACGTATCTTTGTAATCAAAACCCAATAACTCAATCCACAAATGACGCAAGCGTTGCTTATCGCTCCCGCCAATCGCTATTTGCTGCACTCCCAGTATTTGAAAAGGTCGATTTGGCATAGTCAGCAGTTTTAAACGAATTTGATAATCAATTGATCTACCGCCAAGCTAGCCCCAGGCTCAGCACAAATCTCGGCTACTTCACCATCTTGTGCAGCCAGTAAAGTATTTTCCATTTTCATTGCCTCAATCACCGCTAATTTTTGGCCTGCCATCACCTTCTCACCGACTTTTACGGCTAATTGGGTTAATAAACCAGGCATCGGGGAAAGTAAAAATTGAGAATTATCCGGCGGGATTTTCTCGGGCATGCGTTTTTGCAATTCAGCGCCAAGAGGGCTTAAAACTAAACACTCAAGCCGAACTCCATCGAGCATCAATACATAATTTAAGCCAATCCGCTCAACTTGGGCAGTCAATGCCAGAGTTTGATTGAGGGTTACGTCCATGCGAATTGACCCTGGGGTCCAATCGCTATCGATGCGATATTCACTAACAGATAAATTCTTTTTCGTCGTATTCGATTTAAATTCGGTTTTAGATTCATTGGGCTTGACGGTAACAGCGTATCCCGAACCGAGTGACTCGATCCGAGTAGCAAAAGAATCTTGATCAATCATCACCACAAAATCTTGGGTGATTTTCATTTCATGACCTAATAATTGCCCTTCTAATAATTTAGCTCGTTCCAAATACCGGCGGTGGACCAAAGTAGCTAATGCAGGTAAGCGATTTGGGTCGGATGGCTTTACCATCTCCGCCGAAAACCCCTTGGGGTATTCTTCCCCAATAAAACCGGTATTTAAGTTTCCTGAAATAAACCGTGGATGCTGAAACAAAGCAGCCTGAAATGGAATATTGGAATGAATTCCGCGAATCACAAATTCATTTAATGCAGTGCGCATCTTGTGTATCGCTTCGGCACGATCTTGCCCGTGCACGATTAATTTAGCAATCATCGAATCGTAATGCATTGAAATTTCGCCACCTTCGTAAACACCCGTATCGACCCGCACACCATTGGCATTCGCAGGCGGCTGATAGTGCACTAAGCGACCCATCGAGGGTAAAAAGTTGCGATAGGGATCATCGGCATTAATTCGGCACTCCATTGCCCAGCCTTTACGCTCGATTTGCTTTTGCGTAAAACTGAGTTTTTCGCCTGCAGCGATGCGAATCATTTGCTCGACCAAATCGAGTCCCGTTATAAATTCAGTCACGGGATGCTCAACTTGCAAACGCGTATTCATTTCCAAGAAATAAAACGATTTATCCTTGCCAACCACAAACTCAACCGTTCCTGCCGATTGATAGTTCACGGCTTTAGCTAAAGCAACCGCTTGTTCACCCATGGCTTGACGCGTTGCGTCATCTAAAAAGGGGGATGGCGCCTCTTCAATCACCTTTTGGTGGCGCCGTTGAATCGAACACTCACGTTCCCATAAATAAACAGTATTACCGTGTGCATCACCTAACACTTGAATTTCAATATGGCGCGGTTCTTCTACAAACTTCTCGATAAAAACCCGATCATCACCAAAGCTATTGCGCGCTTCATTACGGCATGCCGTGAAACCCTCTAAGGCTTCTTGATCATTGTGAGCGACTCGCAAACCTTTGCCACCACCCCCTGCAGAGGCTTTAATCATGACGGGATAGCCAATACCTTGCGCTATTTTCACCGCCTCTTCGGCTTTTTCAATCGCCGCATTATGACCAGGGATCGTGTTCACTTTGGCTGCGATCGCTAATTTTTTTGATGCAATCTTATCGCCCATCGCCGCAATCGAAGCGTGCTTAGGTCCGATAAAAATAATGCCCTCTTCTTCTAGCTTACGGGCAAATTCCTCGTTCTCCGATAAAAAACCATAGCCAGGGTGAACTGCTTGTGCGCCTGTATCTTTACACGCTTGAATAATCCGATCCATTCGTAAATACGAATCCCGCGAGGGTGCGGGACCAATGCAAACGGCTTCATCGGCCATGCGCACATGACGCGCCTCTTGATCGGCTTCCGAATAAACCGCGACCGTTTGAATACCTAAGCGTTTTGCCGTTAACATCACACGGCAAGCAATTTCACCGCGGTTTGCAATTAGTATTTTTTTAAACATCGCCATCGCTTCATTTATCTTTCGCCAATTTGCTGGTTCATGTGGAGTTACCTAAATTCAAGATCGCTTTAAAGCGGAATATTGCCGTGCTTACGAGCCGGTGACTCGACTTCTTTTTCCTGCAACATAGCCAAGGAGCGCGCAATCCGTTTACGGGTTTCGTGCGGCATGATTACGTCATCGATATAACCCCGTCGACCTGCTACAAAGGGATTAGCAAATTTGGTTTTATATTCAGCTTCGCGCACAGCAATCTTTTGTGGATCGCTTTTTTCATCCCTAAAAATAATTTCAACCGCGCCTTTAGGTCCCATCACGGCAATCTCGGCTGAAGGCCAAGCAAAATTGACATCACCTCGCAAGTGCTTCGATGCCATGACATCGTAGGCGCCACCATAGGCTTTCCGAGTGATGACCGTTACTTTCGGCACCGTGCAATCAGCATAGGCATACAGTAATTTCGCACCATGCTTAATAATGCCGCCATACTCCTGCGCGGTACCCGGCATAAAACCAGGCACATCGACTAAAGTTACGACGGGAATATTGAAGGCATCACAAAACCGAATAAAGCGTGCAGCTTTAATCGACGATTTAATATCCAAACACCCCGCTAATACCATCGGTTGATTTGCGACGATGCCAGCGGTCTGTCCACCAATACGTGAAAAGCCAATGATGATATTTTTTGCGTAATCAGGTTGTAATTCAAAAAAATCAGCGTCATCGACTATCTTTAAAATCAACTCTTTCATGTCGTAAGGCTGATTGGGATTATTGGGTACTAAGGTATCCAAGGAATAATCGGGCTCATCCGACCAAACTAAACCGCCTAAAAAAGGCGCTTTCTCACGGTTCGATAAGGGCAAATAACTGTAAAAACGACGCAACATCAAAATCGCCTCAACATCATTTTCAAAAGCTAAATCGCATACGCCTGAGGTGCTGGAATGGGTGGTGGCGCCTCCTAAATCTTCAGCACTCACGTCTTCGTGCGTTACGGTTTTCACCACTTCAGGTCCAGTGACAAACATATACGAGGTATCTTTCACCATGAAGATGAAATCAGTTAAGGCAGGCGAATACACCGCACCGCCAGCACAGGGCCCCATAATCAGCGAGATTTGCGGGATCACACCCGAGGCACTGACATTGCGTTGAAAAATTTCAGCGTAGCCGCCTAAGGAAGCAACCCCCTCTTGTATCCGCGCACCGCCCGAATCATTTAAACCAATCACAGGTGCGCCGACTTTCATCGCCTGATCCATTAGCTTACAAATTTTTTCAGCGTGCGCTTCCGATAAGGAGCCGCCCAAGACCGTGAAATCTTGCGAGAAGACAAAAACCAAACGGCCATTAATCATTCCATAGCCAGTCACCACACCATCACCAGGAACCGTTTGATCGGCCATGCCAAAATCATGGCAACGGTGCTCAACAAACATATCCCATTCTTCGAAGGAATCTTCGTCGAGTAAAAGCGAAATGCGTTCACGCGCAGTCAACTTACCTTTAGCGTGTTGCGCCTGAATGCGTTTCTCACCACCACCTAAACGAGCGAGCTCCCTTTTGGCTTCAAGTTGTTGAATAATGTCTTGCATTTAATCCTCGCGTATCAATCGATCGTGAATCATTGAGTTAGTTGACTTAAATCCAATAAACGACGGGCTGCCACCGAAGGTGCTAAGGTACCTTGATTCACCGCCTTCATCATTTCAGGTAATTGCTCTTGTACGGCTAGATGATTCTGAAAATTGGCTTTTAAAGCGCTATCAATCCGCTCCCACATCCACGACCCCGCTTGGTTTTGCCGACGCTCTTGAAAATGACCGTTGACCTTTTCAATTACTTGAAAGCGTTGTATGTGAAACCACAATTCCTCGATACCTTCTCCCAATAAGGCACTTAATCGCATCACGGTGGGTTGCCATAATTCTTTGGTGACACTATTTTTCTCTGCACCAAAACCAATTAAGCGTAAGGAGCTGGTAATAAACGCTTCGGCGCGCATCGCGGCATCGGGATCAATATCGGCTTTATTAATCACAATTAAATCGGCCAACTCCATTACGCCTTTTTTAATCGCTTGCAAATCATCGCCAGCATTGGGTAACTGCATCAACATAAATAAATCGGTCATCCCCGCCACAGCAATTTCACTCTGACCCACACCGACGGTTTCCACAATCACAAAATCGTAGCCAGCAGCTTCAGCTAAAAGCATCACTTCACGCGTCCGCTCTGCTACACCGCCTAAGGTGCCCGATGAGGGGCTGGGGCGAATAAAGGCATCTTCATGCACGGATAGTTTTTCCATGCGGGTTTTATCGCCCAAAATAGACCCGCCCGATAAACTCGACGAGGGATCAATTGCGAATACCGCTACGCGATGCCCTTGCTCAATCAAAAATAAACCGAGCGTTTCAATTAAAGTGGATTTGCCAACCCCTGGTACTCCCGAAATTCCTAAACGAAACGATTGCGCTGTGCGCGGTAATACAGCATTCAATAATTCATCCGCGCGCTCACGGTGATCGGGACGAGTGGATTCCAATAAGGTAATTGACTTGGCTAAAGCCCGTCTTTGCTCAGGCCCCGGTTTGCCTAGCAAGGTTTCAATCAATTCAGAATCAGATTGGTGCGATGGCATCAGTAGCGATTCATAAAAAATTAATTAGGCCTGAATGGCTTTACGAATTTGCTCTAAAACATCTTTCGCTGAAGCAGGAATGGGCGTGCCTGGGCCATAAATGCCTTTCACACCGGCCTCATATAAAAAGTCGTAATCTTGCCGCGGAATGACGCCGCCAACGAAAACAATAATATCGTCTGCGCCCTGCTTTTTTAATTCTTGAATAATCGCTGGCACTAAGGTTTTGTGCCCCGCAGCCAAAGTCGAAACACCCAAAGCATGCACATCGTTTTCAATCGCTTGGCGCGCACATTCTTCAGGAGTTTGAAACAAAGGCCCCATATCGACATCAAACCCAAGATCCGCAAACGCGGTCGCAACCACTTTAGCGCCACGATCATGGCCGTCTTGACCTAACTTGGCAATCATCACGCGCGGTCTGCGTCCGACTTGTTTTGCAAAATCCGTAATTTCAACTTTGAGTTTTTCCCAGCCCTCGGCTGAATCATAGGCAGCAGCATACACACCAGTCACCTTTTGGGTATCGGCACGGTGGCGGCCATAAACTTTTTCCAAAGCATCCGACACCTCGCCCACCGTAGCGCGTACACGAATTGCTTTGACCGATAAATCCAATAAATTCCCTGAGTTATTTTCTGCTGCTGCTGTCAGTGCAGCTAAGGCAGCATCGACTTGCGCCGGATCGCGTTTGGCTTTCACCGACTTCAGACGCGTTAATTGCGTATTGCGAACCATATCGTTATCGACCACCAAAACATCGACGAGATCTTCGCTGGCTAATTGATATTGATTTACCCCCACAATCACATCGGAACCCGAATCAATTCGCGCTTGTTTCTCAGCTGCCGCAGCTTCAATTTTTAACTTAGCCCAACCGCTCTCTACCGCGCGAGTCATACCGCCCATCGCATCGACTTCTAAAATAATCTCCCAAGCCTTGTCGGCCATTTCCTGAGTTAATTTTTCCATCATGTAAGAACCAGCCCAAGGGTCGACCACACTACCAATATGAGTCTCCTCTTGCAAAATCAATTGCGTATTGCGGGCGATGCGTGATGAAGTTTCTGATGGCAAGGCAATCGCCTCGTCAAATGAATTCGTGTGCAAGGATTGCGTGCCACCAAAAACAGCTGCCATTGCTTCCACTGTGGTTCGCACGATATTGTTATAGGGATCTTGTTCGGTTAAAGACCAACCCGAAGTTTGACAATGCGTGCGTAATATGAATGATTTTGGATTTTTAGGTTCGAACTCGTTCATGATGCGCCACCACAACAAACGCGCAGCACGCAACTTCGCAACTTCTAAATAAAAATTCATGCCGATCGCAAAAAAGAACGATAAACGCCCCGCAAAAGCATCGACATCTAAACCCTTTGCCAAGGCGGTCTTCACATACTCTTTGCCATCGGCCAAAGTAAAGGCTAATTCGAGAGCTTGATTGGCGCCCGCTTCTTGCATGTGATAACCCGAAATCGAAATCGAGTTGAACTTGGGCATATGCTTGGCGGTGTATTCAATAATGTCACCAACAATCCGCATCGAAGGCGTTGGCGGATAAATATAGGTATTGCGCACCATAAACTCTTTGAGAATATCGTTCTGAATCGTTCCCGACAGCAGTTCTGGTTTAACCCCCTGTTCTTCACCCGCCACAATAAATCCGGCTAACACGGGTAAGACGGCGCCATTCATCGTCATCGACACCGAAACTCGATCTAAAGGAATTCCGTCGAACAAGATTTTCATATCCTCAACTGAATCGATGGCAACGCCCGCTTTACCGACATCGCCAATCACGCGCGGATGATCCGAGTCGTAACCGCGATGCGTGGCTAAATCAAAGGCCACGGAAACTCCTTGTCCACCAGAAGCTAAGGCGTTGCGATAAAAACGATTGGATTCTTCGGCGGTTGAAAATCCAGCGTATTGCCGAATGGTCCAAGGACGCACG
Source organism: Polynucleobacter sp. (assembly GCA_016462905.1). GTDB lineage: Bacteria > Pseudomonadota > Gammaproteobacteria > Burkholderiales > Burkholderiaceae > Polynucleobacter. Next base: position 24,108 of record JAEMSI010000003.1, on the reverse strand, counting down.
GTATACATTGTGGCTTGCGGCCCGCGTAAATAGGGTTCAAAACCAGGCAAGGTATTCGTAAATGCCAAACCCGCTAAATCTTCAGCGGTATATAAGGCTTTTAATTGAATGCCATCGGGTGTTTTCCAACCCAATGCATTGACATCGCCATTGGGTGCCGATTGGCTGGCTTGTTTAGTCCAAGCAGCCATATCGACCGAGGCTGCCTTAGGCCAAGGTTTGCCTGGAACCGATGCCGATTGTGCTTTGTCTTTCGACGCCATCAAAAACCCCTTACTGTTTTTAGTCTGCGCTTATGGAGCTATGACTTAATGCCATTATTTTGGTCATTTTCCTTGACTTTATCATTTTTGTCTATAGAATTGAATACATAATTATGCATTCAAAATTGTATTTATTGATGAAAAGTAGCCGAAATTACGCCCAAAATGCTAGATTTATCCAATCAAAACAATAACTTAAGAAATCGACCGCTTTACGAAGAAGTGGCCGACCAGTTGCGCGCGCAAATTTTCGCCCACCAACTGCCCCCAGGATCATGGTTAGATGAGCAAAAATTAGCCAAAGATTATGGAATTAGCCGTACCCCGATGCGCGAAGCCATCAAGGTATTGGCTGCGGAAGGCTTAATTACGATGAAACTGCGGCGCGGAGCTTATGTCACCGAAGTCAATCGCCAAGATCTAGAACAAATCTTTACCGTCCTCTCCCTCCTCGAAGGCGAAGCAGCCAGAAATGCCGCACATCAAGCCAGCGAATCCGACTTAAACGAATTAGATAATTTGCATTTGCGACTCGAAAAAGCAGCCGCCGATCGCAATCTCGAGCTCTTCTTTGAAGTGAATGTGCGTTTTCATGAGCGTATCTTGGCAATCTCAGGCAATCGCTGGATGAATGGCGTGATTACCGATTTAAGAAAAGTTTTAAAGTTGCAACGGCGCGATTCATTAACGCGTAGCGGACGATTACAGCAATCGCTCAACGAGCACCGTGAAATCTTAAAAGCCTTACTCAAACGCGATTCGATTGCCGCCGAAGCAGCCATGCGCAATCACCTCGCGCGCGGTCTTGAGGCCAGCACCCTCAATTAATCATAAGCTGTTAGCCAAAAAAAAGCCGTCCTAAGACGGCTTAATGATTCAATTCGAAATTTATCGCTTCACGACTAAATCACCTGATAAGGATGCAATATAAGCAGCCATATCGCGCAACTCTTGATCCTTAAACTTCTCCACTTGGGAAGCCATGATCGCATTGTTACGACCGAAGCTCGCATTATTTTTTACTTGATAGGAGCGCAAGGCGTTATACACATAATCTTCATACTGACCCGCAATCTTGGGGTAAGCGGGTGCTACAGGCGCTTTTAAACCAGCACCATGGCAAGCAGCGCAGTTATTTTTTTCAACTAAATCTTTGCCCTTATCAGCATTGGCTGCCTGAGTCGAGCCTGCAAACAAAATAAACAGAGCGCCGGTAAGACTAGCGATGGCAGGAAGAGAGGGTTTCATCATGATTTAATTTTAATAATGTAAAAAATAAGTAGTAGGTATCGAAAACAATCTTATTTCAAGGTATTGCTAACGCTACTCGCATTTTGCGTTGCATAGTATTCCGCAATATCGGCCATATCCTGATCCGACAGACTACCTGCAATAGCGCGCATCGTGGGATGTTTTCGCTCACCGGTTTTGTACGCGGTTAAGGAGCTCACAATATAAGCTGAAGATTGGCCGCCAATCTTGGGAACCCGATACACCACGGGCCAATCAGCACGATAGTCTGGAATCGAATGGCAACCTGTGCAAAGCCAAACCTTACCTTTACCCGCATCGATCGACCCTTTAATCTCTTGAGCTTGAACTGAGTTAGCGCCAATCACAAACAACGCTAAACTGACGCTCAACAGAAGGAATGACTTGAATGAAAAAGGGGCTTGGATTTGAATAAAATTCTGCACGATTCGAATATTCCGTTTTTGATAATCTATTTAAAAACTGCCCAAAGTATAATTGATCATGACTAGTCCATCCGCAAAACTGCAAGCACTTGGTATCGCATTGCGAAAACCAGGCGCCCCAGCCGCCTCCTACGTGATGGCGGTAAGCACGGGCTCTACGGTCTTTTTATCAGGCCATATCGCTAAAAAAGAGGGACAAGTTTGGGTCGGAAAACTGGGTGAAAACATGGATACCGCCAGCGGCAAAGAAGCGGCCCGCTCCGTTGCTATCGACCTACTCTCTACCCTGCAAGACCATCTAGGCTCGATCGATCGAGTCAAACGGGTGGTCAAGGTAATGGGCTTGGTTAACTCAACTAGCTCTTACACCGAGCAGCATCTAGTGATTAATGGCTGCTCTGAACTGATCAATGAGGTCTTTGGCGATGCAGGCAAACATGCTCGCAGCGCTTTTGGCGTAGCTCAAATTCCACTCGGATCCTGCGTTGAAATTGAAATGATCGTTGAGATTGAATAGATTCATTTAAAAACGCAAGCCATACCGTTCAAGATCATCGGGCGTATCAACATCGTCAAAATAAGCGCGATTCTTACTGTTCATTTTAAAAACGAGATCAGGATGTTGATCCATCCACTCACGCGGTGTTAATCCTGGTTTTGCCAAAATCAACTCGACTGCTTTGCGCGATAAAATCACTGGGTTACCCCGCTCGTCTGCCATTACAGGCAATACCACTTCGCACGGCGCGGGCCGATGGGTAAATGCATCTTGCAAGGCACGAATTTCAGCGACGCCGATTTGGGCTTGATCCACTAAAGCAATCACCACCGCATCAAAATCTTTCGGCAGATTTTCCAAAGCGATTCGAGCTGAATCACCCTGACTTAAATCCGCATTGGGCTTATCAACAAAATTACGCACGCAGTGCGCAAACTTCGGTGCAAGCGCTTCAATTTGATCGTGATAAAAACCAGTCACCACCAAAAAAGGCTTGGCGTTTAAAGTGGCGCCAATGTGGGCAAAGTGCGCTAATAGAGTTTGTGAATCGAGATTCGACTCTTTTTTTAAAAGCGCCTTAGGACGAAAGCCCAAACGACTACCCTGACCTGCGGCCAATAAAATAAAGGCTAAATTAAATGAATTTGGCATTAATACACGATAATCGATTTCTATGAATAGTACGGATTTAAGTGTTCTAAAAACCGCCGTGGCTTGGCTTCAGGCGGGGCAACGCGTGGCGATTGCTACCGTGGTACAAACCTGGGGCTCTTCACCGCGTCCCATTGGCTCGTGGCTGGTGATTCGCGAAGATGGACAAGTCGCTGGCTCGGTATCGGGAGGATGCGTCGAGGACGATCTAATTCGCCGCGTACAAAGTGAAATTCTGCCCCTCTCCAAACCCGAGCTTGTGGTGTACGGAGTTAGCCAAGCCGAGGCGGCCCGTTTTGGTTTGCCCTGCGGAGGAACCTTGCGTTTATTAGTCGAACCCCGCCCCGAACTCGCGATACTCGAAAAATTACTTGACGCGATTTCTCAACATCACGTACTGCAACGCGTGGTAGTAGTAGCGAGCGGGCAATCAACTCTGCAAACGCTTAATCCCAGCAAAGCGCCCGAACAAACTTTTATATTTGATGAACAACGCATGGTCACCTCGTATGGACCACGTTGGCGCATGTTCATCATCGGCGCCGGTCAACTCTCTTTATACGTTGCCGACTTTGCCCTAGCAGCCGATTTCGAAGTGATTGTGATTGATCCGCGGGAAGAATACATCGAAGGTTTACAACGCGCCGAAATTCGCTTTGTTCAGGGCATGCCCGATGATGTCTTATTGGAGTTGGGGCTTGATCCTCACACCGCCGTGGTCGCTTTAACGCACGATCCCAAATTAGATGATATGGCCCTCTTAGAGGCTCTCAAATCGAATGCGTTTTATGTCGGCGCACTCGGTAGCATGACCAATACACGCAAACGTAAAGAACGCCTCTTGCAATTTGACTTAAACCAAGAGCAAATCGATCGATTGCATGGGCCAGTGGGTTTAGCAATTGGCGCCCTCACACCTCCCGAAATGGCAGTCTCGATTATGGCGGAAGTGATTGCGGTTAAATATCAAGTGACGATTACTCAAAATAAAACCTAAACCAATTCCCTAAGGAGACATACATGCTAACTCAATCTGATATTCAAAAAGTCGCAACGTTTTTACTGGGCGGGATTCTTCTAAGTGGAATTCTCTTGGCACCATTAAGTCATGCGGCCGACCCGTTTCCATCCAAGCCCATCAAAATTATTGTGACCGCCGCACCAGGTGGAACTAGCGACATCGCTTCTCGTGCGCTCTCTGATCAACTGGGCAGAGAATTGGGCCAATCAGTTTTGGTAGAAAACAAGGCAGGCGCCTCTGGAATTATTGCTTTACAGGCTTTATTAGCAAGTTCCGCCGACGGCTACACCATGGCCATGGGCAATATTGGTACCAACGCCATCAACTATGGCTTGTATGCCAATCTGCCCTACAAAATCGAAGACATGCGAGCCATTAGCATCGTCTTAGCAACCCCCAATGTGATGGTAGTGAACTCGGCTTTTCCTGCGAAGACTGTGTCTGAATTTGTCGCGCTTGCCAAAGCCAATCCAGGTAAGTATTCATTTGCCTCTTCTGGTCGAGGTCAGTCAATTCATATGTCGGGCGAATTATTTAAAAACCAAGCGGGCATCGATATCGTGCACGTCCCTTACAAAGGTGCAGGCCCTGCTCTGGTCGATTTATTGGCCGGGCAAGTTAACATGATGATTGATAATTTACCCAGCTCAATCGGGCACATTCGCAGCGGTAAATTGCGTCCATTAGCGGTCACTAGTAAAACTCGTAATCCCGATTTACCCGATGTACCCACCATGCAAGAAGCAGGCTTTCCTAATTTTGAAGTGATTGCTTGGTTTGGCTTATTTGTACCAGCTAAAACACCTCAGCCCGTCATCGATAAGCTATATGCCGCACTGAAGAAAGTTTTAAATTCTCCTGAAACCAAAGCCAAATGGAAAGATTTAGGTGGCTGGGCAATTGGCGATACGCCAGCTAATTCGGATCTATTTGTTGCTGGGGAAAAGAAAAAATGGGAAGACGTCGCGATTCAAGCCAAAATCCCACGCGAGTAAATTAAACTCCCTTCAAGCCCAAGATCGCGCGCGCCTCTTGCGAAGAGGCCAACTCGCCGCCCATGCTTTTAATTAAATCTTTGGCCTTGATGACGAGTTCTGAATTGGATTTGCAAAGCACGCCCTTTTCCATGTAAATATTGTCTTCCATTCCCACGCGCACATGACCGCCATACAACCACGCTTGCGCCACAATGGGAAACTCAGCGCGGCTAATGCCAAAGGCCGCCCAAATCGCACCTTTGGGTAATTGATCGCGCATGTACAACAAGGTTGCAGGATCGGTATTCAAGCCGTATTTCACACCCATCACAAAAGTAAATAATCCGGGGCCGTCAACCGAGCCGTCTTGCAATAAATCTTTGGCCAAATTAAGGTCACCTGTATCAAAAATTTCGAGCTCGGGCATCACGCCTGAATCGCGAATCACCTTCGCCATCTTGCGCACATTCGATGGGGTATTCATCACCACATCACCACCCGAATTCATCGTATTTAAATCTAAGGAACAAATATCGGGTTTTAATTTCGCCACATGCTCAACCCGTTTAAGAGGATGGCATAAGGTAGTTCCAGGGGCAAATACCTTAGGATCATCTTCACTCGGAATATAACGACCGCCAGGGCCGGTAGTGAGATTAATAATTAATTCTTTATTCTTTGCTTTGATCAGACTCATTACTTCAGCGTAATGATCTAACTCCATCGACGGCTTACCCGTCTCGGGATGGCGCACATGAATATGCACTACAGCCGCACCCGCATCGGCAGCACCCAAACACGACTCGGCAATTTGCGCTGGTGTAATGGGCAAATATGGAGTCATCTCAGGTTTGGTGAGATTACCCGTCACCGCACACGTCAAAATCGTTTTATTCATAGCTCATGTATCCATTCGTAGCTTACGCATCCAGTTTAATCATTTAGAGATTTCACTATTTAGAGACTGCGTAACTTCGCTTCTTTTAAGCGCGGTTCAACTAAATGGCCTTTGCGAGCGCGATTACCCGCAAACGATTTAAGAGTTTTAAAGTCCAAACTCGTTTCGGTATATTTGCCACCACGCCCTAGCCCAGTAAACAAAGCACCCGCCTCACCAAAAGCAATCGCAGAAGCCAAGCGCTCTTGATCGTCCAAGCCCATTAAGATCACACCCTTACCGCCCGTCGGTAAGCGTTTAATCTCGTCTAAGGGAAATACCAATAGACGGCCGTTTTCCGAAAGGCAGGCCAATTGGCGCATGCCTTCCGCTACTTTAGCGGCGCTCAAGGGAGCATCGCCACCGGGGAATTTTTTATCTAAGCCAACAAACGATTTACCCGCTTTATTGCGCGTAAACATATCAGCCACATTCGCTAAGAAACCATTACCACCGCGTGTTGCAATCAAAACTAAATCATCGCTATGGCCAGCGTAATACGCGACCATTTGCGAACCAGGCGCTAAATTCACAAAGCTGGTTAAAGGCTGACCATCGCCCCGCGCACCGGGAAGGTCGCCGACTGGAACGGTATACACCCGTCCATCACTACCAAATCCCAGCATGCTATCGACGCTGCGGCATTCAAAAATGCCATACAGTGCATCGCCCGCTTTAAAAGCAAATTGCGCAGGATCATGTTCATGCCCTTGGCGAACTCGTACCCACCCTTTTTGCGATACCACTACCGTCACTGGCTCATCAATCACTTTAGTTTCAGCCACGGCACGCTTATCTTCTTGAATTAAAGTACGCCGCGCATCACCAAATTCTTTCGCATCCGACTCAATCTCTTTGATAATTTGTTTACGTAACACTGCCTCGCTATTTAATAAGCCTTCTAATTCCGACTTCTCGGTTTTCAGCGCTTTGAGCTCTTGTTCAATCTTAATTCCCTCAAGCCGCGCCAACTGACGCAAACGAATTTCTAGAATATCTTCCGCTTGCCGATCGCTTAATTTAAACACTTTAATTAAATCGGCTTTGGGTTCATCACTATTGCGAATTAATTTAATGACCTTATCGATATTGAGGAAGACAATTTTGCGTCCTTCCAAAATATGCATACGATCTTTCACTTTACCTAAGCGGTGTTCGCTACGGCGGGTCACAGTAGCTACCCGAAACTCAATCCACTCCAACAAAATGTCTTTTAAGGCTTTCTGTCTAGGTCTACCATCATTGCCAATCATGACTAAGTTGACCGATACATTTGACTCTAAGGAGGTGTGCGCCAATAAAGCCGTTACAAACTCATTCACATCAATATTCTTACTCTTGGGTTCAAACACCAAGCGAACCGAAGCTTCGCGATTCGATTCATCGCGCACGCAATCAAGTAAATTCAAGATCGTGGCTTTTAAATTATTTTGTTCCGTCGTTAAGGTCTTCTTGCCTAATTTCACTTTAGGGTTGGTAAGCTCTTCGATTTCTTGTAAGACGCGTTGGGTCGATGTCGCAGGAGGTAATTCATTGACCACCACTTGCCACTGCCCACGCGCTAATTCTTCGACCGACCAACGCGCACGCACTTTCAAACTACCGCGACCGGACTCATACACCTGAGCAATTTCTGCGGCGGGCGAAATAATTTGCCCACCCCCTGGAAAATCAGGCGCTGGAATATGCTCCAGCACTTGCGCCACCGACATCTTGGGCGACTTCATCAAAGCCACCGTAGCTGCGGCTACTTCGCGTAAATTGTGCGCTGGAATTTCGGTTGCCATTCCCACTGCAATCCCCGAAGCACCATTTAATAAAACAAAAGGTAAACGCGCGGGTAATAATTTCGGTTCTTTAAACGAGCCGTCGTAATTGGGGATGAAATCCACCGTGCCTTCGTCAATTTCGCTCAGCAACAAACCGGCGATCTTGGTTAAACGCGCCTCGGTGTAACGCATCGCTGCAGCGCCATCGCCATCACGCGAACCAAAGTTACCTTGGCCATCGATTAAGGGATAACGCAATGAAAAATCTTGAGCCAAACGCACTAAGGCGTCGTAAGCCGATTGATCGCCGTGCGGATGGTATTTACCCAAGACATCACCCACTACCCTTGCACTCTTCACGGGTTTCGCGTCAGCGCGCAAACCCATTTCATTCATCGCATACAAAATGCGCCGTTGTACTGGCTTTTGCCCATCGGCTACTTCAGGTAAGGCGCGGCCTTTGACCACACTAATGGCGTAATCCAAATACGCCCGTTCAGCATACACACCGAGCGTTAAGCTATCGTCGGGTTCGCCATTCGCATTCTTACGACCCGCAGGTTTATGCGGTGGTAAATCGTCCTCCACCACATTAGAAAATAAATCGCCTTGCAACTCTTTCTTGCTGGATGATTTTTTAATTGAGGATTGTTTAGCTGCGGTCTTTTTGCTAGGCATTTTTTTACTCATATATCGGCTTCAACTTCATTACCACGCTCTTCAAGCCAATCGCGTCGCGCACCCGATTCCGATTTACCCATCAGCATATCCATGGTCTTTGAAGTATCGGCCTCCGAAAGTTCACCTAATAGTACTGGCAATAAACGGCGGGTATCGGGATTTAAAGTCGTATCCCATAATTGCTCAGCACTCATTTCGCCCAAGCCCTTAAAGCGGGAGATTTGCCAAGCACCATCGCGCACTCCGTCTTTGCGTAACTTATCTTCAATCGCTTGCAACTCATTCGCGTCTAAGGCATAAATCTTTTGCGCTGGTTTTTTACCGCGCGCAGGTGCGTCGACTCGAAAAAGCGGTGGCCTAGCAATACACACATGGCCTAAATCGATCAGCTTCGGAAAATGTTTAAAGAATAAAGTTAAGAGTAATACTTGAATGTGCGAACCATCGACATCGGCGTCCGACAAAATGCAAATCTTGCCGTAACGTAAATTACTTAAGTCGGGTTCATCGTTGAGTCCGTGTGGATCAACCCCAATCGCCACCGCAATATCGTGCACTTCGTTATTGGCAAATAAGCGATCGCGCTCAGTCTCCCACGTATTGAGTACTTTGCCGCGTAAAGGCAAAATCGCCTGAAATTCCTTATTGCGCCCCATCTTGGCTGAACCGCCCGCCGAATCGCCCTCGACTAAAAAGATTTCATTGAGGCTAATATCTTGGCTTTCGCAATCGGTGAGCTTGCCTGGTAAGACCGCCACCCCAGACGATTTTCGTTTCTCTACTTTTTGTCCAGCGCGAGTTCTCGCTTGCGCTTGTTTAATCACTAGATCGGCTAAAGCGCGACCATAGTCAACGTGCTGGTTTAACCAAAGCTCTAAGGCTGACTTTACAAAGCCCGACACTAAGCGAACCGCATCGCGCGAATTTAAACGCTCTTTAATTTGCCCTTGAAATTGCGGATCTAAGACTTTAGCCGACAAAATAAAAGACGCGCGCGCGAACACATCTTCAGGCATCAGTTTTACGCCTTTGGGTTGTAAGGCATGAATCTCAACAAAACTTTTCACCGCATTAAATAAACCTTCGCGCAAACCGCTTTCGTGCGTACCGCCTGCGGGGGTTGGAATTAAATTCACATAACTTTCGCGCACGGGCGCACCCTCTTCGGTCCACGCCACCACCCAAGAGGCGCCTTCGCCTTCCGCAAAGCCTTCGTCTTCAGCTAAACCTGCCGCAAAATGTTCACCCTCAAAAGCAGGGATCACCAGTGGGCTATGCCCCGCCTGCGCCATCGCTTCATCGAGATAACCGCGTAAGCCCTGAGCGTATTGCCAAGTTTGGGTATCGCCATTTTTTTCTTGCGTGAGAGTCACTTTCACGCCAGGCAATAAAACCGCTTTAGAACGTAACAGGCGCTGTAAATCAACTAACGGAATCGTCGGGCTATCAAAGTATTTGGGATTAGGCCAAGCGCGTACGCGCGTACCATGCGATTTATCTCCCTTTGCAGCCGCTTTGGTTTTTAATTTCTCGATCACCAAACCATCCGCAAACGCTAAGGTCGAAAATTGCCCTTCACGCCAGACGCTCACTTCAAGACGTTTGGATAAGGCGTTGGTAACGGAAACACCCACGCCGTGCAAGCCACCAGAAAAAGCATATGCACCACCTGCGCCCTTTTCAAATTTGCCGCCCGCGTGCAATTGCGTAAATACAATTTCAACCACGGGTAATTTTTCTTGCGGATGCATACCCACGGGAATACCGCGGCCATCGTCTTCCACGCTCACACTGCCATCGGTATGCAGGGTCACATTAATTTGTTTGCCGTAACCACCCAAGGCCTCATCCGAAGCGTTATCGAGAACCTCCTGAATAATATGCAGGGGATTATCGGTTCGGGTATACATCCCAGGGCGTTGCTTAACCGGCTCTAAGCCCTTAAGAACCTGAATCGACGATTCACTGTATTGAGCGGATTTTTTAGAAGGTTTGTTCAGCGCCATGCGGAGAAATTGTAGTCATGTCAGCGGGGCTAGTCACGATTTATACAAAATCCCTCATTTTGAGGTCGCAGTTAAACTAGGCTTTATGAATGCACCCCAAGGGCAAAACCACTCACTGTCGATGGCTCAGGTCTTAATCTTTGGCAGTCTGATGGTCACCCTTTCGATGGGTATTCGTCATGGCTTTGGCTTATTTAATTTGCCCATTACCTCAACCCATGGTTGGGGACGCGAGACCTTTGCCCTAGCGATTGCCTTGCAAAACCTCATCTGGGGGGTCTTGCAACCCATCACTGGCGCATTAGCCGATCGCTTTGGTCCGTTTAAGATGATGGTGGTGGGCGGTCTCGCCTATGCCCTTGGCTTAGCGGGCATGGCACTTACCAGCAGTAAGGTCGAATTTGGCATTGCCGGCGGTCTTTTGATTGGCTTTGGTTTAGCCACCACCACCTACAGCACCATCTACGGCATTCTGGGACGCAACGTCAGTGCTGAAAAACGCGTCTGGGCGATGGGCATTACGGCAGCGGCTGGCTCCTTTGGTCAGTTCCTGATGATGCCCTTAGAGCAAGGTTTGCTCTTAGGCTTTGGTTATCAAGACGCTCTCTTAATTTTGGCTTTGTTTGCTTCGATGATGGTGCCGGTTGCCTTTATGTTGCGGGAGAAAAATTTTCAAGGTGGCAGCAATCAATTTGGTAATCAATCGATCGCCGAAGCTTTAAAAGAAGCGATTCAAAACCGTAATTTTTTATATTTAACCTTAGGTTATTTTGTTTGTGGTTTTCAGGTTGTCTTTATTGGGGTTCACCTTGCTCCCTATTTAAAAGATATGTCGCGCATCTATCCTGAGGCAGGTGGCGCGCATGTCGCTACCACGGCATTAGCCTTAATTGGATTATTTAATGTCCTCGGCACCTACTATGCAGGTATTCTCGGTCAAAAAATTCCCAAGCGCTACTTACTGTCTGGAATTTATCTCACCCGCTCGGTGGCGATTACGATTTTCTTATTACTGCCCATTACTACCATCAGCGTCTATATTTTTGCCGCAGTGATGGGCGTATTGTGGTTATCGACCATTCCCCTCACCAACGCGATTGTGGCGCAAATCTTTGGCGTCAAATACCTCACGATGTTATCGGGATTTGTATTCTTATCGCATCAGGTGGGCAGTTTTTGTGGGGTCTATTTTGGCGGCTATTTATTTGATCTCACGGGCTCGTATCAAATCGTTTGGAATATTGCGATTGCCCTTGGTGTCTTTGCCTGCGTGATTAATTTACCGATCCAAGAAAAACCCCTACAACGCCCCGCTACAGCCTAAAGCTGGCATACACGATATCGATGCCACTCAATCAACCCACCACCAAGCCCATCGCCTCATGGAAAATCCGCCTAAGCTATTGCGTGGCGCTGCTAATTTTGTTGACAGTGTTTGCGCTTTACTTTATTCCCGAAGTCGTAGTAGGCTTACTCAATCAAGCTTGGGCCCTGTGTGGCTGGTAAACCAATCCCGCTGTAGCACAATGGATAGTGCAATCGCCTCCTAAGCGATAGATCCAGGTTCGACTCCTGGCAGGGGGACCATCAATCAATTACTTAGGCCTGATTTACTGATTCTTTTTCAAGTCATACCTCTATCCCTAATGAAGTGATCGTCGCTGACGAAAACTCGGAGTTATCCACAGAGAATGTGGATAAGTGAAAAAATAGTTCGCTAAGTATTTATTCCGTATAGACTGAGCTAGGATGCTTAAAAATTAAGCATCCCCTCAATAAAAAAATAATGTTGCAAAATAGAAAAAGCCCTTGACATTGACAAAAAAAAGAACATGAGCAAATCCACCGCATTCCATTTAAGCGCATCGACCTTAGCTGCTTTAGAGGAGATGTTGCAAAATGCGGCGCGTCATATTCCCAGTGATTTATTGCCAATTTATTTTGATCATGAAGTGGTTGGGCATTTGCATCACCATTTTATTTCGCCCATCCAAGCCTATTTAAAAAATAAGCCACTACCGCAAATTCAATTTCATTCAGACCGTTTGGTATTACTCAATCAAACCCCTTACGAATTAAGTCAAGATTTGCGCCAACTGGCCCAGCATTTACACGAAGTGGGTTTAATTCCCACTTGGCGTAAGGAAGAATTTGCTTGGTATGGCAAAGATGATCACGAATACTTTCGTATTGAGCGTGCCGCCTTTCGAACCTTTGGTTTTTGCAGTCGCGCCGCTCACATCAATGGCTATACCCGTTCTGGAAAGATTTGGGTGGGGCGCCGCAGCGAAATCAAAGGGATCGATCCGGGTTTACTCGACAATCTAGCAGCCGGCGGTGTCACCGCTGGTGAAACCGTCCGTCAAAATGCGATTCGTGAACTATGGGAAGAAGCTGGTATTCCCGAACACATTGCGCAGTACATTCAACCGCAAGGAAAGCTGTTAATTAAACGCCCCAATCTGCCTCACGGTTTTCATCATGAAAACCTCTTTATGTTTGATCTGCAGTTACCTGAAAATATAGTCCCAAAAAATCACGATGGCGAAGTCAGTGGCTTTATCGAAATCGATTTTGCCGAAGCGGCGGCACGAATTTTGGCCGATGAGTTCACGAATGATGCCGCGATGGTCACAGCCGATTTTATTTTGCGCCATAGCCATTGAATTCATCACGGGCGCCCATGGCCCGCCGATGCTCAACCATCAGGGCTTTATTCATGGTTTAATACTAGTTAAGGATGAAACAGGGGTGCTCCTATTGGGTCTTAAAACCTAGGCGGCGCTGAGAAAAACCCTCTAACCCGATCCAGGTAATGCTGGCGTGGGGAGTTCCATCAAACCGACACCCGGTTTCGTCCATCTAATTAATTGAGGAGATGGATATGAGCGTCAGCGAAAAAAGTAAACCTGCTAAAGCAGAAATTCCCAGTTTAAAAAGTTTAGAACGCGATTTTGGGCAAAAGTTTGCCTACCCCGCCTCGACCAAAACCTATTTACAAGGATCGCGTCCCGATATTCAAGCGCCGATTCGCGTGATCGAACAACTCCCTACTCGGGTTGGCGAAGAGCTCAAACCCAACCCACCCATTCCGGTCTATGACACCTCGGGTCCGTATAGCGATCCCGATGTCGTGATTAATTTAGAAAAAGGTTTGCCTGCGGTTCGCTCACAATGGATTGCCGAACGCAATGACACGATTCAATTAGCTGGCCCCAGTTCGGAATACGGAATAGCCCGCGCGCAAGATGCGGCTACCCAGTCTTTACGCTTTAGCCATATCGCCCCTCCCCGCGTTGCTAAAGCAGGTAGTAATGTGAGCCAAATGCATTACGCGCGCAAAGGCATCATCACCCCCGAGATGGAATACATTGCTCTGCGTGAATCGATGGGCTTAGAAAAACTGCGCCAAGACCCGCGCTATCAACAAATCCTCAAGCAACATCCTGGTAAAAGTTTTGGTGCCAATTTACCTGAAAATGTCACCCCTGAATTTGTGCGCTCGGAAGTGGCTGCTGGTCGCGCCATTATTCCAGCCAATATTAATCACCCCGAATTAGAACCGATGATTATTGGTCGTAATTTCCGCGTCAAGATCAACGGCAATTTAGGTAACTCGGCAGTCACTTCATCGATTAACGAAGAAGTCGAGAAAATGGTTTGGGCGATCCGTTGGGGCGCCGACACGATTATGGATTTATCAACTGGCAAACACATTCACGAAACGCGCGAGTGGATTATTCGTAACTCGCCTGTGCCAATTGGTACAGTGCCGATTTATCAAGCGCTGGATAAAACCGGTGGTGTTGCCGAAGACCTCACTTGGGAAATGTTCCGCGACACCTTAATCGAGCAAGCCGAACAAGGCGTCGATTACTTTACGATTCATGCGGGTGTGTTATTGCGCTACGTACCCTTAACCGCCGATCGCATTACGGGAATCGTCTCGCGTGGTGGCTCGATCATGGCTAAATGGTGTTTAGCGCATCACAAAGAAAATTTCCTCTACACCAAGTTTGATGAGATTTGCGAAATCATGAAAGCCTACGATGTGTCGTTTAGCTTAGGCGATGGTTTACGCCCAGGTTGCATTGCCGATTCAAATGACGCCGCGCAATTTGGCGAACTCCACACCTTGGGTGAACTCACTGCTAAAGCATGGGAACACGATGTGCAAGTGATGATCGAAGGTCCTGGCCATGTCCCCATGCAGCGCATTGAAGAAAACATGACCGAAGAACTGAAGCATTGCCTTGAAGCGCCCTTTTATACCCTCGGACCACTGATTACCGATATCGCCCCCGGTTACGACCACATTACCAGTGGCGTAGGTGCAGCACAAATTGGTTGGTACGGTACAGCAATGCTGTGCTATGTCACACCCAAAGAGCATTTAGGCCTGCCCGATAAAGAAGATGTCCGCGAAGGCATCATCACGTACAAGATTGCGGCGCACGGTGCCGATCTAGCTAAAGGGTTTCCAGGAGCACAAATGCGCGATAACGCTTTATCAAAAGCGCGTTTTGAATTCCGTTGGGAAGACCAATTTAATTTAGGTTTAGATCCCGAGCGTGCTCGTGAATACCACGACGCCACCTTGCCCGCTGAAGGCGCCAAGATCGCCCACTTCTGTTCGATGTGCGGACCTAAGTTCTGCTCAATGAAGATTACCCAAGAAGTGCGCGATTACGCTGCCACACTCGATGCCGATGGCAATCCCAAAGTGATCGAAGTAGTGGAAGCAAAAAAAGGCATGGAAGAAAAATCCATCGAGTTTCGTAAGCGCGGTAGCGAAATCTATCAGTAAGCAATGAAAGCAGCGCAATACGCGATCGTAGGGGCTGGCCTGATGGGCCGCCTCCTCGCCTTCGCTTTGGCACAACGCGGTGCTAGCGTTGATCTTTTTGATCGCGGTGGTGCCACTGGTGAACATGCGGCAGCACGGGTGGCCGCTTCGATGCTAGCGCCTTTGGCCGAGTCGGCGATTACGGAAAAAAATGTCGTGCGCATGGGCTTGTATGGACTTCATCGTTGGCGCGAACTGATTCAAACTATCAATCAAGGGATTGAAAACAGTTCTACTGATCCCGTCTTTTTTCAACAAGACGGCACCTTAGTGGTGTGGCATCATCTCGATGCGCCAGAAGCCGAACGCTTTTCAGCGCACTTAGAAAGTAATTGCCGCACCAACCCCGAGCTCACCCTGCCTTGGCATCTCGATAGCAAATCGCTCGCTGAATTAGAACCAAGCCTTACCGAACGCTTTCAACACGGTTTGTATTTACCGCGCGAAGGTCAACTCGATAATCGCCAACTTTTAGACGCGCTTTTAAAAAATCTCGAGCAACCCGCGGTGCAATTGCATTGGAATCACGCCGTCAACCCCAGCGATCTAGAAAACAAAGGGTACGACTGGGTCTTCGATTGCCGCGGTCTGGGCGCTAAAGCCGATTGGCAAATTGCCAACCCTGCTAACCCCTTGCGCGGCGTGCGCGGCGAAGTGATTCGGGTCTACGCTCCTGAAGTCAATCTCAAACGCCCCACGCGTTTAATTCATCCGCGGTATCCAATTTATATTGCACCCAAACAAAATCATCTTTATGTGATTGGTGCGACTGAAATCGAATCAGAGGATTTTTCACCCATAAGCATTCGCTCGAGTATGGAATTATTAAGCGCCGCTTACTCGGTGCACAGTGGCTTTGCTGAAGCGCGCATCATCGAAGAATCAACGCAATGTCGGCCCACCCTCAAAAACAATTTGCCTGAAATCCAAATTCCTAAACCCAAGCAGATGATGATTAATGGTTTATACCGTCACGGCTTTTTAATTGCACCTGCGATGCTCGATCTGGTTTTAGAACTGATCGATCACGAGCGCAGTTTATTAGCAGAGCGTTTTTCAGTGCCAATCCAAAATCCCAATGCACATTTAAATACACACCCCAATCAAAATATTAAGAAAACTGTATGCGTGTCATAGTCAATCAAATCCCCCGCGATCTGAATGCCGATACCAGCCTCACCGAACTACTCGAGGCGATTGAAGCAACGCCACCCTTTGCAGTCGCAGTCAACTGGAACTTTGTTCCTAAAAATGAACACGACACCCTGATCCTCAAAGAGAATGATGAAATCGAAGTGATTTCACCGGTCACGGGTGGATAAACGCTAAACCCCATCAACAAATCATGACCGCACCCTTACCTTTGCAAACCCAAGATCCCTTGATCTTGTATGGCGACGTATTTGAAAGTCGCTTGCTGCTTGGCACTTCGCGTTATCCATCACCGCAAGTACTCGAAAACGCCATTCAAATGGCCAAGCCAGCGATGATTACTGCGAGCTTACGTCGTCAAGGTTCAGCGGCAACCGAAGCCAATAGTGGCTTTTGGGATTTACTGAAAAAAATGGCGGTGCCGGTATTGCCCAACACAGCAGGTTGTCATAGTCCTAAAGAAGTGATTGTGACTGCGCAAATGGCGCGTGAAGTATTTGCAACCGATTGGATCAAACTCGAACTGATTGGTGACGATTACACCCTGCAACCCGATACTCAACGCTTAGTGCAAACTGCTGAACAATTAATTCGTGAAGGTTTTAAAGTATTGCCCTATTGCACCGAAGATTTAATTTTGTGCCAACGTTTGGTTGATGTTGGCTGTCAAGCTGTGATGCCGTGGGCTGCGCCTATTGGTACGGGTCAAGGGCCACTCAACCCCTATGCCATGAAACTCTTGCGGGAGCGCTTAAAGGTGCCTTTATTAGTCGATGCGGGTTTAGGTTTACCATCGCACGCCTGCACCGTCATGGAATGGGGTTACGATGCGGTGCTCCTTAATACTGCCGTCGCGCTCGCTCAAGATCCCATTCAAATGGCACACGCCTTTGCTAACGCCGTGGACGCGGGTCGTAAAGCGTATTTATCAGGAGCGATGCCAGCTCAGCAATCGGCTCAAGCGAGTACGCCTTTGGTCGGTACGCCGTTTTGGCATCAAGAATAAATCGCAAGGCATTTGGGCATAATCATTCATGAGCTTAATTCGCGAACTAGCCCAACAGATTGTCGCTGAGCATGCCAAGGCGGATTTAAACATCCCCTTACCTCAGTTCTCCCCCTCTAATCCGCCTGCGGTGATCGATACCGAACACGCCAGCGATCATTACGAACTCGCTGGTGCGCTCGCTGCGATTGAAATGGGTTTTATTGAGGCTGATGCGCGCATATTGGGCAAAGCCTGGTCGCGCATGGTCAAACATCAAGGCGACTTTGATCCTAAAGCGTGGCCGATTCGCCCCGAAGATTTTGATCTGGTCCCTTTTGCTCGCAGCATGAATCAACATGCTTTTGCCGAATGCCCCAAGCGTTTGGGTTTGTATGCGGTCTTACCCGATTCCGATTGGATCAAGCGCATGGTCGATGCCGAAGTTCCCACCCTGCAATTGCGTTTTAAATCGACCGATCTGAAAGCGATTGAAAAACAAATTAAAGAATCGATTGCCGCTGTCAAAGGCAGTCAATCCCGATTGTTCATTAATGACTATTGGCAATTGGCGATCGATCATGGCGCTTATGGTGTGCATCTCGGTCAAGACGATTTGGCCGATGCTAATTTAGATTTAATTCGTGAAGCGGGTTTACGTTTAGGCATTAGCACACACGGTTATGCCGAGATGGTGCATGCCGATCGCTTCTGTCCCAGTTATATCGCCATGGGCGCTATTTTTCCGACCAATTTAAAGCAAATGCCGACGGCGCCGCAAGGCTTAGGTCGGCTCTACCAATACGCCAAATTAATGAGTCACTATCCGCTTGTGGCAATTGGTGGCATCAGTGAAGAGAGCATTCCAGCAGTCATGAAAAGTGGTGTTGGCTCGGTCGCAGTCGTGCGTGCGATCATCGCCGACCCGAATCCCGAAGCAGCAGTCCAGCGTCTAAAAAAATTATTGCAGAGTTAAACCGAGAATCTAAACTACGTTTTATCCCGCGTACTCGATTCATCGAGCAAATGCGTCGGATAAAAAGCATGCATATGCCACAAGGGTCCTGGCCCTGCGCCGATATTCAAATCCCTGCCCGCTTCTAAACCAGCCGTCACATAGGCAATGCCTTTAGCAACCGAATGCTTCATATCGTGACCATCGGCAAAGTAGGTTGCGATGGCTGAAGCTAAAGAACACCCCGTGCCATGGGTGTTGAGCGTATCAATTCGCGGATGAGCAAAGGCCTGCTGCAAGATCACAGGCTGATCGTCTTTGCGAGCGCGCCAAATTAAATAATCGACGATTTCTCTGGGCTTAGCATGAAGTTCACTGGTGGGCAAAGAATCGAATAAATGACCACCCTTAATTAAAACGGCTTGCGATCCAAATTGCAAAAGATCATTAGCAGCTTGAGCCAATTCATCCGCATGCGTAATCGAGCGCTTTAATAAAATACTGGCCTCGTGCAAATTGGGTGTGACCAAGCTTGCCATCGGAACTAATTCACTCAGAATCGCTTGCGCCGTATCGTCGCCACCCAAACTCGCTCCCGAGGTAGCGCGCAACACCGGGTCCAAAATAATCCGCTGGATTTGATGGCGCCTAAGTGCCTTGGCAACGGTTCGCACAATCGCTGGGCTCGCGAGCATGCCAATTTTGACCGCATCAACCCCAATATCACTGATCACCGCATCGAGTTGCGCTTCAATCACCTCGACGTCAATATCTTGAATGCGGGTCACACCGAGGGTATTTTGTGCCGTAACTGCCGTTACCACGGTCATGGCATAGCCGCCTAAGGACGTAATCACCTTGATATCGGCTTGCAAACCCGCCCCACCGCCGCTATCGGAGCCGGCAATGCTAAGCACTTTAGCGATGTTGATTTTGCTAGGGTGAACGGGTTTCATTGGAAAAGTTGAATTTAGAACAAGTATGTACTATTGGCTATAATATCGTTCTATTCCCTGATAGCTCAGTCGGTAGAGCGACGGACTGTTAATCCGCAGGTCCCTGGTTCGAGTCCAGGTCGGGGAGCCAAATACAAAAAGGGTTTGATCGCGATTTTGCTTTCAGACCCTTTTGCTTTTCCCAAAGCATTTCTTCCTTCGCTTGTGCTACATTAATAGCAACCCTACACATCGTTTGTAAAAATACGTGGAAAGCAGATCATGGAACAGAGTTCGGTCGACACTACCAGTCCCGAGGAATTGAGGGCGCCCACCCTTTTACAAGGCTCGGACGGCGAACATAAGCTTCAAGAAAAATACGATACCCGAGAGCGGGCGATCACCTTTTACGAAAAGCAGATGCTCGATTATCTGGCACCCAAGATGATCGAATTCATCGGCCGTCAAGAATTTATGTTTGTGGCCACCGCCGATCGACATGGCGAATGCGATAACACCTCCAAGTTTGGCAAACCTGGCTTCATTCGTGTGCTGGGTAATAAGTATGTCCTCTACCCAGAATTGCGCGGTAACGGTGTCTATGCCAATTCGGGCAATCTCAGCGAGAACCCGCACATCGCCATGCTGATTATCGATTTCACCCGCGATACCGTGGGTTTACACATTAACGGACGAGCACGCGTCATCGAGAACGATGAAATGCTGACATTCGCCGACAAACTGCCCCAAAGTGTGCTCGACGACATCAAACAAGAAGGTAAGAAGCAGCCCGAGCGCTGGGTTATGGTCGAAGTTGAGGAGGCCTACATTCAGTGTTCCAAGCATATTCCTTTGTTATCAAAAGCAGACAAGGTGATCGAATGGGGAACCGATAGCGTCGCACTGAAAGGTGGCGATTATTTCCAGCTGCAAGATTTACCTTTATACGACCGAGTCGGTGGCGATACCGCGATGGAGATTGCAGTTGATCTCTTCTACCGCAAGGTACAAGCCGATGAGCTCGTTGGCCGGTTCTTCGCAGATGTCGATATGGCGGGCCAGCGCACCAAACAGAAAAAATTCCTAACCATGGCTTTTGGTGGTCCCGAACATTCCAGTAGTCAAGACTTGCGTTTGGCGCATAGTCACTTAGTCGAAAAATTAGGGCTAAGGCAAGAGCATTTCGACCGCGTTATGCAACTCTTTTCCGATACCCTACAAGAATTAAGCATCTCCGAAAAAGAACGAGAAGGCATGTTGGCGGTTTTAGAAAGTTCGCGTGACGATGTCTTAGGTCTCTAACTC
The DNA here is from genome assembly GCA_016462905.1 of Polynucleobacter sp. Lineage (GTDB taxonomy): Bacteria > Pseudomonadota > Gammaproteobacteria > Burkholderiales > Burkholderiaceae > Polynucleobacter. The sequence goes on along the minus strand of JAEMSI010000003.1, from coordinate 3,429 downwards.
ATCAGACCCAATCTAGATTGATTATGGAAACAAATCCCTTAGACCACTCTATCATTGAGGAGAATAAGTTTTGGGGAGAAACTTTTTTTCCTGAGCGCCACGCTAAGTCTAGCCGAAAGCGGCGCAAGCAAGATCTCACTGAGCCGCAAACTATTTCTGCCAAAATACAGGCCGAGTACTGGATGAAATGCCTCTTTGCAGGTGTGCCACTCGATCGTGATCCCTGCGACAAAATCATCGTCATGCAAAACGGTTTAGCAATTCATGAAATTGCCCTAGATCGACTCAATACCGAAACTTTGGTGGGACGACACCCCAATACCGATTTGCAACTCGAATCGAACAAAATGGGCATGTACCATCTGGCCCTAGTTAAGTCGGGTGGCAAGCTTTATATGCGCTCGCTCGATGATGAGGTTGGCGTCTTACTCGATCGCAAAAAAGTAGGCACGCAAGCGCCAATTCCTTTATGGAACGGAGCGTTTATCGATCTACCAGGCTATCGACTCGAGTTCGTATTAAGCGAGGCGACCAAACCCGAAACACTCGAGGGCATGGCACTCGAAGAGATCGCCGAGATTCCGCGCTTCTTCTACACACCGCCGATTCCTCCAGCTAGCCCGGTCTTGGCTAACCTAATTGACAACCGCTCGACAATCAGCCTCTGGAGCGAGGGGCAAACCATCGTTAAGGTGGTCGATATCCTCGATGAAACCCCCGATACCAAAACCTTTCGTTTCGCAGGCGAAGAGCCCCTACTCTTTTCCTATCGTCCTGGTCAATTTATAACGTTTATTCTCGAGATTGATGGCAAGCAGGTTAAACGCTCCTATAGCATGTCATCAAGCCCATCGCGACCTCATCTGCTCGATGTGACGATTAAGCGCGTCCCTGGTGGCTTGGTCTCAAATTGGTTTTGTGATCAAGTCAAACTAGGACAACGTCTGACAATTAAAGGTCCTTCTGGAAAATTCAGTTGCTTTGAATACCCCAGTAGCAAGATGCTATTCATCGGAGCAGGCAGTGGTATCACCCCGATCCTTTCCATGAGCCGATGGATTAGCGACACCAGCGCTGATGTTCATGTCAAATTGTTGGCCTCCTTCAAATCACCCGAGGACATCATCTTTCGCAAGGAACTTGAACACCTCGCTAGCCGCAGTCAACGTTTTCATGTTGCAGTCACACTCACAGCCGATTTACCTGACCCCAACGCATGGGATGGACTGCGTGGCCGAGTTGGCCCCGATATGCTGCGCAAATTTGCCCCCGATCTCGATGAACGCGATGTCTTTATCTGTGGTCCCAAACCTTTTTTTGAGGCGGTGCGACAAACTCTGCAAGAATTAGAATTCGATCTTTCGCGACTGCATACCGAAAGTTTCGATTCGGGTCGCGTCGCACACGGTTCTGGTGGTCTCACCAAAGCCTTGGAGCTGAGTGGACCAACCCATGAAATTAAGTTTGTGCGTTCTGGAATCACGGTACAGACCGATGAAAATATCACTCTGCTCGAGTTAGCAGAAGCACACGGTATTCAAATCGATTACAGCTGTCGTGTAGGCAGTTGCGGCGAATGCGAAATGAAATGCGCTGGTGAGGTAAAGATCGATAGTGAATGTACTATCGATGCGAAATCGAAAGCCGCAGGGTTTGTCTATTCGTGCAGCACTCGGGCAAGTGGTAATTTAGAAGTGCAAGCCTAAACTACAAGCTTGATCTACTAGTAATCTATAGAAACGGGATTAGGGTTGTGAGTATTTTCCAAACCATGTAAATGCCAATCAAGACTAGTAGGACTGCGAAGTTCAACTCAATCCGAAACAAGCGTGCACGTTTATGGGTGTATTCAATTGATAGCATCTCGGGTCTCCGCGTTTAATCAAAGCCTTCAGCGTAAG
>JAEMSI010000003.1:0-1428 GCA_016462905.1 Polynucleobacter sp. | reverse complement strand
GCTTAACTCTGCGACTCGCTGTTTCTACCCTTCACCACTTTTCGCCTTAAGTAAGCGGGTTTAAAGCTCTCTTGCGACGCGGAGTAGAAGGCGGTTTCGCTGAGTGATGATGCTCGATTGCGCAGACTCTGTGAGGCATAGGCCAATTCTTTTCCCATCATCACGTGATCGCGCTGCTCTAAGAGTTTGCGCAGGTAACTCACGGTTTCCATGAGCCAAGGGTTATCGGTGGCACGCTCTTGGAGTTGGTTAATCAGACGCTCCACTGCAGTCCAATTACGATCTTGTACATACGCTCTGGCTTGGCGCTGAATATCGGCCGATTCAACTTCATTAAAGCGCCGTGCAACCAATTCGTTTTCTGGGGCAGCGCGGTACTCGGCCATCTCAACAACAGGTAGTTTCGGTAGGCTAATCGAGAACTCGTGCTCTAGCCCGTCTTTATTCTTAGCCCGAATTTGGCAGGTAAGAACGGTATCGGTGGTTTGCATTTGGATCACACGGTTCATCTCCAGCGAGATCGCCATCCACACTTCGGAGTTAGCCGCAATCGCTGGAAGGCTCCACTCGCGTCGACCGGTTTGTGCGTAATCGTTGCGCACCTTCACTTCCTCTAAGGCGTTCGATAAGGGGGTTACTAGTGCCACGCGCACGTCTTTCCAGAGCACATTACTTAAGTAACTCATCTCGGCATCAAACGATTCGGCTAGGTCTTCAACGCGCTCGCCATACCATGCATTGCCTTGCCCCGAGTTGGCCATGGCGGTTAAGAGTTCTTCATTAAAGTCGATTCCAAAGCCTACCGTTGTCGTGCTAATTCCGCGCTTGGCGTATTCCTTCACTTGCTCGCAAATCGGCTCGATTGCCATTAGACCCACATTGGCCTGCCCGTCGGTGAGCAAAATCACGCGTTTGAGGGCGTTTTGAGTCAGCGGGTTTATTTCGAGTAGATCTTGGTCTTCCAAACTCTTAGCGCCCATCAACCAGCCATCAAAGAGTGCGGTTGAGCCCCCTGCTTCGATTTCGCTGAGCGCTTGTTGCAACAAAGGTCGCGCTTCCCTAACCCGTACCAGACTCATGATTTCTTGTGGGACTTGGTCATAAGCCGTCACTGAGAAGCAATCGTCGTCGTGTAAGCGCTTGACTAGATCTAAGACACAGCGTTTGGCTTCGCGCAATTTACGCCCTGTCATCGAGCCCGACCGATCAATCACCAAAGCTAGGGCCAGAGGAGTTCGTACAGGTTCGGTATTTTCAGAGCGGGCTCGCAAGCGCAAGAGGATATCGAGGGTTTTGCCCGTATGGGCTGCCAAGACGGATTTACGAGTATCGAGGATAACTTCTAGGGCTTGGTTATTGATCATGCGGCTCTCCTTGGGAATGGGGTGATGGGTACACCTTAGCAAGGGAGAGGCTCAGGGGGTGAGC
>JAEMSI010000062.1 GCA_016462905.1 Polynucleobacter sp. | reverse complement strand
TGCGTTTTGAACTCCAAGGGTTCAAACCAATTCACTTATATGTCAATTAGATACTAGCCTTGCGCTCAAATGCGTTGTTAGAAACGATATTTGAAAACGACACTTGAGAACCTCGTCAAGCCGGTAGCTCGAAGCTCGCACTAAAACCAAACATTCAAATGTGATTTGTGCAGTAATGTGGACTAACTGACTGCCAAATAATTCATCAAAAATCACCCCAAATGGAAGCCCAATCTTCACCTGCCATGTCGGTCACTTGGCCATCAGGAGAAAAAAACTTATTAGGTATTTGAAACATGGCAAGGAATAATCCGCCATTGGGTGACCATGCGCTGTGACGGCTACCAGCAGGTCGCCAGATGAATTGACCTGCTTTGCACTCAATGCCTTCGTCTGGGCCCGTCTTGTCCACCAGGTGTCCTTCAATCACCCAAGTTTGCTCAATAAGCACATGCTGATGATCAGGCAATTCAGACCCAGGCTCCATCCGCATCAACGAGGTTGCCAACCCACTGGCACGATCAAAAATTAAGGGCTTGTAAACAATTCCTTCAAACCGAGTGGTCTGCCACGGCAGTGAGTCCACATCGACCAAACGCGATGCCAAAGGGTTTAACAAAACATGCTGCGAAACATGGGGCGTAATGGCGGACGTCATAGTATTGCCTCCCTTAAATTTATTGCTAATAGATTCATCAATCACTTTAACTGAAGAAGGTATTCTTTGTTGAATTGCAACAGCAACACGCCATGCTCTGGAAGCCCAGTGGCACCATCCCCATGCTAAAAAAACTTAGTGTGGCTTTTTTTATACGGAATTGCTAATTAGCGAAGAAATTTCAATCCACCCCAGCCCCCTAAATCCTTGAAGGCTCCAAACTTTATTCAAAAATTCTAACAATCTAAGCCTAGGTTTGCTCAGTAAATATTCCCGGTTGAACAAAGTCGCAGTCTGCGACTTTGCTCTTCAAGGATTGAGCCAGACTTATGCGTAAATGGCCATCAATATGGCAATCAGCGGCAAGCCAGTTGCTATCGCAGCATAAATTTGGTAAGTGGCCCAGGGCTCTTTCATTTCAAGTTGGACAGATTCAAATTTTTGCTCCTCGGGTGTGAGGTCCTTCAGCGACGCTTCTATTTGGCGCATGGCGCTTGAGACAACCAAATAGATTGTCATAGAACCAAAGATAGATACCGAAGCCACCATCAATTTGACGGACGCTTTTGCCATTGAAATGTCACCAAAAATAATGATGGCCAACATGGCAGGTATGAAAATAGCATACATGTATTGACTCATTCGAAATTGCTCACCCGCCTGTTCAGTGGCAGTTCTTTAATAAGACGTTGTCATATTACTCCTTCAGAAATGAATATTTCAAAAATTAACTGGACTTCTTGGCTGGCACAGGCATCCAAATTACAGATAAAAGCATGACCGTCACTACCAGCCAAAAGATGACGTTCAACATATCACTAAATAGGCTGAATTGCGCGGTGGTAGTTGCAGAAGAAACTTGGGGAATAGTTAAGAAAGCCTCCGCTTGCGCACTCAGAGTCTGTCCCGATGCCTTGATTGCTTTCAAGCCATTAGCAGCAGAATTAAATGACAGATTTCGACTTGCTCCAACAAGGAGTCCAGTCCATATGATCATGAGTCCAAAAACTGTTGTTAATACTCGGCCTAACATGGTTGACTCGCCTTCGCGCATTTTTCCAGCGAAACGAAACGCGACCCAAAGAATGAAAAATGTTGCAACAGTAAAAATGGCATTTGTATTGAGTGCCATTTGGAGATAACTTAAAGTTTGAAATTGATCCATGATGAAACCTCGATTTGTAGTTTAAAGAGTAGGATTGATTTCCATGATTGGAAATTAAAACTTTTCACTTCTGAGAAACAAGACAAGAAGCCGCAGATACACAGCCTGATGTCTATCAAGTTGACGCCCGTAAATCAGATTAGATATAAGGCCAGACCCTCGCTTCAACTTTAGAAATTACAAATTGACATCGAGACTGTAAGGTGACCGTGACACATAGTTGTCGTGTAAAACGACACTTGATGACCACGTTAAGTGATAAGTACGAAGCCAGTTCTGAAAGCAAAGCTGAAGCGGTGATTTGTTCGCATAGTTTGTCCTTTAAAAGGACATCCTTGAAGACCTCAAAATTTATTCAAAAGTTTTCAATACATGAAGTAATTGAGCTTATTTCTGCAGCAGTTTCTTGTGTGCTTCCAATAATAGACTTCCAAGCGAAACTCCGAGTTCTTTTTTTAATAATGCTCTTATTTTTTCAAATGCAATCAATGCCTCCGCTTTGTTGCCTTGAATCTCAAGAATTTGCATCAAAATATTGCAAGCAGACTCACGATAGGGGCTAGTGGCTAATATTCGACGCGCTGCTCGCTCAGCAGTATTTAGCTCTACACCGCCCAAATTTAAACCACTGAGTGCGGCAGATGATCCAAAAGATTTGATTAAGTAAACAATCCTCGTGTGTGCGTTAGTCATCTAGATTTTATTTTGGACTTGTCAAGATCACGCCATTGTTTTTAGGAATACCAATGCTATTTAATTTTGCTTCGTGCAACTGCCATTTCACAGATAAGTTCTGATTTAAGTCTAATTCAAGAGCCCAGCCGGTAGTTGCATCTATTCCCTCAAAGCCGTTAAAAATAAAATTCCCAAGGCTATAAAAAATATATTTATTTTTGTAAGTTTCAATGTTTTGCGTTACATGCGGATGCCCACCCACTACGATGTCTGCGCCGCTGTCGATCATCAAATGAGCAACTCTTTGCTGCTCTTTAGATGCTATTTTTTCATGCTCCCATCCCCAATGAGGAAACACAATGACAAAGTCAGCTTTATAAAATTCTTTGGCTCGTTTGATACCAGCCACGATAAAATCATCTTCACCCCATGCAACTCCAGGCCTGTCTGGCAACGCTTCAAAACTTCGAGGTAAGAATAAATCGTAGCCTAAGATAGCTATTCGCTTTTCTTTTTTTTCAATGATTAAAGGCTCATGTGCCGCTCTTAAATTTTTACCCCCTCCAAAGAAAGAAACTTTATTTTTCTCTAACATCCCCAACATTTTTGCGAAGGTTTTATCTCCGAAATCCACTGTGTGGTTATTAGCCAAAGAAATGGCAGTAAAGTTTTTTTTCAAAAATGGAATAACTCGAGGGTGCGCTTGAAAAGTAAATGGTTTATCCTCTCTCTTTCCATCTATTCCGATAACACACTCTAGATTCCCAATAGTGATGTCAGCGCTGTTAAAAAGAGTTCTGAAATTAGCGAGCGGGTCCTTCCCTTTTTTTAAATATTGACCAGGCAACTCGTCCAACAT
>JAEMSI010000015.1:34829-40426 GCA_016462905.1 Polynucleobacter sp. | reverse complement strand
CCCACTTCAGAAATTCAAGTGCTGCCTTGGGAAGACAGCTATAGCAATGCTCGTCATCCGCTTGAAAGTCCTGATGTAGTGATCGAAGCATTTGCTTGTGAACTGCCTACTCGGTATATCACAGGGCTATTAATCAACCCCATAAAGCCGCTTTTGATCAACCTAGAATATTTAAGTGCAGAAGCTTGGGTGGGTGATTTTCATGCAAAACCCTCTCCACAAAATAATGGCTTAACAAAGTATTTCTTTTTTCCAGGATTTCAAGAAAATACGGGCGGGCTTCTGGTTGATCCCTTACCAGAATTATCATCCACAACTCCATCCCCTCCGCCAAGCCTTAGCTCAATTTGGTCACAATTAAATCCGCACGCTCAACGTATTAGTATTTTTTGCTATCCAGGCGCACCCCTAACAGAATGGCTTCATCATCTAAATGCCATCCAATTACCAATGGATATTTTGCTTGCTTTTGGTAATGCTGAATTATTGAGTCTGCAAAATAGTAAATGGGCAAATCTCAATTTAATTTCGCTGCCATTTTTGCCGCAAGATGATTTTGATTGGTTATTAAGAAACTCCGATTTCAATATTGTTCGTGGGGAAGATTCATTTGTTCGTGCTCAGTTAGCGGCAAAACCATTTATATGGAATATTTATCCACAAAGCGATCAGGTGCACGAAATTAAATTAGATGCATTTTTAGACTTATATTTAAAAAATGCAGATCCTAAATTGAGCGGTATCTTCCGCCAGGCAATGCGCTGGGACCCCCCAAGTCGTTGGTGGACATACCTAGGGGAATGGCAAAAACATGCGCACGCTTGGAATAAAACCCTTAGATTAAGCCAAGCCGATGGTGGTTTAAGCACTAGGCTATTAAACTTTGTGAAATAAAACCTCTCTAAAGGTTAAAATAATGGGCTTTGTAGCGCGCCTCTTGATTGAGGCCTTATTTTGTCATCATTAACCTGGTTTTAGGAATACCTTTTATGAAAATAGCTCAAGAACTACGCGTCGGTAATGTCATCATGATCGGTGGCGATGCCATGGTAGTACAAAAACATGAATACAGTCGCTCTGGTCGAAATTCGGCAGTAGTCAAAATGAAATATAAAAATTTATTAACGGGCGCCCCCAACGAAGGTATTTATAAAGCCGACGATAAATTTGATATTGTGATTCTTGAGAAGAAAGAATGTACCTACTCGTATTTTTCGGACCCGATGTATACCTTCATGGACTCTGAATATAATCAGTACGAAGTAGAAAAAGAATTTATGGGTGAAGCTCTCAATTATCTGGAAGAAGGCATGCCTGTCGAAGTCGTGTTTTACGAAGGTAAAGCCCTCTCGGTTGAATTGCCCAACTCATTAGTCCGCGAAATTACGTACACCGAACCTGCTGTTAAAGGCGACACTAGCTCAGGCAAGGTTTTGAAAACGGCTCGCATTGCAACTGGCTTTGAACTACAGGTGCCCTTGTTCTGTGATACGGGCGACAAAATTGAAATTGATACTCGCACAGGCGAATATCGTAGCCGCGCTAACTAAAAAATTATTGAATCAATTGATGCTTTCTGAGTAATTTTTTAGCTGCTACATATTCAGTTTCGTGCTGTAACTCATTCCAATCAATAAATTTTGCTCTAGGCAATAACTTCAAAAGCCGCTGACTTGATTCAGCGGCTTTTTTATTACTCACTTTTAAACGATCAAGCAATTGATCGGCCAAATCTGGGCGATTACAAATTAATACTGCATCACAACCCGCCGACAAAGCGAGGTGAGCACCTTCCACTACATTACCCGCTACGCTAGCACCCTCCATGGACAAATCATCGCTAAATATCACACCATTAAATCCTAATTGCTGGCGTAATATGGTTTTCAACCAAAGCGATGAAAAACCAGCTGGTAATCGATCTACTTTAGGGTAAATCACATGCGCAGGCATGACCGACGCCAGAGACAAATCAAGCCACTCATAGGGCTTCACATCGTCTTGCATGATTTTGTCTAGGCTACGCTCATCGATCGGTATCGCAATATGTGAATCAGCCGCCGCCCAACCGTGCCCAGGAAAATGCTTACCGCAATTGGCCATATCCGCTAAACGTAAACCTTGGTTTAGATTTTTGGCAAGCATAAATACAATCTGTGGGTCGCGACCAAAAGAGCGGTCTCCGATGACACTGCTGTGATTAAAATTCAAATCGAGTACGGGAGTAAAACTCATATCGACTCCGCAAGCCCTTAGCTCTGAGGCCAATATATAACCACAAGCCGTCGCGACCTTCATGGCTTCAATGGCATATTGGCTATCGCCTGGTTTTTTACCCTTAGTCCATACATCACCAATCCGCTGCATTGCCGGTAAATGCGTAAAACCATCTTGCTTACAGCGCTGCACGCGACCACCCTCATGATCAATGCAAATCAAAAGCTCAGGGCGTAAAGATTTAATTTCAGCAGTTAAGCAAACGAGTTGTTGGCGACTTTTAAAATTTCGGCCAAATAAAATCACCCCACCCGTCAATGGATGCAAAATGCGGCGTCGATCAGAAGCATTTAATTCGAGGGCCTCAACATCTAATATCACCGGTCCCAATGCTTTAGTAGGCTTCATTTTTACTCATTAATCCAATTGAATTTAATTCCTACTTAACCCGCGTAGCGCTCTGGATTACTACTAACCCATTCTTTTAAAGAAATATCCTTATCTTCAGAAAAACCATTACTCACAATCACAAAAGCTAAAACAATATCGCGCTCATCACTGACGCTAACCTGAGCTTGCCATTGCTTTTCCTTCATAAATTGCGCAAGTGCGCCGGAATATCGCATCACTGGTTTACCGCTAGCCTCGTTGAGTGTTTGCAAAGAACGCCATGTCATGGGCATACGCATCCCCAATCCAATCGCTTTAGAAAAAGCTTCTTTGGCGGCAAAGCGAGTGGCTAAATAAGCGATTCCCCGTTGATGATTTCGCACTAAACGTTCCTTAAAAATAAGCAATTCTTCGGCGCCTAAAACACGCTCAGCTAATCGACCTTTGGTTCGTTGATAAGCCCCCTCCAAGCGATCTAAATGTAATAAATCAGTCCCAATCCCCACAATCATTTTATGGCTCCCTCGGAATTGAGCGCTTTTTGACGGGCTACTTGCATCATCAATTTCATATCCCGAATAGCTTGTTGCCAACCCTTAAATACAGCCTCCGCCACAATCGCATGGCCAATATTTAATTCTGAAATCTCCATTATTTCTGCAATCGGACTCACATTCAATTCATTTAAACCATGTCCAGCATTGACGCGCAAAAGATGCTCACTTCCAAATTGAGCCGCTAAGTGAATTCGCTGTAACTCTTGAATCTGCGTTGGCCCTGATGTATTGGCATATCGTCCAGTATGCAATTCAATCACTGGGGCGCCTGATTTTTTAGCGGCCTCAATTTGCTGCACCTCAGGATCAATAAATAAAGAGACGCGAATACCTGCAGAAGATAGTATTTCTACAGCCTCTTGGACTGCTGAAAATTTTCCAATCACATCCAAACCGCCTTCCGTGGTCACCTCTTCGCGACGCTCTGGAACCAAGCATACGTCTTGCGGCTTGACCCGACAGGCAATCGCAATCATTTCAGGTGTTAATGCGCACTCCAAATTCATACGCGTTTGAATTAAGGGTCGCAAAGCCACTAAATCAGCGTCACGAATATGCCGGCGATCTTCTCGTAAATGCAAGGTAATTAAATCAGCACCAGCCTCTTCGGCTAATCTTGCCGCCTTAATAGGGTCGGGGTATGTCGTGCCCCTTGCATTTCGCAAAGTTGCAACATGATCAATATTAATACCCAGTTGAATAAGTGAATTCTGCACAATAAATATACTAGCCTAGATTTTCTTTAAATCAATTAAGATTTGACGGGTAGTCAACTGCTGGTCTTGCAAATAAACTCCCAATAAAAAACGCATTAACTGCTTACTTTCATTCAGAGTTTGAGTTTCAGTAAAGTCTTCTTGCGCCATTGCTAATAAAGCATCGCCCGATAAAATAGGCCAATGGCTTGGATCATCTGGCTGCCAAGGCCGAATCCCCCGTTCCGGCTGATACACATACTTCCCTTTTAACTCTGGGGCGAGCTTGGTTTCGACACACCGATCTAAGGCAGCAGCATAGCCGGTTTCCCGCAAAAGACATAACTCAAAACGCCTTAATGTTTGTTCCAAATGATCATTTATCGAAGCCGTATTATTGGCTAACAAATCAATCGTTTCCGCATAACGGTCATACAGTAATTCATAGGCATCTTCGCGAGCTAAAAACTTAACCAATAGTTCGTTTAAATAAAATCCGCAAAGTAGCGCGTCGCCGACTAATGAAGGAGCGCCACCCACCCAATCGGATTTAGTCAATGTCCGTAACTCAGACTTTCCACTCCACGAAATTAATAAAGGCTGAAAACGTTGAATCACGGGTCGCAAAGCCGAATGCGGTCTTTTGGCGCCCTTCGCAACTAAGGCCATACGACCATGGGTGCGAGTAAATACATCAATAATTAAACTAGTTTCTTTATAGGGAATGCTATGTAAAACAAACCCTGGCTCGTCAATAATTCGAACTCCAGCCATTTACTCTATTCCTTGAGACCTTAACTCGGCTTGATCATCAGCCCAACCTCTTTTCACCTTAACCCATGTCTCTAAAAATACTTTGCCGTCAAATAACTTTTCCATATCCAAGCGCGCATCGGTCGATATTTTTTTAAGTCTCTCTCCCTTTTCGCCAATAATCATCGCCTTATGATTTTCTCGATCTACTAGAATCGTCGCCGCAATCCGACGCATACGACCATCCATTTTAAATTGATCGATTACAACCGAACTGGCGTAGGGTAATTCGTCACCAGTAAAACGAAATACCTTCTCACGCAAGATTTCAGCCGCCATAAAACGCTCGCTACGATCGGTTAAGGCATCGGAAGCATAAAGAGGTTCCCCTTCGGGAAGATACCCTTCCAAAATGGCATACAAACCCTGAACATCGTCTTTATTTTTTGCGCTCATCGGTATAACCTCAGAAAATTCAGCGCTCTGATATTGCGAGGAATCTCCCTCAAATCCTTTTGTTTCCTGAGCCAAGGTTGGCCATGATTGAGCCATTTGCGCCATAAATTCAAACAACGCCTGATCTCGTTGTTGATGGTCCTCGAATCGACTAGCAAAGACATCCAATTTATTGGCAATTAACAATACTGGCTTATCTTTTGGTAGCAGACGTAATACCTTTAAATCATCAGCGCCAAAGTATCCAGTCTCCACTACAAAACAAATGACATCAACATCGTTCAAAGTACTGGTCACTGTCCGATTTAAAGCTTGATTTAAGCCATTCATAATGCGAGTTTGGAAACCAGGCGTATCGATAAAAATAAATTGGGCATTCTGGTTAGTTTGAATACCGGCGATTCGATACCGCGTGGTTTGAGCCTTACGCGAAGTAATGCTAATTTTTTGCCCAACCAAGGCATTGAGTAGCGTTGACTTGCCCATATTGGGACGTCCAATCAAGGCAATCGTGCCACATTTAAACATC
>JAEMSI010000015.1:0-34729 GCA_016462905.1 Polynucleobacter sp. | reverse complement strand
GGCAAAGGCAATTGATATCCTTGTAAAAATTCTTGCAACAAGGTTTTATCATCTTTACCTAAGGTTTTAGGGTCCACATTAGCCAAAATGCTCGAATATAACTTACGCAAACTGGCCTTCGCTGCATCAAATCCGCCATCAATAAAAATAGCTCCTGCAATCGCCTCTAAGGTATCCGCCAAAATGGAAGGTCGCCTAAAACCACCACTCTTTAACTCGCCCTCGCCGAGACGTAAATAATCAGAAAGCAATAGAGACTGTGCAATTTCGTAAAGAGCTTGCTGTTTTACCAAATTCGCTCTCACCCTAGATAAATCACCTTCATCCAAATCGGTATAGCGCTCATATAGCATTTCTGCAACCACGCAATTCAAGACAGAGTCGCCCAAGAATTCAAGTCGCTCGTTGTTTTTCTTGCTATGACTGCGATGAGTAAGAGCCTGATTTAATAACTCTGGTTTTTTAAATACATAACCCAGGCGCTCTTGCAAAGGAGCAACGTCAATCACTGAGCGCGCGTTCATGTATTACTCAAAACTTCCAATGCGATTAAGCGCGCTTAAGTTAAGCCAGACGAAAAAAGCTCGACCGACTAAATTTTGATCGGGCACAAAACCCCAGTAACGGGAATCAAGACTGTTATCGCGGTTATCGCCCATCACAAAATAATGCCCAGGCGGTACCTTGCAATTCAAGCCAAGCTGATAATTACAAAACTCTATTCCTGGAAAACGCTCTGGTAAAAAAACATTACTAGAGCGGTCTGGATCATTTAAGATCGAGTGCTTATTACCGCCCAATTCTTTTGGAAAAATTTCTTTGAAAAATTTAGCATAACGCATATTTTCAGGGTCTAAATAATTTTCTCCACCCTGATAATCAAGCGCCTTGCCATTAATGGTGAGGCGCTTATCCAAATAGATAATTTCATCGCCAGGAATAGCAATCACACGCTTAATATAGTCAACTGATTCATCTTTAGGATAACGAAACACAATCACATCGCCCCGTTGAGGTGTATTTAAATCAATCACCTTCTTATTGATTACGGGGAGACGAATTCCATAAGTAAACTTATTGACAATAATAAAATCGCCAATATGTAAGGTGGGGATCATTGACCCCGAAGGAATCTTAAAAGGTTCGATAATAAAAGAACGCAAAAGAAAAACGGCGCAAATTACCGGAAAAAATCCTGCGGTATATTCAAGCCAAATTGGCGTCTGTTCAACCCCTTTTGCACGCCGTTGCGGTGCCAAATAAAAGCGATCCAGCGCCCAAGCAAATCCAGTGCCCAGCACTAATATTAAGAGAATTAATGCAAAGTTCATTTATCTTCAACCTGTAATATGGCCAAAAAAGCCTCTTGGGGAATTTCAACGTTTCCAACCTGTTTCATCCGCTTCTTACCTTCTTTTTGTTTCTCAAGTAATTTACGTTTGCGACTGATATCACCACCATAGCATTTTGCTAAGACATTTTTACGTAAAGCCTTCACATTTTCGCGCGCAATAATATTGCTTCCAATTGCCGCTTGAATTGCAACATCAAACATTTGCCGCGGAATAATACCGCGCATTTTAGCTACCACTTCGCGGCCACGGTATTGGCTATTGCTTCGATGCACAATCACGGATAAAGCATCCACCCGATCACCATTAATCAAAATATCAACCTTGACTACATCGGCTGGGCGATATTCTTTAAATTCATAATCCATGGAAGCATAACCCCGCGAAATCGACTTCAAGCGATCGAAAAAATCCATCACGATTTCGGCCATAGGCAATTCATAGGTAAGTTGAACTTGACGGCCTAAGTAAGTCATATTGGTTTGGATGCCACGTTTACCGGTACATAAGGTAATGACTGCGCCAACATACTCCTGAGGCATATACAAATTGACGGTCACAATCGGTTCTAAGATAGTCTCAATCTTGCTAGGATCCGGCATTTTTGAGGGGTTATCGACAATCACGAATGTGCCATCACGTTGTTGTACCTGATATACGACTGTCGGTGCAGTCGTAATTAAATCCATATCAAATTGGCGCTCTAAGCGCTCTTGCACAATCTCCATGTGTAGCAAACCTAAAAAGCCACATCGAAAACCAAAACCGAGCGCCTGCGATACCTCAGGGTCATACATCAACGATGCATCATTTAGTTTTAATTTTTCCAAGGAGTCGCGTAAAGCATCGTATTGATTAGCCTCAACCGGATATAAACCTGCAAACACCTGAGGCTTCACTTCTTTAAAACCGGGCAATGGAGCTGTTGCCATTACTCTGCCTTGTTGACCAGTTGCATGCGTAACCGTATCGCCCACTTTGGCAGCTTTTAATTCTTTAATTCCAGAAATGATGAAGCCCACCTGACCAGCACTCAACTGCTCGCGTGTTAATGATTTTGGGGTAAATACACCAATTTGCTCAACCAAATGAGTTGAACCGTTAGCCATCAAGAGAATCTTATCTTTGGGTCGAAGCGTGCCGTTCATCACGCGAACTAGCATCACTACACCAACGTAATTATCAAACCAAGAGTCAATAATCAAGGCCTGCAGGGGTGCGTTCGGATCCCCTTTGGGTGGTGGCACTCGACGAATCATTTCTTCGATGACATCGGCCACGCCCAAACCTGTCTTAGCCGAACAACATACTGCGTCGGTTGCGTCAATTCCAATCACGTCTTCGATTTCTTTTTTAGCCGACTCAGGATCTGCCGAGGGTAAATCAATTTTGTTCAAAATAGGAATCACTTCAACACCAAGTTCGGTAGCGGTATAGCAATTAGCGACCGTTTGTGCCTCAACCCCTTGGCTTGCATCAACAACCAAAAGAGCCCCCTCGCATGCCGATAGGGAACGGCTCACCTCATAGGAGAAATCAACGTGACCTGGGGTGTCAATTAAATTGAGGTTATAAGTCTTGCCGTCTTTGGCTTGATAGGAAAGGGCGGCAGTTTGCGCTTTAATGGTAATCCCCCGCTCGCGCTCAATATCCATTGAATCAAGGACTTGCTCTTCCATTTCGCGGTCAGATAAACCTCCGCAAAGCTGAATAATGCGGTCTGCAAGGGTTGATTTCCCATGGTCTATATGGGCAATGATCGAGAAATTACGTATTAAATCCATGGCGTTATTAGTTTCACTATGTAAAACGCCTGATTGCAACACAACTGGATGATGCGCTGCAATAAGCCGTCTTTTCCCTATTGTAATGGCTGAACTAAATCGCCTTAAAAATGAGACCAATAAGCAAAAACCCCGTCCTAAACTGAGTTAAAACGGGGTTTTAAACAAAAAGTGGCTCATTTAAAAGATTGGAATAGTCACCCTCATTATTTGCCTGGTTTTAGCGGGACTACCAAGGTTGCATCGCCTCGGCGAATAAAAATGGGAACTGCTTTGCTCCCGTCTAAACCCTTTACCAAGCCTTCAAACTGTTTTACCCCCGAGATATCGGTATCGCCGATACGCATCACAATATCCCCCGCACGAATTCCAGCGCGGGATGCTGACCCCTCAGTGACAGCGGTAATTTCAATCCCGCTGCGCACCCCCAACTCTTTTTTCTTAGCCTCAGATAACTCGTTCACAGAAAAAGCAAACGAGGGAATCGCGACACCCACGCTAACGCTCGGGGTATCAATTTTTTTGGCTGCTGTTTTATCGCCGTCTGCATCCGCGACAACCACGGTTAAATCACGTGATGCACCTTTACGCCAAACTTTTACAAGCGCACTCGTGCCGGGCTTGGTTTCACCAACAACCCGCGGTAAATCGGTTGATTTTTGAATCTCTTTACCATTGAAATTTAAAATCACATCACCTGCTTCGATGCCTCCCGATGCAGCAGGACCTCCAGGCTCAGCGTTACGAACAAAGGCGCCACGGGGTTTTCCTAATCCTAAACTTTCGGCTACTTCCTTCGTCATATCCGCAATCGCAACGCCAATCTTTCCGCGCACTAATTTACCACCAGTACGCAACTGATCGGCAACCCGCATCGCTTCATCGATTGGTATCGCAAACGAAATTCCCATATAACCGCCAGAGCGACTAAAAATTTGTGAATTAATTCCGATCACCTGACCAGCAGTATTTAATAAAGGCCCCCCAGAATTGCCAGGATTGACCGCTACGTCGGTTTGTATAAAGGGCAAATAATCACCGGTATCGCGACTTTTTGCCGAAACAATTCCAGCAGTTACCGTATTTTCCAAGCCAAAAGGAGAGCCGATCGCCAAGACCCACTCACCCACCTTCACCTTGGAGGAATCGCCCAAAGGAATTTTAGGTAAATTACTAGCCTCAATTTTGATTAATGCAATATCAGTGCGTTTATCTGCACCCAATAATTTTGCTTTAAATTCGCGCTTATCGGTCATGGTTACAGTAATGCTGTTGGCGCCTTCAACCACATGAGCATTAGTCAAAATAAAACCGTTTGAATCAATAATGAAACCGGAGCCAACACCCCTCTCTATTTCTTGCTGAGGAGGCTTTTTATTGGGGTTTTGTTTCTGGCTGCCGGGATTACCAGGGGCCCCAGGCATAGGAATTCCAAAAAAACGTTTAAAAAATTCAGCTTGATCATCGGGCATGCCCTCAAAAGGCGATCCCTGAGAACTCTGAACGTTTACTTTTTCCGTGGTTCGAATATTCACTACAGCAGGGCTTGCTTTTTCAACTAGTTCAACAAAATCAGGTAAAGCCACGCGCGGGGATTGAGCAAATGAGGCTGGAGACAACAATAATGCAGTTAGAAGCAATACCAGTATTTTTTTCATGTCAAAAAGGGCTATGCCCTACCTAAAGATGTAATACAACTGATATTAGGTCAACTTGGCAAATATCAAGGTACCGTTAGTACCCCCAAAGCCAAAGTTGTTTTTCACGGCATACTGAATTTTCAAATCCCTAGCCGTATTTGCACAATAATCTAGATCGCATTCAGGGTCTTGATTAAAGATATTGATTGTCGGTGGCGATTTCTGCTGCTGAAGAGCCAGCACCGTAAATACCGACTCAAGCCCACCAGCGCCTCCTAAAAGGTGACCCGTCATTGATTTGGTCGAATTCACCACAATCTTTTTGGCATGATCCCCCAAAGCAGCTTTAATTGCTTCTGTTTCATTTTTATCACCCAATGGAGTTGATGTCCCATGGGCATTGATGTATTGAATTTGATCGGCATTAATGCCTGCATCACGCATCGCATTAATCATGCAGCGGCGCGGGCCATCCATATTGGGGGCGGTCATATGATAAGCATCACCACTCATACCAAAACCAACTAACTCGGCATAAATTTTAGCGCCACGTTGACGTGCGTGTTCGTATTCTTCTAACACCATCACACCAGCACCTTCGCCCAGCACAAAACCATCGCGATCGACATCCCAAGGGCGTGAAGCAGTAGCGGGATCATCATTACGAGTCGAAAGTGCCCGTGCAGAAGCGAATCCGCCTACACCCAAACCTGAAACTGTTGACTCCGCGCCACCCGCAACCATGACATCTGCATCACCATACTGAATTAAACGCGCTGCCAAACCAAGACTATGAAGCCCTGTTGTACAAGCAGTCACAGCGGCAACATTAGGGCCTTTTAGATTGAAATTGATGCTCAAGTGCCCAGAAATCATATTAATAATGGAACCGGGAATGAGAAAAGGGGAAATGCGGCGAGGACCACGCTCAATTAAGTCGGACTTATTTTCTTCAATCATGGGGAGACCGCCAATTCCGGATCCCACCATGACGCCAATCCGCTCTGCATTCGCTTCAGTAACAATCAGTCCGCTATCTTTGATAGCCTGCGCACCTGCGGCGATACCAAAGTGGATAAAGGTATCCATATGGCGGGCTTCTTTTGCGGAAACGTATTCCTCAATATTGAAACCCTTTACCTCACCGGCAAAGTGAACACTAAATGCAGAATGATCAAACTTAGTAATCGTGGCAATGCCAGATTGCCCAGCTAACAAATTAGCCCAAGCAGATTCAACAGAATTTCCAACAGGAGAAATCAGTCCTAAACCAGTTACCACCACTCTTCGTTGGTGCTTTGATGCAGACACAGTAGACCTAAAAGTGAATTAAGCGACTATGCAGAAACCAAGTTAGCGAAACTACTACCAACTTGGCTACCAATTAAGCCTTAGCAGCTTTCGATTTTGCGAAATCGATTGCGAGCTGTACCGTCGTAATTTTTTCGGCTTCTTCATCAGGAATCTCGATTCCAAATTCATCCTCCAAAGCCATAACCAGCTCAACCGTGTCAAGAGAGTCAGCGCCTAGGTCGTTGACAAAAGAAGATTCATTCTTAATCTCTCCTTCTGCGACGCCTAACTGCTCAGCGACGATTTTCTTAACGCGTTGTTCGATGTTTTCCATTCAGTCCCCCAAGGGTTGTTAAAAACGAATTTCAGAATTTTATCAGTTTGTTGGAAATAAGCCTATTTTTCCGATTTAAGCGGCAAAATCAAGCCAGATAAAGGCCGCCGTTGACATGTAAGGTATTTCCGGTAATGTAAGCCGCGGCTGGCGAAGCTAAAAAAGCTACTGCTTGAGCAACGTCTTCGGGAGTTCCTAGGCGAGCCAGTGGAATATTGGCTTTTAGACTATCTTGTTGCTCGACACTCAGGGCGCGCGTCATATCGGTATCAATAAAGCCCGGAGCTACGCAATTAACGGTGATATTGCGACTACCGATTTCACGCGCTAAGGCACGCGTCATTCCAGCAACACCCGCTTTGGCAGCCGCATAATTAATCTGACCTGGATTACCCATGTGACCAACAATCGAGGTGATGTTAATAATTCGGCCTGCGCGCGCCTTCATCATGGGTCGCAAAACAGCCTGTGAAAGGCGATATACCGCACTTAAATTAGTATCAATTACTTCGGACCATTCATTTTCCTTCATGCGCATTGCCAATTGATCGCGTGTAATACCAGCGTTATTGACCAAAATATGAATCCCACCGAATTCTTTAACTATGCCATCAATAAACGCTTCACAAGCTCCCGCTTCAGTCACATTCAAAATGCGTCCTTTGCCACCAAATGGTTTTAAGCGCTCGTTAATTGCTTGAGCCCCGTCTGCTGATGTAGCGGTTCCGATCACTTGAGCACCGCCCGCAGCAAGTTCTTGGGCAATCGCCTGACCGATCCCTCGCGAAGCCCCAGTAACCAACGCAATTTGTCCCTTTAAATCAAGATTCATGTCAAACCTTTTTGCTAATTTTGTAATACTTATTTTAAAGATGCTACTGTTTCTTGAAGACTGGTCTCATCAAATATAGCGATGCCTTGAACTTGATCGTCAATTCGTTTAGTTAAACCAGCCAGCACTTTACCCGGACCGCACTCAACAACCCGCTTTACTCCCTGCTGTGACATCAAGCGAATTATTTCTTGCCAACGCACTGGTTTTGCCGCCTGACGAACCAAAGCATCTTTAATTAAATCGGGCTGCGTCTGAGCGATCACATCCACATTATTAATCACCGATACCGTTGGTGTATTGAATTGAATGTCCTGCAAATATTCTTTCAAACGATCGGATGCAGGCTTTAAAAGCGATGAATGAAATGGCGCGGATACCGGCAATGGCAATGCGCGTTTTGCTCCCGCTGCCTTTAACATTTCACAGGCTTGAGCAACCGCATTACTCGCTCCTGCAATCACAATTTGCCCAGGCGCATTAAAGTTGACTGCCTCAACCACTTCTCCTGAGGCTTTACTGGCTGCTGCACATACCTCAATCACGCCTGCGTCCTCTAAGCCCAAAATAGCAGCCATCCCTCCAGTGCCAACAGGCACCGCATTTTGCATCGCCTCAGCACGAAAACGTACCATAGGTACTGCGTCTTTAAATGAAATCACACCTGCGGCCACAAGTGCGGAATATTCTCCTAAGCTGTGGCCTGCCATGCAAGTAGGTCTAGCACCTCCACTCGCTAACCAAGCTCGATAAAAAGCAATACCGGCAGTTAGCATCACTGGTTGTGTATTGGTCGTTAAGGCAAGGGCTTCAACGGGACCCTCCGCAATCAACTTGGCAATATCTTCATTCAAGGCATCCGAGGCTTCGTGAAGCGTATCGCGTACTTCAGGGCGGTTCATGATGGAATTTAACATTCCCACTGCTTGGGAACCCTGACCAGGAAAAACAAAGGCAAATGTCATAAATAAACTCGAAAAATTAAGAATGAAATACTAATAGCGAATCACCGCAGCACCCCAAGCAAACCCTCCGCCAACCCCTTCTAACAATAAATGCTGTTGACGCTGAATTTTCCCAGAGCGAATGCCCACATCCAAAGCCAATGGAATGGATGCTGCTGAGGTATTACCGTGCTCAGCAACCGTCACAATCACTTTATCCATCGACATCCCCATTTTGCGAGCAGTACTCTCCATAATTCGAATATTGGCTTGATGCGGAATTAGCCAATCCAGTTGCTCTGGCTTCATGC
The DNA here is from genome assembly GCA_016462905.1 of Polynucleobacter sp. Taxonomy (GTDB): domain Bacteria; phylum Pseudomonadota; class Gammaproteobacteria; order Burkholderiales; family Burkholderiaceae; genus Polynucleobacter. The sequence goes on along the minus strand of JAEMSI010000015.1, from coordinate 26,239 downwards.
CTGCTTTTTCAAGCGCCTCATGGGCGACTTGCTCCAGTACTTTTACGGCCAATTTAAATACTGCCTGACCATCCATGGTTAAAAAACCATTACCCTCTATTCCACCTTGGGTTGCACGACCTGGGACACACAAAATATCGCGTTGACTACCATCGGCATGCAAGGCAATCGATAAAATACCGGGTTCATCGCTCGCCTCCAAAATAACAGCGCCTGCACCGTCACCGAACAAAACGCAAGTACCGCGATCTTGAAAATCAAGAATCCGTGAAAAAACCTCAGCGCCAATCACCATCACCTTGCGAAAATTTCCGGCACGAATAAATGCATCGGCAATCGATAGGGCATAAGAAAAACCGGCGCAGACAGCCTGCACATCGAAGGCGGCAGAACCTGGTTTTGCACCTAATTTATCTTGCACTACACATGCAGTGCTTGGAAAACCGCCTAAATGATCGGGCGTGGACGTGGCCAAAATAATTAAATCAAGATCATTGGCAGATATTTTGGCTGCGTCTAAAGCAGCTTTAGCAGCATATACAGCCAAGTCACTGGTTAATTCAGTTTTATCAGCAAAATGGCGGGCCTCAATACCGCTGCGAGTTTTAATCCACTCATCACTAGTTTCGAGACCATTCTTGGCAAGCATATCCACCAAATCTTGGTTTGTTAGACGTTGCTTGGGTAGATAACTTCCCGTCCCTGCGATGCGGGAGAAATGAGCGCTCATGCAACCCTCGCTGCAAAGGCTTCGGCAATTCTTTCAACCATTCGGTTTTTAGCTGCTTCATAAGCACGATCGATGGCCACCTTAAATGCAAAACGATCAGCAGAACCATGACTTTTAATGACACAGCCGCGCAAGCCTAATAAAACTGCGCCGTTATAACGACGATGATCAACCCGCTTGCGAACGCGCAGAAGAGGAAGCAAGGCGCCCAAGGCCATCATGCGGGTTAACCAAGAACGACTAAATTCTTGCTTGATCAGCCCGCTCATCATTTTAGCCAAACCCTCGCTCGCTTTTAAAACAACATTGCCAACAAAGCCGTCACAAACAACAATATCCGTTGTGCCTTTAAATATATCGTTACCCTCAACATTGCCATAAAAATTTAAATTACTGGCGCGCAATAATTCGGCGCTTTGCTTTACAACCTCATTGCCTTTAATGACCTCTTCGCCGATATTTAAAAGTCCAATCGATGGGTTTGATTTACCGTCAACTACTTTCAACATCACATCGGCCATTTGCGCAAATTGCAATAAATGCATGGGTTCGCAATCGGCATTGGCACCTAAATCAAGAACGGTGGTTCCGCCTCCTAATTGATTGGGGATTGCCGTCGCAATTGCAGGGCGATCAATGCCATCTAAGGTTTTTAAAAGGTAGCGAGAAATCGCCATCAGGGCGCCTGTATTTCCTGCCGAAATAATCGCGTCTGCTTTTTTTTCCTGCACCTGCTCAATCGCAATTCGCATTGAAGAATCTTTTTTACGACGCAAAGCAACCTCAATCGGATCATCCATGCTCACCACTTCGCTAGCATGCACAATTTCAAATCGATTGAATAAGGCCTGATTTGATTTACTAATTGCTTGTTTAATTAGAGCAGCATCCCCGACAATCACAATCCGAGCATCGTCATGTTCTAGCAAAAAATCGCAACAGGCTGGGACTGTTACCGCAAGACCTTGATCTCCGCCCATCGCATCAATAGCAAGGGTCACGCTCATAAGATTACGTTTGCTACCTTGGATTTTTTAAGAAAAAAGCGGCATTCAAAGCCGCTTATTTTTGACTAAAAAGATTAGTCGTTTTTAGTTTTAACCACTTTGCGACCACGATAGTAACCGTTAGGCGAAATATGGTGACGCAAATGCGTTTCACCCGTTGTAGACTCAACCGCAGTCGAAGGGGCTGTTAAAAAGTCATGGGCGCGATGCATGCCACGCTTAGACGGTGATTTTTTATTCTGTTGGACGGCCATAGTGAACTCCTTGCTAATCGCGCATTCTAGCATACAAACCTACAAAAACGCCTGATTCTAGGCTTTCTTAATTCTTTTTCTTCATATTTTTCAATACCTTGAAGGGGCTCTCTGGTTCCGAGGCCTTGGCTGAGGGGTCTAGCTGGCAAACCGATTCAGGGTGTTTGGGGGCGCTTGGAAGTGCCAAAAGGATCTCGTCTTCAATCGTGGCCAATAAGTCCGTATTCGGACTAGCCACTAGAGGCTCTTGAGAGTCATCGTCCAAAGGAAAATCGTCGGCCTCAGCCTCGGTACTGACCAAAACAAAGCGCCGTTGGTCCGTAATTTGTACTTCATAATCGCCTAAACAGCGCTGACAAGGCATGCGGAGGTGGCCTGAAATAGTCAAATCTAAAACGACCCGATCTTTTAGGAATTGCGTCTGAATTGAACATTCAAAGCCATCCCCATCAAGAATATGATGCGCCTCAGCTGCTACTCGCGGCAAATCTTGCAGTGTTAAAAACCCATTTCCTAGGTAAGCCACTGGCAAAGTTAAATCGACCCTTTCTAAAGTCTGTGGATCAATAGACAATGTCGTTAGTGGTAAAACTTGATTACGATTCATAGTAAGAGTCTATACAAAAGAAATAAGATGAACCAAAAACAACCTGCTACTAAGCTAATTCTGGCATCAAGCTCGATTTATCGCCGTCAACTTTTGGAACGTTTGCAAATTTCCTTTGAGGTAGCAAGCCCGAATATCGATGAAAGCGCTTTTCCCCAAGAAAAAGCAAAGGCGCTCAGCTTAAGACTTGCACAAACAAAAGCCCTGGCTATCGCCAAATTAAATGCGGATGCTTGGGTGATTGGCTCAGACCAAGTTGCTGAATGCGCAGGCCAGGTTATCGGAAAACCAGGTACCCACGAAAAAGCACTGGCACAGCTGAAGCAAATGCGAGGTGCCAATGTCGATTTTTATACGGCTTTGTGTTTAATGCGTGGTGAGGTTTGCATGCTGACCGAAGTATCTACGCAAGTGACATTTCGTAATTTACCCGATGCCGTTTTAGAGGCCTATTTACAAATTGAAAAACCGTATGACTGTGCCGGCAGCGCCAAATCAGAAGGATTGGGAATTATCCTATTAGAAAAAATTCACAGCGACGATCCCACCGCTTTAATTGGTCTACCATTAATCGCTCTGAGCCAATTTTTACGCGCAGCGGGTTTCCAAATTCCTTTCCATCCAAATTAATGGAAAACGATAACAACCGGCAACTGGGTACGCTCTATTTAATTCCCAACACCTTGGGCAATGAAAATCGTCAAGTCCAAATACCGTCTGTGCTTCCACAAGCGAGCATCGAACAAGCAGCGCGCTTACAGTATTGGATTGTCGAAAACGCCAAAACAGCGCGTGCCTTCTTAAAAGAAATTCATCTCTACCAGCCCCTTAGTCATTCATTGCAAAGTTTAATCATGAATGAATGGCGCGGGGAAGAACGCAATGCCAAATTTAAAGATCAATCACAAGCACGTGATTTATTAAAACCCTTGCTCGACGGCAAGGATGTGGGTTTGATGTCAGAAGCTGGGGTTCCGGGTGTTGCCGACCCAGGGGCCGATATTATTTTAGCTGCGCACGCTTTGGGTGCCAAAGTAAAACCCTTGATCGGGCCCAGCTCGATTTTGCTAGGGCTAATGGCAAGTGGTCTAAATGGGCAGCGCTTTTGTTTTCATGGCTACATACCAGTAGATCAAAATGAACGCCAAAAAAAACTGAAGCAACTTGAACAAAACTCGCATCAATTGCAAGAAACGCAAATCTGGATTGAAACCCCCTACCGTAATCAAGCGATGCTAGAAGCCTGTTTACAAATCCTTAAACCAAAAACTAAATTATGTGTTGCGGTTCATTTAAGCTTGGCAGATGAAACCATTTGGACCGCTAGCATAGAGGAGTGGAAAAAGCGCTACCCAAACCCAAAAGCCAGCGAAGGACTTTTGCACAACCGGCCCGCCATCTTTCTGATGCTGGCGTAAAAACGTTTATCGCATCTCCGAACTTCGCATCATCGCCTTGCCAGCAGCCGCTCCCATTTCTGCACCAAACCGCTTGGCAACGCGTTCAGCAAAATTTTCTTTGAGGGTGTAATCAATAATGTCAGGCGCTTTATAAACATCTCGCGCAACGTTCTCAACCGTTCCAAAGCCATCTGCAAGCCCTAAATCAACTGCTTGTTGGCCATTCCAAACGCGCCCCGAAAAGATTTCAGGATTATCTTTTAAGCGATTGCCGCGCCCTTGCTTCACAATTGCAATAAATTGCTGATGAATTTCATCGAGCATCTCTTGCACCATTTTCATTTGCTGTGGATTTTCTTTTGAAAAAGGATCTAGCATCCCTTTGTTTGAACCAGCAGTTAGTAAACGACGGGAGATTCCCAGCTTATCCATCAGCCCAGTAAAACCAAATCCACCCATAATGACCCCGATTGAGCCAACCAGACTTGCTTTATCCACCAAAATTTTATCTCCCGCTACCGCAATGTAATAGCCGCCAGATGCACAAACATCCTCAACCACCACATTCAAGGGCTTATCTGGATAAAGTGTACGTAAGCGACGAATTTCATCATTGATCATCCCAGCCTGAACTGGGGAACCCCCTGGACTATTGATTCTCAAAATAATCCCAACCGCATCTTTATTTTCAAAAGCAGCATCTAATGCAGCGTTTAAATCGCTGGCATTGGCCACGCTATTCGCAGCAATTTCACCTTCAATACTGACTAAAGCAGTATGCCTTCCAGAGACGGAACCACTTCCAGGAATCCGTAAATCAAATACCTGATAAATCAAACCCACTAACAAAACCAAGGTGAGTAAACGGAGAATCGCTTTCCAGCGTCGAGCCTTGCGGCTCTCTTTTAAATTTTCCAAGAGCAAATGCTCTAAAGCTTGTCGATCCCAATTTTGATTCTGATCCATTACATCGATTCTTTCTGAGGAATAACACTATTTTGAGCTAGCCAACTAGCCAATTCTTCTACATTATTAACGCATATTAATGCTTTGGCGGCGCGCAACGCATTTTCTGGATGAGCTCCATAGGTGACTGCAATCGCATCCACCCCCGCCGCATCTGCCATTTCTAGATCATGGGTGGTATCGCCAATCATTAGCATTCTTCTAACGGGTACTTTCAGGCTATCCGATAAATCGAACAACATCGCGGGGTGAGGTTTTGAAAAAGACTCGTCTGCGGTTCGTGTTCCATGAAATAAGTGCCCTAATTGATGAAAATCGAGCGAGCGATTTAACCCTCTGCGAGGCTTACCGGTTGCCACCCCCAATAAAAAACCGTGTGAACGCAAGGCTTCTAATAACTCTCGCATCCCGTGGAATAAATCCAACTCGTGATCTCGAGCCAAATAATGGTAGCGAAAACGGTCTATTAACTTAGGGAAGTGGACTGGTTCAACATCGGGCAAAACCCGTCGCAATGAATCGTCTATTCCCAATCCAATCACATAGCTTGCTATCGAATCTTCGGGCACAGGAAAATTCAAATCACGGCATGCCTGTTGAATACATTCAACGATCGTTGGGGTTGAATCCATAATGGTTCCATCCCAATCCCACACAATCAGATCGTAACGCCGTTCATTTCCTTTAACAAAATCCATCAGATCGAGATTCCTAAAATGACTTGCATCAAACTATTTGACCAAGGCGTCCATATTTTTTGAACCCCATCCTAACAAAAGATTGATCAACTCTTTTGGCAAAGGGGCATCAATTCGAATCTTCTCGCCACTGCGAGGATGTAAAAAGATAGCTAAATGGGCATGCAAACAAAGGCGCTTTACTTTAAAACGACGATCTTCGGTATATAACCCGTATTTATCATCACCCAAAATAGGGTGGCCTATTTTTTGTAAATGCACCCGAATTTGATGGGTACGGCCTGTTTTGAGCTGAGCCTCCCCTAAAGTAAGAACTCCTAAATCATGACTAATCACTTCAGTCACTCGAATTGCGGTGTGGCTGGGTTGCCCAGCGTTATCGACTCGCACACGCCTTTCACCATTTTCTAAAAGGTATTTTTGCAAAGGGAATTTTAATTGCAGGGCATGAGCCCCTTGTTCAATTTTTCCATGCGCAACAAATCGATAGCGCTTATCGGTTAATCCCTCCCGAATTTGCCGATGCATTTCAACCAATGCGCTGCGCTTTTTTGCCAACAAAAGAACGCCCGAAGTATCCCGATCTAAGCGATGGACTAATTCAAGGAATTTTAATTCGGGGCGGGCGGCTCTTAAAAGCTCTATGGCTCCCAAACTGATTCCAGAGCCACCGTGCACAGCCAAACCAGATGGCTTATTAATAATCATCAGCACATCATCCTCAAACAAAATGGATATTTGTTCCAACAAGGCCTGCGCCTTTATTTGAGAGATGACTTCCTGATTGAACGGCGTTGTGGAAATTCGGGTTGGCGGTAGGCGCAGAACATCACCCTCCACTAAACGAGTGGTAGGGTCTGCTCTTTTTTTATTAACCCTGACCTCACCCGAGCGAATAATTCGATAAACATGGCTTTTGGGGACGCCCTTGCCCCAACGCAACAGAAAATTATCAAGGCGTTGTCCAGCCTCCTCGGGCCCAATCGTCACAAAAGCAACCTGAGGATCAGGGGATTTGCCTGTATTGAAGGGTTTTGGGCTTACTTTATTGATGGGCATAGGGAGATAGATAATACGTCTAGTCGGATTGTCGAGCCATTTATGTCATATAATCAAGGCTCTAGCCAATTTTGCTAGTTTTTTGTTCGTTATTCCCTGTTATTAGGTAGTATTCAGGTTAGCAAATAGAATTCCGGAGCTTAGAGTCGCCCATTAAAAGACTCTCGGGGTTGCACCTCCCCCGTTGTAATGAGGCGCAGGGTTGGCGTGCCGTTTGCCGCGACCTGCGATGAAAGACAGTTTTTAGGTTAGCGCCTACATTGAGCTCTTAAAGGAAGTCTCTGTGGCGATAACCGGTGTGAGATTCAAGTTAAAGACCGATTTTTTCCTTTAACTTCAATAGAAGTAATCCTTTGGTGGATCGATCAAGGCTTATCAAAGCCAATCTCTCACCCCAAACCTTTGGTTTTCCAAAAGGTTTGACAGTCAATCATCCCATCGCGCTGACATACGCCCTCCCCAGACGGAGAAAAGTATGAAAAGAATGTTATTTAACGCGACTCAACAAGAAGAATTACGCGTAGCGATTGTGGATGGTCAAAAACTCATTGATATCGATATTGAAGCAGCCGGTCGTGAACAACGAAAAGGTAATATTTATAAAGGCATCATTACACGCATTGAACCATCCCTAGAGGCTTGTTTTGTCAATTACGGGGAGGAGCGTCATGGTTTCCTGCCCTTTAAGGAAGTGGCACGTACCTACTTTAAAGAGGGTATCGATGTGCGCAGCGCCTCCATTAAAGATGCGCTCCGTGAAGGCCAAGAAATCATCGTTCAAGTTGAAAAAGAGGAACGTGGCCAAAAAGGTGCTGCTCTCACTTCATTTGTTTCGTTAGCGGGCCGTTATTTAGTATTAATGCCGAACAATCCTCGCGGCGGTGGTGTATCTCGTCGAATTGAAGGCGAGGATCGCCAAGAGCTCCGTGAAGCCATGGGGCAGTTAGAGGTTCCCGATGGAATGAGCATTATTGCCCGCACCGCTGGTATTGGTCGTGATGCCACTGAATTGCAATGGGATTTGAATTATTTAATGCAATTATGGAAAGCCATCGACGAGGCAGCCAAAGGTAATTCAGCGCCGTTGTTAATTTATTTAGAGTCGAGTTTAGTGATTCGCGCAATTCGCGACTACTTTCAGCCCGATATTGGCGAAATCCTGATTGATACCGATGATATTTTTGAACAAGCTCAGGCTTTTATGTCGGTGGTGATGCCAGACAATTTGCCGCGAGTAAAACGTTATCAAGACGATGTCCCCCTCTTTTCGCGTTTTCAAATTGAACATCAAATTGAAACCGCTTACTCGCGTACCGTCCCACTTCCCTCTGGAGGAGCGATTGTGATTGACCATACTGAAGCTTTGGTTTCAGTAGACGTGAACTCAGCGCGGGCAACCCGAGGATCCGATATTGAAGAAACTGCCACTCGAACCAACTTAGAAGCTGCCGATGAAATTGCGCGTCAAGCACGTTTACGCGATTTGGGCGGTTTGATTGTGATCGATTTCATTGATATGGAATCCAGTAAAAGTCAGCGCGATGTTGAAAACCGTTTGCGTGATGCCTTACGTCATGATCGTGCCCGCGTCCAGATGGGAAAGATTTCAAAATTTGGTTTGATGGAATTATCTCGTCAACGCTTGCGTCCAGCGCTTTCTGAAGGTAGTCATGTTACTTGTCCCCGTTGTATGGGTACCGGCCATATCCGCGATATTGAATCATCTGCTCTGCAAGTGTTGCGAATTATTCAAGAAGAAGCGATGAAAGAAAATACGGCGGCGATTCATACTCAAGTCCCAGTCGAAGTCGCTGCATTTCTTTTAAATGAGAAACGTCCTGAAGTCATCAAAATTGAAACGCGCTTTAAAGTCAATATTTTGATGATTCCTAATAAGCATCTAGAAACTCCACATTACAAACTAGAACGTTTACGTCATGATGATCCACGGCTGGATGACCAAAAAGTCAGCTATGTCATGGTCGAAGAGGCTTCTCGTGAACTTGAGTCTGATACCGTCATTAGCCGCAAAAATGAAGAAGTGCGGGTTCGCCCCGAAGCAGCTGTAAAAGGCATTACGCCCAGTCAACCAGCGCCCGTCAACGCGCCGCGCGTGGCACGAGAGTCAACAGCAGTTTCTGCACCAGTGGAATCGTCCGGTGGAATCTTCGGCTTTTTCAAGAAAATCTTTTCTTCAGAGGCACCAAGCCCGCAAATCGAAGCAAAGCCTTCTGGTCGCCAAACTCAAAATCGTAATAACAGGAATGGCGAACGCAATGCGAATCGCGGCAATCGTGGCAGAGGCAATCGCAACGATCGCGGTGATCGCAATGAAAAAACAGGTGCTCAGGCAGTGGAGAGCAATCCAGCCAATCCTGTCAATGAAGAAAATCGTCCAAACCGCCAAGATCAACGTGGGCGTAATCGTAACCAAAAACCAGAGAAGAACCTTGCAGTATCTGACTCTGGAAACCAAGCCCAAGTCAACTTAACAACTTCAGGATCGAGTAGCGAGGCTGGAGACGAACCACGTCGAGGCCGAAACCGTCGGGGTCGGGGTCGCGGTCGAGATCGTGGTGAACGCGTTGAACGCGAGAACGAAAATGCCCCAATACTCAACACATATCCTGGTTTTCCAATGGGCATGGGTGGGGTTGTTGCTAGTATGCCTTTATCAAATTTAACTGCAACATTGAAAGCAAAGCCCAACTTCTCACGTCAGCGGAGCAATCCCAGCCAAATAAGCATTGTTCCATTAGCGCCAATCAACTTAGTCGAAACGAGTTCAGAAAATCAAATGGCCCCAGTCAGTTTTACGCCCACTGAATTGCCTAAGGTTGCTTTTACACCCTTAGTCGAGGAGCCCCTAAAGCAGGTGATTCAATCGGCTGGAATGGTCTGGGTTGGTACCGACTCGTCAAAATTGGCTGAAGTACAAAGTCAAATTGCCGCTGAGCCGCCACAAATTCAGGCCCCCCGCATGCCGAAGCCACCAGCAAACATCGAAAGCGGTCCAATGGTCTTGGTTGAAACTGGCGGTCAAGAAAAAACCATCGATAAAATCTAAAAAACGTTTAGATCAAATCCTTCCATGAGCAAACGCATTATTCCGATACAGCCCATGCTCGACGCGAATGGCTCTCCCTCTTTGATTGCCAAAATTCCATCGAGCATCGTTGCTCCCCATGGAAATACGGTTGACTTGATGAAACGACCGCTTCGTGATTTACGGATTTCGGTGACCGACCGCTGTAATTTTCGCTGCACTTATTGCATGCCAAAAAGTATTTTTGATCAAAGCTACTCTTATTTAGCCCAATCGGAATTGCTGAGTTTTGAGGAAATAGAACGGCTTGCTGCTATTTTTGTTTCTCTTGGTGTCGAAAAAATTCGCCTTACCGGCGGCGAGCCATTGCTTAGAAAGAATTTAGAGTCTTTAATAGAAAGACTCGCCTTGATTCCATTGCCATCACAAAGCAAAACCAATTTACTGGATTTAACCCTAACTACCAATGGCAGTTTGTTGGTAAAAAAATCAAGCTTACTAAAAAATGCTGGCTTACAGCGCATTACTGTTAGCCTTGACGCAATAGACGACGCTGTCTTTAAAAAAATGAACGATGCGGACTACCCCGTATCGGATGTTCTAAATGGAATCGAGGCTGCACAAAAAGCAGGGTTTGAATCTATTAAAGTCAATATGGTGGTTAAAAAAGGGACGAATGATCATCAAATTCTCCCCATGGTTCAACACTTCCGCAATTCTGGTATCACTTTGCGCTTTATTGAATTTATGGATGTTGGAAATTCAAATGGCTGGAATTTATCGGAAGTCCTCCCCTCTGCTGATTTGATTGCACTGATTCATCAGCAGTTTCCTCTTGAATCCCTTCAGCCTAATTATGTTGGAGAGGTGGCACAGCGTTGGCGCTTTGCTGATGGTGCCGGCGAAATTGGCGTCATTTCAAGCGTGACACAAGCCTTCTGCCACGAATGTAGCCGCGCGCGACTTTCAACTGATGGTAAATTATTTTTATGCCTATTTGCCAACCAAGGATTTGATTTAAAAACCCTATTGCGGTCTGGTCACAGTGATATCGAAATTGCGAATGCCGTGATGGGTACTTGGTCTGAGCGGCAAGACCGCTATTCTCAAATTCGTCACCTCAATACCAATCACCAAGCCACTCAAAACAATCAGGGGCAACGTAAAATTGAAATGTCCTATATTGGTGGTTAATTCGTAAGCTTGATTTCATCCAATGAATTTAACGGATACGAATAACATCACTGGTTTAATTTTGGCGGGAGGTCGCGCCCAACGCATGGGTGGGATTGATAAAGGTTTAATTCCATTTCGTGGCAAACCCCTCATATACCATGCGATTGAGCGTTTACGTCCTCAAGTTGGCTCGATTCAAATCAATGCCAATCGCAATCACGATCAATATGGTATCTACGGATACCCCGTGCTCGCAGATGCTAAAGAGAATTTTGCAGGTCCTCTGGCTGGATTTCTGGCTGGTTTAACGGCTTGTAATACCAGTATGCTGTTAACTGCACCCTGCGATTCCCCTTTATTGCCGGTCGACCTCGCAGAAAAACTCTTTGAAAATATGAAAAAAAATCAGGCTGACTTGGTGTATGCATCTTCCCAAGATCAAGATCAAAAATTATGGGCTCAGCCCGTTTTTTGTTTAATGAAAAAATCGGTGCTCCCCTCGCTTGAAAAATTTATGAGCGATGGTGGTCGTAAAATTGATCAATGGTTTGACTTTCTCTCGGCAAATACTGTCATTTTTGATAACGAAAAGGTTTTTACGAATGTGAATACACCTGAAGAACTCGCCACCCTAGAAAAAGAATTTCAAACTAAATAAATTAATGGATACCGAATTCATCTCAGTCACTGAGGCAAGAGAGGCAATTCATCAATTGGTTGCCCAATTAAGCCTGGAGGCCGCAAGTAAGTCTGCTCCTTTAGCCTTAAATGAAGTAATTGCAATTGAACATGCAATGAATCGTATTCTGGCCAACGATATTTTATCCCCCATCGATGTTCCTGCGGCAGATAACTCAGCCATGGATGGATATGCATTTCAAAGTTCACAACTACAAAATATCAAGCAAGAAAAAATTAAATTGAAAATCGTTGGCAGCATTCTCGCTGGTCAAACGCAAGAATTTAATCTAAGTCCGAGCGATTGCCTAAAAATCACAACAGGCGCTCTGATGCCCAAGGATTGCGATACCGTCATACCTCAAGAATTCGTAGAGCTAGATAATGACATGATTTCTTTTTCAGTTAAGGCGGTAAAGCCAGGCGAGAACCGGCGTTTGCGCGGTGAAGACCTAAAAGCAAATCTTCCCGCACTGATTGCTGGCCGAATCCTGCGACCCTCTGATATTGGTTTACTGGCATCGCTCGGTATTAGCTCAATTCCAGTAAAGCGCAAACTGAAAGTAGCGCTGATTTCATCGGGCGATGAACTGCAAAATCTGGGAGCCCCCTTACAAAAAGGGCAAATATATGACAGCAATCGTTATAGCTTACAAGGTCTACTAAAACGACTTGATTTAGACCTGATTGATTGCGGAATTGTGCGCGACAACCCGGATAGTTTGCGTAAGGCATTTATTCAAGCAGCCCAACATGCGGATGTGATTATTTCATCGGGCGGGGTTTCGGTTGGTGAGGCTGACTTCACCAAGCAAATCATGCAAGAATTAGGCGCTATTGATTTTTGGAAAATTGCAATGCGCCCAGGCCGTCCAATGGCATTTGGGGCACTGAATGCAGTGGCGGGAAAAACTTGGGCAGGGAAAACATTATTTTTTGGGCTACCAGGTAACCCTGTCGCTGTCATGGTAACTTTTTATCAATTTGTTCGCTCCGCCCTTTTGGAATTGAATGGCGCAAAACTAACTCGACCAACCTTATTAAAAGTTAGAACGGCTGAGGCGATTCGCAAAAAACCAGGTAGAACCGAATTCCAGCGGGGAATTTTGTTTAAGAACGATCAGGGTGAATTACGCACTAAAACTACCGGCAGCCAAGGCGCTGGCATCCTAAGATCGATTAGTGAAGCAGATTGTTTCATCATCCTTCATCATGAACAAGGCAATATTGAAGTAAATGATTGGGTAGATGTGGAGATTTTTGATGGACTGCTTTAAGATTGCACCATGATGAAATTGACTAAAAAAGAACTTGTTTTTCTCGACCCAATGCATACCGCCAAAACCTTGGTTTTGGTTTACTTATGTTTTTCGGTGCCTATCGTCTTACTCGCGCTCTTTGTAGCTTTTATTCGAGACGGGGCGATCCCTGGTTTTGCAGTGATCTCTGCCCTTATCTTAAACGCCATCCTTGGCTTTGGTTTGCTATGGATTGCTTGCAAAGTCTACAACTGGGTAGCCAAAAAATTTGGCGGAATCGAACTGGCTCTTAAAGAACTCCCTGAAGAAACTGAAGATCAGTAAACCAAGCTGAGCGATTCCTTATTTGGCTTTGTAAACCTCAGGATTAATTAAGCTTGGCGGTCTGTTTCCTTTAAGTGCTTCAGAGGCATTTTTGATTGCCAAGGCCACCATTGCCCTGCGGGTTTTTTCAGAAGCGCTAGCAATATGAGGTGCTAAAACCACATTACTCAGTTTCAATAAATCGGGGTGAACCACTGGCTCACCCTCGAAAACATCTAATCCAGCTGCAAAAATAGTTTTTGCTTTTAAAGCAGCCGCAAGAGCAACATCATCAACAATGCCACCCCGTGCAATATTGACCAAGGTAGCAGACGGTTTCATGAGAGCGATTTCTTTAGCGCCAATCAGGTGATGGCTTTCTGCTGAATAAGGCACCACCAAGATCACGTGATCCGCTTGACGTAATAAACTTTCTTTGTCGACATAAGTTGCTCCACAAGCCTGCTCATCAGCCTCGCTGAGACGCTTACGATTGTTATAAATGACTTTCATCCCAAAGCCCAGGCCACGCTTCGCAATCCCTTGACCAATACGCCCCATACCAATAATACCCAGCGTGCTTCCATGCACATCAACCCCCAAAGGATTATGAACAATAGACCACTTAGCCCACTGCCCATCACGAATCCAACGCTCCGATTCAGTAATGCGACGCGCGGTTGCCATTAATAATGCAAAACCAAAATCTGCTGTGGTATCGGTCAACACATCTGGGGTATTTGTTGCCATGATGCCCGCTTTGCTAATTGCAGGGACATCAAAATTGTTATAGCCAACTGAAATATTGGCAACTATTTTTAAATGCTTTGCATCTGCCAAGGCAGAGGCATCAATTCTTTCGCTACCGGCTACCAAAGCAGCGTCTACTGAGGCTAAATGCTGTCTCAATAGGTCAGGAGAAAAAACATCGTCAGCTTGATTGGAAATAACCTCATAGGTACTCTCTAAGTCAGCTAGTTGGTCTGGAAAAATGGCCCTTGCCACCAGAATTTTCTGTTTCGCACTCATCTTGACCCCTACTTTTCAGAATAAATCAGAATTAAAAGTAGAGACTTTACACCATCCGCCCCCTTCATTAGCTTTGACCTCATTGGATAGGCAAACTCTTAACCCTAGGACTCAAATATCAATAAAACCCAGCAATTCGGCTAAAATCTTCTTTATCTGATAATTTGACCTATAAGCCTGATTTGACCCATAACCCTATAGTCGCAAAAGTAAATAGAAGCTAATCCATAATCATGACCTACGTTGTTACTGAAGCTTGCATCCGTTGTAAATATACCGATTGCGTTGATGTTTGTCCGGTGGATTGTTTTCGCGAGGGGCCCAATTTTCTCAGTATCGATCCCGATGAATGTATCGATTGCGCAGTTTGTGTTCCAGAATGTCCAGTCAATGCGATTTATGCTGAAGATGATGTGCCTGGAGACCAGCAACAATTTATCAAGATGAACTTAGAGTTAGCTCGCAAATGGCCTTCCATTACAAAATCAAAAACTCCCTTAGCGGATGCCGATGATTGGAAAGACGTTAAAGAAAAATTGCAGTTCCTCGAGAAATAATCTCAAGCAAACCATTTAATCTATTAGAGGAATTTGCGTGTCAACCAATCCGATTGAAACTGATGCCGTCATTGTTGGCGCTGGTCCCGTAGGCCTCTTTCAAGTATTTGAATTAGGTCTGCTTGAAATCAAAGCGCATGTGATTGACTCATTACCAGTGGTCGGAGGTCAATGCGTCGAGCTTTATCCTGACAAACCCATTTACGATATTCCTGCTGTCCCAGTTTGCACTGGGCAAGAGCTAACCGATAGCTTGATGAAACAAATCGAACCCTTTGGCGCTCAATTCCACCTAGGCCAAGAAGTAACTGAGGTAAAGAAACGAGACGACGGTCGTTTTGATTTAAAAACATCATTAAATAAGCACTTCATTACTAAAACTATTTTTATTGCGGCGGGAGTTGGGTCTTTTCAACCTAGAACTATCAAGGTCGATGGAATTGAACAATTTGAAGGCAAACAACTGTTCTATCGAGTAAAAGATCCAAACCAATTCGCAGGCAAAAACCTAGTTATCTGCGGTGGTGGCGACTCCGCCCTTGATTGGGCCCTTAACTTTATTGGTAAAGCAGAAAGCGTCGTTTTAATTCACCGTCGCGATGGCTTTAGGGCTGCCCCGAGCTCAGTCGCCAAAATGAAACAATTGTGCGCTGAATACGAAATGCAGTTTGAAGTTGGCCAAATCACCGGTTTTGAAACGCGTGATTCTTTATTAAGTGAAATTAAAGTGACCGGGAGCGATGGTGTCACGCGTCGTATGCCACTGGATATGTTGCTAGTTTTCTTTGGACTCTCGCCAAAGCTGGGTCCGATTGCAGAATGGGGTTTGGATATCGATCGGAAACAAATTGCTACTGATACAGAAAAATTTGAAACCAATATTCCGGGAATTTTTGCAGTGGGTGATATTAATATCTACCCTGGCAAAAAGAAATTAATTTTGTCGGGCTTTCATGAAGCAGCCCTAGCTGCTTTTGGATCAACGCAATACATCTTCCCCGATAAGAAGGTGCATTTGCAATACACTACCACCTCACCAAAGTTACATAAAGTATTGGGTGTAGAAACCCCAACATTCGATTAAAAAATTCGCTATGCGCCAATTTCACGACTTCATGCGTCACGTTTTAGAAAATGGCACGCCTAAGTCTGATCGCACCGGTACTGGGACCTTATCGGTCTTTGGTTATCAAATGCGTTTTAATTTGGAAGAAGGTTTTCCGTTGGTAAGCACCAAAAAACTCCATTTGAAATCGATTATTTACGAGTTGCTCTGGTTTCTAACTGGAAACACCAATAATCAGTGGCTCAAGAATCGCGGGGTCTCAATTTGGGATGAGTGGGCTGGCCCCGATGGCGATTTAGGGCCCGTGTATGGCTACCAATGGCGCTCGTGGCCAGCGCCCAATGGGAAACACATTGATCAAATTCAGGAAATCTTAGATACCATTCAAAAAAATCCAGACTCAAGACGAATGATTGTTTCCGCATGGAATGTGGCCGATATACCGAAGATGGCTCTCGCGCCCTGTCACGCTTTTTTTCAGTTTTATATAGCCGATGGTAAATTGTCCTGCCAACTCTATCAACGGAGTGCTGATATTTTTTTAGGGGTTCCCTTTAACATTGCTAGTTATGCTTTACTAACCCATATGATCGCCCAACAATGCCATTTAGGGGTTGGCGATTTTATTTGGACTGGTGGTGATTGCCATTTATATAGCAACCATCTTGACCAAGTGAATTTGCAGTTATCTCGTGAGCCTTTCCCGCTCGCTAAACTAAACATCAAACGTCATCCTGCTACTTTATTTGACTATCAATTTGAGGATTTTGAAATTATTGGTTATCAATCCCATCCGCCTATTTCAGCTCCTGTTGCGGTCTGATTCTTTAAACATAATAAAACCTAAAAATAATTAATGCCTAAAAAAATCCCAGTAATATCGATGATCGTTGCGCGTTCACGTAATCATGTCATCGGAAATAATAATCAAATACCTTGGAAAATTTCCGCCGACCTGCAATTTTTTAAAAAAATTACGATGGGATTTCCTATCGTCATGGGAAGAAAAACCTGGGAGTCGATTGGTAGACCGCTACCGGGTAGGCAAAATGTAGTTATCAGCCGCAATCCTCAACTGGAACTTAAGGGCGCTGATTTAGCAAGCTCACTTGAAGACGCTCTGGATTTGTTAGAAGGTCATGAAAAAATATTTTTAATTGGTGGTCAACAATTATTTGAGCAGGCATTCCCTTTGGCCAAAGAATTATTTGTTACGGAGATTGATATCGAAGTTAAAGGAGATACTTTTTTTGAAATCCTGAATCCAGATGAATGGAAAGAAGTGGAGCGAATTCAAGCTAGTGAAGGTGATATTCATTTTGAATATGTAACGCTCCAACGAAAATAATCTGGCTTTATTTTCCTGCAACCATCATGGAATCAATCAGGATTGAACCAGTCTCCTTGCCACCCCGCACCAACGTATCGCTACCCACCGCTTGAATATTTTGTAACATGTCTTTTAGGTTACCAGCAATGGTAATTTCCTCAACGGGATGTTGAATGACACCCCCTTCAACCCAGTAACCAAAAGCACCACGTGAATAATCACCGGTAACATAATTAACACCCTGGCCCATTAATTCAGTAACCAGTAAACCCGTTCCCATCTCCCTCAATAAACCAGGCAAACCATCGGCTAACTTGCGCTGACTGCTTAAACGTAAATGATGGGGTCCGCCCGCATTCCCTGTAGTTTGCATCCCTAATTTTCGGGCTGAATAGGTCGACAAAAAATAGCCCTGCAAAATGCCTTTATTCACTACTGAGCGAGCATTTGTTTTAACGCCTTCGTCATCAAAGGGCGCGCTGCCGGTTAATCTTTTTAAATGCGGGTCTTCGAATAAATCCAGATGGGGAGCTAAAACTGGCTTGCCCAAACTATCTAATAAAAAACTAGAGCGGCGATATAACACCCCGCCCGAAACTGCATTAACTAGAGCTCCAATTAGGCCGCCTGCAATCGGCGCCTCAAAAATGACTGGGCATCGACGGGTTGTAATTGACTTAGCTTTTAAACGTGCCAATGCCCTTTGAGCCGCATAACGACCAATAGCGCTTGGATTTGCCAACTGACTTGGTACACGTGAGCTCGAATACCAGTCATCGCGTTGCATTGCGCTACTGTTTTTTTTGCCATCACTCGCAATCGGAGCGCAAGCAATGTAATGCTGCGAATAAGCATAGCCGCCCATAAACCCTTCGGTAGTTCCCAACATAAAGTGCCCTTGATGGGCAGAAACGGAGGCGCCATCGCTATTTTGAATCCGGCGATCGACCGCAAAAGCGGCTGACTCGGCTTTGCGAGCAATTTGAATCGCCTTTTTGGAATCCAAATCCCACGGATGAAATAAATCCAAATCCTTAGGTTTTTGCTCTAATAAATAGGACTCAGCTAGACCCGCACAATCGTCTTCTGCGGTATGTTGGGCAATATGAAATGCTGCTTCAGCGGTTGCCCGCAGAGATTCTGGCGAAAAATCGCTGGTACTGGCGTTGCCGCGACGTTGTCCTAAATAAATACTAATACCAACATGCTTATCTAAGCTTTGCTCAATGGTCTCAACTTCGCCCTTGCGCACCCCCACTGAAAGACCGTGTCCCTCCGAAATTTCAGCAGCGGCGTCAGAAGCACCAAGGCGGCCAGCCTCGGCTAGTAAAAAATCGATAATTATCCTAAACTGATCTGATGAGTATGAAAACATCCCTCCATGATATCTAGAAAATACAATGAGCCAACCAACTGAGCAAAAACGAGCTACCCCAAACCAAATACTAATTGGTCTAATTTCAGTCTCGGATCGGGCTAGTAAAGGGGTTTACCAAGATGAAGGAATCCCCTCCTTAAAGAAATGGTTGGCCAATGCCATTACCACACCGATTGCTTTTCATGAAAGGCTGATTGCGGATGAGTTTGAAACCATTGCCAGCATGATTATCGAGCTGGTTGATGAATTCGGCTGTGACCTTGTTTTTACAACCGGAGGCACTGGGCCATCTCGTCGTGATGTAACCCCCGAAGCAACGCTTGAAGCAGCCACACGCGAATTACCTGGATTTGGAGAACAAATGCGCCAAATTAGTTTGCGTTTTGTGCCCACCGCCATTCTTTCGCGGCAAACTGCAGTCTTGCGAGAGATTGAGGACCACACCAGCCTAATTATTAATCTACCCGGCCAACCTAAATCAATTCAAGAAACGCTTGAGGGTTTACGAGACGCCAATGGCAATATCATTGTTCCTGGTATTTTTGCAGCCGTACCCTACTGTATTGATTTAATTGGCGGTCCTTACATGGAAACTAATGAAACTGTAGTGAAGGCGTTTCGACCTAAGAAAAAATAATTCCTTAGCTTTGAATAAAAAACTTTTCTCGGTAATACTTTAATTCGTCAATGGATTCAATAATATCGGCTAGGGCAGTATGCGCCTGCTGCTTAGCAAACCCTTTGACTAAATCAGGCTGCCAACGTTTGCATAATTCTTTAACAGTCGATACATCAACATTGCGGTAATGAAAATAAGCTTCTAGTTTCGGCATATAGCGAGCCATAAAACGGCGATCCTGACAAATTGAATTCCCGCACATGGGGGATGTAGTTGCCTTGACATGTTGCTTTAGAAAGTTTAAACATGCCTCCTCAACTTGTGTTTCGTTGAACTGAGAGTTCTTCACTTTATCAATTAATCCCGACTTTGCATGCGTGCCCTTATTCCAAGCATCCATTGCATCTAAGACTTCATCAGGCTGATGAACTACCCATACTGGCGCAGTCGCCAATATAGTTAGATTGGCATCAGTCACAATCATCGCGATTTCCAAAATTCGGTCGGAATCGGGTTTTAAACCCGACATTTCCATATCCACCCAAATCAGGGGCTCATTTGCAGGGTTTACATCGTTTTTTTCACTCATATCTATAATCATCTCATGACATTTACTTATATCTTCCTTGCCGCCCTTTTAATCAGCGTTGCTCTGCGCCATTGGCTCGCTCAAAGACAAATTCGCTACGTAGCAAGCCATCGCAACGCCGTACCAGAAAATTTTGCCCAAAAAATTAGCTTAGCAGACCATCAAAAGGCGGCTGATTACACGATTGCTAAATTACGCCTAGAACTGCTCGAGAACAGTTTTGCTGCCCTCATTTTATTAGTCTTTACCCTCTTAGGGGGGTTGGATCTTTTAAATCAAATACTCAAACATGGGCTTGGCGATGGTATTGGGCAACAAATGGCTTTATTGGTTTCTTTAGCAATCATCTCTGGAATACTGGATTTGCCATTTTCTTGGAAAAAACAGTTTGGGATTGAAGCGCGATTTGGATTTAATCGCATGAGCCCTAAATTATTTTGGCTTGATATGGCAAAAGGAGTTGGCTTGGGTGCGGCTCTCGGTTTACCCCTGCTTTGGATTGTGCTTACTTTGATTGATTCCGCAGGAACTTACTGGTGGATTTGGACTTGGCTTATTTGGACAATATTTAATATTCTATTAATTTGGCTTTTCCCCACTTTTATTGCGCCCTTATTTAATCAATTTAAAGCATTAGAAGAGGGTCCCCTAAAAAATCAAATTGAAAAATTATTACAACGCTGTGATTTTGCAAGCCAAGGTTTATTTGTGATGGATGGTAGCAAACGAAGTGCCCATGGCAATGCGTACTTTACGGGGATGGGGAAAGCGAAGCGGATTGTTTTCTTTGATACCCTGATTGAAAAATTAGAGCCTAATGAAGTTGAGGCGGTTTTAGCGCACGAACTAGGCCACTTTAAACGCAAGCATATTCGCAAACGTTTAATTGTGTCCTTCGCACTGAGTTTCTTGATGTTGGCTCTTTTAGGCTGGATTAGTACTCAGGCTTGGTTTTATTACGGCTTAGGCGTCAATCCCGATCTTAACGGCTACAACGGTGGTTTAGCTCTCGCTTTATTTATGTTAGTGGCGCCCGTATTTAGTTTCTTCTTTACGCCATTGGGTAGTTTTTCATCGCGTAAACATGAGTATGAGGCTGATCAATTTGCCGCAGAAAAATCATCAGCCAATGATTTAATATCAGCGCTAGTAAAACTCTATCAAGATAATGCGTCGACTCTCACGCCTGATCCAATTTACTCGGCTTTCTACAGTTCTCATCCCCCCGCCCCTCTTAGAATTGCCCATTTAAAGCAATTAGCATGATGTCCTACTCATAAAAATGAATCGGTTTAGAGCGCTTCTCACCGCCTCTTTTGGTCGTCATTATTTAGCCCAAGCCATTCATGACAAGGGATCTCGCTCTGAAAAATTAATTCTGGTAGATGCTCCTGGAAAAAAGCATATTGGTGCGGTGGGCGATATTCTAGAGTTAGAAAATACCTCCGACGATCAAGCGCGCATGATCAGCATTGCTCAAAGAAAAAATTTACTATATCGCTCGGATGCTTTTAAAAGCAAATCAATTGCAGCTAACGTCGATCAAATTTTAGTTGTGCTGGCGACAATGCCAGCCTTTGCCCCGGACCTATTGGGCAGAGCTGTCATCGCGGCTGAAATCAGCCAAATTGAGTTACGAATTATTTTGAATAAATGCGATCTAAAAGAAAATATCGATTTTGCTCGCCAACAATTAATCCCTTACCGAAGTTTAGGATACTCAGTTCACGAAGTTTCAGCAAAATTTAATCCTCAGTCGATTGCTGAACTTCATCCCTTTTTACAAGGCAAAGTATCTGTTTTAGTAGGGCAATCGGGTATGGGTAAATCAACCTTACTCAATGCTTGGGTGCCCAATGCAGACGCAATCACCCAAGAATATTCGATTAAATTAGATAGTGGTAAGCACACCACCACCGCTTGCCGCTACTTTGATCTTCCCGAATGGGGTCGATCTGAAAATGGAAAATTAGGCGCATTGATTGATTCGCCTGGTTTCCAAGAATTTGGCTTGGCCCACCTTTCGGTTAGCGAACTACAGCATGCTTTTAAAGAGTTCAAACACTATTTAGGAAAATGCCGCTTTCACAACTGTACCCATGATAGTGAACCAGAATGCGCGATTCAAAACGCGGTTCAAGAAAATAAAATATCCCGTGATCGACTGGCGCTTTTTAAACAGCTCGTATCGGATTCAAAAACAGCCGATACCCAAATTTTAGGAATTACCCCAGCCAAAGAGCGATGGTCAACATCAACAACAAAGCCATCCAAGCGATGACTGCGCGCCATACCAAGCCAATCGCTGAACGCATCGTGCGCTCGCTGGGCTCAACCCCAATTTCATAAATTGGCAATTCGCCAGCCTCTGCTCTTGCTAAAGCTTCAGAACTACTAGGCTCACGCAGGGGCTCACCTAAGCGAACTCCCAAGGCCCCACTACCCGAAGCCAATAAAACAGCATCTAGTGGGTCCGACCATTTGCTAGTGAGATTACGCCAGGCATAAACTGAATCTTCAAAATTCCCTACTATCGCAAACCCCATCGCCGTCACGCGCGCTGGAATCCAATCCAGCACATAGAAAAAATGTCGGGCCGCCTCCCCCAAATGCCCGGGATTGCTGGCCCAGCGTTTTGCAGCAATATTAGCCAAGCGATAAAGCACCACCCCTGCCGGGCCAAGTGGCATTAAGAACCAAAAGAAAACCCCAAAGACATGACGATGAGAACCCAAAATAGCATGCTCAAGTGCAATCGCAATCACTTCGGTTTCAGATAAATCAGAAGTCTCTAATTCAGGTCCCAACCATTGCCCTAAGGCTAAACGCGCGGCAGGTAAATCATGGTTTTGAATGGCTTCGTGGATTTCTGTAAATGAATGGCTAAATTGCCGAAAACCAAAGAACAAATACACAATGGCAATATTCCAAAAAAAAGCCAGCACTGGATAGGTCAACATGCACGCCACATGGACAATAAAAACCAATACAGTAGGCAGCCCAAAAGCAATCAAACAAGCTAGTCTCGAACCAACTTCACTGGCACCCGCTTCTTTTTGGGCGCCAAACTCACCAGCTACCCAGTCGAGCCATTTCAATGAAAGTCGGCGAATCCAATGTGAAGCAGTCACCGGTCGAAATTGCTCAGCAATCAAAGCGAAAAGAATTGAAAAGAAGGTCATATTTTTAATAAATGATATAGATTTCGTAACATGCCTGCAGTTGCCCCCCAAATAAAACGATTCTCGTAAGGTATCGAATAAAAACGGCGCTGCCCTTGTTCGCTTTGCCAGACTCGAATCTCATGATTAGCAGGGTTCATTAAAAATTCTAAAGGCACTTCAAAAACATCTGCCACCTCGAATGGATCTAAAACATATTTTTCTTGAGGTTTCACTAAACCCACTACGGGAGTTACACAATATCCTGATACGGTTAAATATTCCGGTAAATGACCAATTATTTCGACACGATCAGCGTGCAAACCAATTTCTTCCTGACTTTCGCGTAAGGCGGTGGCATATAGACCATCGTCGCCTTGGTCCATTCTTCCGCCTGGAAAGCTAATTTGTCCTGCATGATCATGAAGATGATCGGTTCTTTGGGTTAATAAAACTGACAGGCCTGATTCCTGCAAGATAATCGGTATCAGTACCGCAGCCTTTGTGGTTTTACCAATAGCCTCCCGCTGGGCAATGATATTGCTTGCAATCACATGTCGATTTTCGTCCGTAATTTCAGGGGACCACGCTGGCGGATTAGCAAAAAGGTCTCGTATAAAAATCGGGTTTAAACGATGGATTGCAATCTTGCTTTGATCCGTACAACGCTCTGCAATCGCCACCAAACGGGGGTTAAAGTTGGGTGGGGCGGCAACCTTGAGTGGTATATCTAAATTCGGGTTAAGAGCTTCCTTGGACATAGCTTCATTTTAGGTGATCAAGAAAGCAAAAAGGCGACTAATGAGTCGCCTTTTATATTTCTTTAATTTCTTAGGAAATATTACTCAGCCGGCACATCCGCAATCACTTCCTTCGCGCGAGCCTGAAGTTTTTCTTTAATACGCGCAGACTTACCAGAACGATCGCGCAAATAATACAGTTTGGCGCGACGTACATCGCCACGGCGTTTTACTTCAATACTGGCAATCAGTGGTGAGTAAGTTTGAAAGGTACGCTCAACGCCTTCACCAGAAGAAATTTTACGCACAATAAAATTTGAGTTTAGGCCGCGATTGCGTTTCGAAATTACCACGCCCTCAAATGCCTGAGCCCGTTTACGGGTTCCCTCAACCACATTAACACTAACCACTACCGTATCGCCTGGGGCGAAATTGGGGATAGGTTTTTTTGCAGTGAGACGAGCAATTTCTTCTTGCTCAATTTTTTCAATCAAATTCATAACAACTCCTTAAACATCGTGTTGGCGTTTAATCCCGACTTTTCAGCACGGACCCAATAGAGGATGCAGTTAAAAAACACTACTAAATCAATGAAAAATCGTCATCGTGCAGACTGAAGACTGCTTATAAAAAGTTCATCGTCTTGATTTAGTAAACCATTTTCGCGAGCCAAATTAATTAAATCGGGCCTACGCTTGAACGTCAATTCCAAGGACCTCTGGCGACGCCAATCCGCTATTTTAGCGTGATGTCCGCCTAAAAGCACGTCTGGCACACTTAAATTTTCATAGACCTCAGGACGCGTGTAGTGGGGGTAATCTAGAAGGCCATTCATAAAACTATCCTGATCTGCCGAATCGTCATCGCCCAAAACCCCTGGAATTAAGCGAATTACCGCATCCATTAAGGCCATGGCAGGTATTTCTCCGCCAGAAACAACAAAATCCCCAATCGATAGCTCTAAATCCACATTTCGCTCGATAAATCGTTGGTCTACAGCCTCATACCTACCGCAAATAAGGCTTAAATTACCGTAATTAACAATATCTTTCGCTATCTTCTGTGAAAATGGTTTGCCTTGAGGACTTAGCATACAAATCGGTCCTGTTTCTAAACCCAGTCTTTTGTGTTCTGCTTTCATCGCTAGCAAAGTATCCTCAAGCGGCTTTGCCATCATCACCATCCCTGGGCCACCACCATAGGCTCTATCATCAACAGTTTTTCGACTATCAGTACAAAAATCCCTTATATTCCATGTATTTACAGAAGTGAGCTTGTGCTCACAAGCGCGCCCCGTCACCCCCCAAGCGGTTAAGGCTGAAAACATTTCTGGGAATAAGGTAAGGACATCAAAGCGCATCGACTAGCTCATCAGGATTTTTATTGAATTACTCAGACCAATTCGGTTGCCATTTAACAACAATTTTGCCTACAGAATCTTTGGGGATTTCAATCGAAACGATTAAATCCGGCGCCAAGGGGATCAATTCCTTACCTACCTTCATAACCGGATGAGCCCCGTATTCAGCAATTTCTTCAACCAAGCCAAGCTCAAGCCCTTCCTGACTATAGACTTGAGAGCCAATTAGATCAACCCAGTAAAAACTTTTGGGGTCTAGATCAGGGAATTGATTACGCTCCAGAGATAGAATCGCGCCCTTCAAAGCAAGGGCTTGATCTCGATCACCAATGCCAGCTAAAGCTAAGACCAAAAACTGGCTGTGAGATCGCGCCTGAAGTACCTCGAATGATTTTGGGGGTATGTTGCAATTGGGGTGAGGCTTAAGCCAATGCAAATGAACCTGCTTGCAAGAAAGAAGGGCCACAGGATCATCGGAAAAGGGCCTTACCTTGATATGGCCCTTAAGACCCTGTGCATCCTGAACCTGACCTAGATCGATCAGATCATAAGCCATGCGGGCCACTTAAAATCAAGCGGAAGGATGATCCTTCATTAAACGCTTTACCGTCGGGGAAATTTGCGCACCAACACCGGTCCAATAGGTCAAACGATCTTGAGCTAAACGCATTGACTGCTCTTTCTCGGTCGCCTTAGGGTTGTAATAGCCTAAACGCTCAATAAAGTTTGAGTCACGACGATTACGTTTATCGGTAGCAACAATGCTATAAAAAGGGCGATTTTTAGATCCGCCACGTGCAAGTCGAATAACGACCATACTTATTCCTTAAAATCCAAATGAAAACGGGTTAAATTAAACAGGTTGAGCTGCAACTCAGATCAACTTCAAGCTCAACAATAAATGCAAAGGCCGAAGTAGAAAGTCCACTATTTTAGACGAAAACCCCTACTAGCACCATTATTGGCCCATAAAAATCCATGAATAAGCAAAAAAATATATACAAAACAACATTTTACAAAAAATTAGTGGTTTTAAGTTCTATTTTAGAGTCGAGTGTCTGGCGTTTATCGTTGATTTTGACCCTTGGATTTTTGTTAACCGCCTGCTCAAACTTAATTCCAAGTTGCTCGGGTTCCAGAACAAGCCCTCCAAGTAGTGAATTGGTCAATACGCAATGGGAATTAATTCGATGGAATCTAGCACCCAATCAGTTTGGGGAAGTACGC
>JAEMSI010000061.1 GCA_016462905.1 Polynucleobacter sp. | reverse complement strand
TTTACTGTCTATGAGTACTGTTTATTTACATCTGTCCCGAAGGACTGGATGCCTTAACTCAGTACCCACATTTATCGGTTGACAATTTTTTAAAGAAGGCTCATCCCTTGCAATGCGAAAAATGAGCGAAGTCCATGACTATGTCACATTCCTACAAGTCTGTCAACACCCTTTTCACTAATTTTCCTAATATTTACCTAGAAAAAACGAAAATATCTGTTTACAAATCAAATTCGCGAATTTATCAAAAATATAGGCCTGTAATGACCATGCTTGGGAGCAAAAAGTAGGGATAAAAAGCCAAATTTAGGGAAAACCCTTATATGCGATTACTTTTTGTATTTACAGGGGCTGGGATCTTTGCGCCTTACCCTGTTTCTCTAAACGCACTCTTTCCTCGTCAGAAATAATGTCAAAGTAGGCGAAAACCTGCTTAACCCCATTGGTTGTGCTGGCTACTTTTTTGGCTTTTTCAGCCTCGGCTTGCGTCAAAATTCCCATCAGGTAAGCCCGATCATTTTCAACCGAGATGCTCATTGAGTTTGATGGCAGTTCTGAGGTAAAAACCATTTGTGTTTTTATTTTAGATGCCAAATAAGAGTCGTTGGCACGGGTCGCTAACGATGAATTAGGGCCAATCACCAACTCATTAAATAAGATGCGTACATTTTTATTTGCCTTTGCCTCGGTCTCTGCCTGCGCCTTAATCGCCTCGTCTTTCGCCTCGCCCAACAATAATACTTTTTGATTAAACGAAACCACCACAATATGTGCGGAGTCGCCCAATTTTTTTGATAGTTGACTGCCCAGCTCAAGCTCAATTCCCAAATCAATCGCCTGAACCGAGGGGCTTCTTCGGTCGGCCAAAACCGAGATGCCGCCAGCAGCAGCGCCGCCGACTATAACGACACCACACGCCGAAACATGCAAAGAAATTAAAACAAAAATAATAATTCGCGCAATTCGTTTCATCAATCAGCCCGCAGTAAATTAATCAAATAAAACGTGATCAACGCCATCGCAAATGCAATGTAGTAGTAACAAATGAGTTTCCTGAATTCGCGCCGTTCGATTGGCGGGCACGCACAAATGAATGTCTTGAGGGCCCAATATACTGGCAATTTTACCGCCGCCATTGCCCGTAAAGGCAATCACCACAATACCCATTTTTTTAGCAGCGTCGATTGCAGCAATTACATTTTTCGAATTGCCTGAGGTTGAAATTGCCAATAAGACATCTCCAGAACGGCCAAGACCCCTTACCTGTTTGCTAAAAATATCTTCATACGTATAGTCATTGCCGATTGCAGTAATAATGGATGAGTCGGTGGTTAGGGCAATCGCCGCAAGCTCGCGTCGCTCTCGCTCAAAACGCCCCATCAGTTCAGCCGCAAAATGTTGTGAGTCGGCAGCAGATCCGCCATTACCACAGGCCATGATTTTTCCGCCGGCTTGCAAGCTATTGCTTATGAGAAATATCGCTTTCGCAATCGAATCGGGTAATTCTTTTTGCGCAGTTTGTTTTACTGCAATACTGTCTGCAAAATGCGTTTGAACCCGTTGCGCTAGGGTTGAAATGGTTTTTTCGCTCATGTCCTTATTATGCCCCGAAAGAATTCAAAAGACATCTTTTAACCAAACTAGATTTTTTGTGGTTGCGCCTACGACATCAAACCGACACGGTGGAATTTTGGAAGAATGGTAGCGCAATAAATAATGTTGTGCAGCACAACGCAAGCGGTTTTGTTTTTTTCGATCCACGCTTGCAAATGCTCCGCCAAAATAAGGATTATTTCGGAATCGCACTTCCACAAAAACCAAGGTGCATTGATCTTGCATAATGAGATCTATTTCACCCCTGCGACACTGGTAATTAGTCGTCACCAAACGTAAGCCGTTTTTTTGTAAAAAGTAAGATGCTTTAAGCTCAGTTGTTTTGCCGATTTCTTGATTTGAATGCACTTTGGCCCTTTTATTAAATTAAACATCCATGAAAAGCTCTGATTTTGATTTTTTGCTTGAGCAAGATTTGCCAAGGGGCGCATTGTATGTGGTTGCAACCCCGATTGGCAATATGGGGGATATCACCCTACGCGCTTTACATGTTTTGAATTTGGTTGACGGAATTGCCTGTGAAGACACTCGTCATAGCGCCATGCTTTTAAATCAGTTTGAGATTCGCAAACCTTTAATTGCTTTGCATGAGCACAATGAAATCGAAGGGGCTAAAGCGTTAATTAAAAATTTACAAAACCAAGAACGCTGGGCCTACATTTCTGATGCTGGCACCCCTGGCATCTCAGACCCTGGCGTCAAATTAGTGAATGAGGTGACTCGTGCAGGTTTTAGGGTCATTCCAATCCCGGGGGCAAGCGCAATCGTTGCCGCTGTCTCGGTAGCTGGGTCGTCCTTGGCGCAAAGCGAAGGGCGTTTTCAGTTCTTAGGTTTTTTATCAACCCAAACAAAAGAATTTGATTTAGCGCTTAATTTAATTGCAACGAGCCCGCTTGCCAGTATTTTTTATGAAACCCCGCACCGCATTGAAAAAACCTTATTGCGCCTTTACGAAACATTATCGCCCGATCGTCTTGTCTTCATTGCTAGAGAGTTAAGTAAAAAATTTGAAGAGCTGGTTCATATTCGGGCAGATGCGATTCCGAAGTGGCTGGAGAACGCTAACCTAAAAGGTGAGTTTGTTGTGATTGTTTCTGGCTGCGCTCTTGTGCTGGGCGATTTTGCTAATGGCGAAGTAAGCAGGCTGGCTAAAATGTTGACGCCTTACTTGGGCAGCAAAGAGCTATCAGAAATACTGGCTGACTATTTTCAACTCAGCAAAAAAGAATCGTATCAAATTGCGCTTAAAGCAAAGCCCGACAAAATCAAATAATGCGGTATCGCCTTTGTAAGGCGCAATTTATTTGGCAGGTTTTTGGGCGGGCGCCGCGGGAACTGGAGGCTCAGTAAATTTTCCACCAGACGCGTTCGCCAGATAAACAACTGACCGAGCTAATTCAAAATCGCTAACATCAGCCGGGCTTGCCCCTCCCCGTGCCGGCATCGCATTCTTACCCTTTAGCACTGAGCTATACAAAGCATCATAGCCTTTTGATATTCTGGGCGCCCATGCGGCGGCATTGTTAAACATCGGCGCACCGGCAGCCCCTGAGTTATGACATGACGAACAAACTGCCTTATAAACCTCTTCTCCCGATTTCATTTCGCGGGGTAATGATGCGTCTCTAAAGTTCAATTGAGCAACGGGCTTAATTAATGCAATGGTGCTCTTGTCGGCATCGGCTGATTTTTCTGAAACAGGTTTCGCATTAAGGACATAGACCAACAGCAAGTAAATAATAATTAAGGGAATAAAAAAACAACCAAACACCACGAGGATGAGTTGTTTTGGGGATTTGATTAAATTGCTATGGTCGTCGCTCATATTGCTCTTGGGTAGTTTAAAGGTCGAATTTTAAAAAGTATGCAAATTATACCGAGTGCTTTTGTCTTAGGCACTTACAATACAAGAAATTGGATATAGTCAGAAACCCGTGCCATAAGGGCAATTATCCAATTCGGCAATTGATTGGCGCCCGTAGCTCAGTGGATAGAGTATTGGCCTCCGAAGCCAAGGGTCGCA
>JAEMSI010000060.1 GCA_016462905.1 Polynucleobacter sp. | reverse complement strand
TTTTAATTTTGCTTCCTGAAATTAATTTAACACCCCAATTAGAGCGACGTATTGAAGGGTTTTTTCCCAACGAAGCAGTAGTCACATTGCATAGTTCGATTAGCGATAAAAAAAGAGCGCTTGCATGGCAAGAGGCACAAAGCGGAGTGGCCCGAATTATTATTGGAACTCGTTTAGCAGTACTTACTCCCCTGCCCAATTTAAGCGCAATTGTGGTTGACGAAGAAAATGATAGCTCCTACAAACAGCAGGATGGGGTTCGATATTCAGCGCGCGACTTAGCAATATGGAGAGCCAAACAAAAAAATATTCCCATCTTGTTGGCCTCGGCAACCCCATCATTAGAAACTTGGATTGCTGCAAAAGAGGGGCGATATAAAACCTTAAAAATAAATCAGCGCGCAAGGGGCGAGCCCCTACCAAGAGTCGGGTTAATTAACGAAACAAGTCATTCCGCCGATCAAATTAGCGAGCCAATCCGTAATAAATTAAAACTTAATCTCGACAAAAAACAGCAAAGCCTCATCTTAATCAATCGACGTGGATTTGCGCCGGTGATGACTTGTTTAGCCTGTGGATGGCTTTCGCATTGTTCGCAATGCAGTGCATACACCGTATTGCACCGCGCACATACCATTTTTAAAAAACCAGTCTTAAGTTGCCATCATTGTGGCTTAACAAAGCCCGTTGTGAGCGTCTGCCCCGAATGCGGAAATACTGATTTACAAGCATTGGGGCGCGGCACACAAAAAATAGAAGACATCTTAGCAGCAGCCTATCCCCATGCAACTGTGTTGCGAATTGATACGGATGCCGCTCGAAGCGCCAAGAAAACAGAGCAACTAATTCAAGAAATACATGATGGTAGCGCCGATATTGTAGTTGGTACTCAGATGATTGCAAAAGGACACGATTATCAAAATATGAATTTAGTCTGCGTTCTCGATGCGGATACAAGGCTGTATTCAGTTGATTTTCGGGCTGCTGAGCATTTGTTTGCTCAACTTATTCAGGTTGCCGGTCGAGCCGGAAGAGGGCTATCAAGTCAAGACAATCCAGAAATTCAAAGCGAAATACTAATTGAAACGAATCATCCCGATGCAGCTGTTTATCAATTTTTATTACGCTACGATGTGGATGGTTTTATGAAGCACCTTGCAGAAGAGCGGAGCACAGCTAAACTACCCCCATTTAGTTATCAAGCAGTGGTGCACGCTGACTCAAAATCGCTTAGTAAAACCTTACAATTTTTGAACGCATTGCGTATGCGCTTTGTTGCGCAAATGAATTCAGTGACAACAACAAAAGGACAACTCAGGGTGTACGATCCTGTGCCTAAAATAATGCAACGCTTGGCCGGCAACGAAAGAGCCCAACTCTTAATTGAGTCGGAAAATCGCGCCCACTTACAGAGTTCCTTAGAAATCCTAGATCAAATTTTGCGCGAGCAATCACAGGGACGAATTAGCAAAAAAGAAAAAGTGCGCTGGTTAATTGAGCGTGACCCATTATTAATTTAATCAATATAAAAATATGCCAATTCAATTAGCGATTGTTCCGGTAACGCCATTTCAACAAAACTGTTCCATATTGGTTTGTCAAAACACGTACGATGCAGCAGTGGTTGATCCGGGTGGAGATCTTGAGCTAATTCGAGAGGCGCTTCAAGAAATGGGCGGAAACTTAAAAAAAGTTTTATTAACTCATGGGCATTTAGATCATTGTGCCGCGGCAAAGGAATTGGCGACTGAGTATGCAGTGCCAATCGTAGGCCCACAAGAAGACGAGCGCTTTTGGTTAGATCAACTCCCACAACAAAGCATTCGCTTTGGTTTTGGTGCCGCCAAGGCGTTTGAGCCCGATCTTTGGTTGAACGAGGGCGATAGCGTTATGGTTGGCGACACTAAATTAGAGGTGTTTCATTGCCCTGGCCATACCCCCGGCCACATTATCTTTTTCGATGCAGAAGATCGTTTGGCAATCGTGGGCGATGTTTTATTTGCGGGCTCAATTGGAAGAACCGATTTTCCTCGTGGGAATCATGCCGATTTAATTGATGCTATTAAAAACAAATTATGGCCCCTCGGAGACGATGTTCGGTTTGTTCCAGGACACGGTCCTATGTCAACTTTTGGGGAAGAAAGACGCTCAAATCCCTATGTGGGAGATGCTATTTAAATCAAAAACTAAAACTCTTAGGCTTCTTTCGCTGAGCCAGTTCTATGGGTTCGGTTATATAAGCAACTAGCGCAAATCCAGCGTTGCTTGCGATTACTAGTGGGAATCCAAGTGCCGCCTTCTAGACGTTTTTCACGGCTGCAAGAAGAACAAAACTTGAGGCTTGGGGAGGTTTCTTGTGCGGGTGTAGATGTAGTCATAACTTAATTAATAAAACTGCAAGAAACCCTATTTTACCCTGTTTCCCTAGATGGGGAGGGGGTAAGGACAACGCGCACCGATTCAGCGGTTTTTTGACCATCAAAGCTTAGCCAAGCCTTTTCTTTGAAATCATAGAGTTGGCAAGTTCGGGCTGTATCGAAATACCATTTCCACGAGAAAGGTTGAACAATAATTCGTTCCGGCAGGATATCTTCTAACCGTTTTTGCGCCGACTCTAATTGGTAGAGGGGTACGCTCATATCTACGTGGTGGGCGGTATGTTCCATGATGTGATGCATTAAAGCACCCCATGGTTTGGGAAAGGTCAGGTGCACCGTGGTGGAAACAAAGGGCTGCGCACGCAACCACTCCGATTTGTTGTCATACCAAGCCACGGCACGATGCGTGTGGTGAACGTATACAACAAAACCAATCATGCCGTTCCAAAATAAATAGGGAATTACAAAGCCGGTCAAAAGTCCAATCGCGATTGATTGATTGGTGGCGATCGAGCCAGCCACTAGACTTGCAATCCAAATAAGGGCAAAGGCGCTAACTAAATAATTATCTTTTATAAATATGGGTCGGGAAGCCGGCTGGTTAATGCCACTAGGGAAAAATAATTTTTTCCACCAAATTTCAATCAGGTAATAGGCCACTGGACCCCAGCCGCTGCGGTAGTGACGCTCCAGCATTTTTTTCCAAGCGGGTAGCGCGTCGTACTCTTCTTTCGAAAGTGGCGCCCAAACAAAATCAAATCCTTTTAAATTAGTTTGGCCGTGATGTACTACGTTGTGACCAATATCCCAAAGGCTGTAGGGTGTCAGCGAGGGCAGAAACGCAATTCGACCTAAAATTTTATTGAGGTTGCGGTGGGGCGTAAAGCTTTGATGGCATGCGTCGTGACCGAGTATAAAAATCCTGCCGATAATAAATCCTGCAATTAAAGCAAAACCCAGCTTAATCACGATATTTTCGAAGTAAATTGTCGCAACAATTGAAGCGACCCAAAGACAGGAGTCAATCAGCAACAAAATAATCGCGCGCACGGTTTGGGCTTCGGTCATCGGTGTCAGCCAAGAACGAATCACCTTCCTATGGGGCAAGGGAAGGTGGGGCGCGAGCGGCAGGGGGTTTGCTAAAGCCTGAGCCGAATGAGAGTGGATATGGGTTTCTGACACAGTTAATTTCTTAAATTTGAAGACAAATGATAGCCTTTTTTGGTGACATTCGTATGAAAACCCCTCAATTTCATTGGAGCGCTTATGTTAGTACCAAAACTCAATGATGAGAACAGGCTTATTTGGCGCGCCCGGCAGGAATCGAACCTGCGACCCTTGGCTTCGGAGGCCAATA
>JAEMSI010000014.1 GCA_016462905.1 Polynucleobacter sp. | reverse complement strand
AATCAGAATGGGTGCCAATTCTAGCCAAACGCAACTCATCTTCTATGATCTTATAAATTAATACGCAATCATTCGTAATGTGACAGTCCCAATAGCCTTTGTAATCACCCTTTAATTCATGATTCAAGTATCGAGACGGTAAATTTTGCCTGCTAATTAATAAGCTCATCAGCTTAAGATATTCAACTTGGCTAAACTTAGGGCTCTGAACAATCCTTCTAAAATCTTTAATAAACTGCTTACTGGGTACGGGCTCTAACCCAATCAACGCAAACCCTTATGCATTGAATTTAAGGACTTATATTTTTTTAGTTTGGTTTTACTTCTTGGTGTTTCTAATTCATTAATAGCTGCCATCGTTTTAGAATTGGGAACCCTTAAATCAAAAGGAATGCTCCCCTCCAATGCCACACGCTTTAAAAAAATACGGATCGCGTCAGAAATAGTTAAGCCCATTGTCTCAATGACTTGAGTTGCATCTGCTTTGGTTTTGGCATCAATCCGACACCGAATATCGGTAGTTAGCATTTTTAATCCTTATATTGGCTTTTTTAATCTTTATATTGCCGCTATTGTAGCTACAAATTAGACACGAGTCAAATCGCCTGTTTTCGCTTGCACGTTTTTGCTTCTATAATGGTCGCTGTGCCCAGATGGCGAAATTGGTAGACGCACCAGCTTCAGGTGCTGGCGATCGAAAGGTTGTGGGGGTTCGAGTCCCTTTCTGGGCACCAAGGGTTAATGGAGCGACCTTCTCCGCATCGTATTACTAACTCCTGTAAAGCTAAAATCACACTTTCAATCATAAAACTGGGCGGGCAATCATTTGGTTTGGAAAAATTTTAATCTAGCCCAGCTAAACAAAGCGTACAACAACTCGTTGTCGGTGGACAAGGTCGATCAAATTTATCAATCGTGGGCTGAGGATAGTAAAAAAGTGTTGCAGCAAATTCACGGTGAACTTAACTTACCGTATGGTAATGAATCTTTTCAAAAAATCGATTATTTTTCAGCTGGTACCAATACTCCCTTGGTGATTTATGTTCATGGTGGATATTGGCAAGCCCGTTCAAAAAATGATTTTACTTTTATTGTGCCCACTTTTCTTGCTGCAGGAATTAGTATTGCATTAGTAGGTTATCGATTGGCGCCATCAGCTAACATGACTCAAATGGTGGAAGATATTCATTCCAGTATCGATTGCTTACACACCCAATTTCCAGCGCATCAAACGATTTGGTTATTAGGTTGGTCGGCTGGTGCGCATTTAATTACCATGGCACTCGATAATCCCAATGTCGCAGGAGGTACTGCCGTCAGTGGTATTTATGATCTGGAACCGATTCGTCATATCTATGTCAATGAACTGTTAGGTTTAGACGAAAAAAGCGCTTTTGATCATTCGCCACTCAAGTTAGGCTTTGGTCAAGCAAAACCACTGGATTTATTTGTTGGTGGTAATGAGTTACCTGAAATGCTCTGGCAAACCGATGCCTATTATTCTTACCGCAAGAGCAAACATCAACCCGGATCCTATTCAATTTTGCCCAATACTAACCATTACTCAATTTTTAATCCCATCATAGAAGCAGAGGGTAAAATTATTCAATCAATTCAAGATCGCTTACTCAGAAGCAAATCAACTGAATTTAAATAATCAACTTCACCGCACCTTGGCAATTCATGCTTAAGCACCAAACCACTCAACGCCTCTTTCTGCTAATCGCCATGCTTTGGATTGGCGGTTTGCTGGCTGTGGGCTATCTAGTGGTCCCGACTCTTTTCAATACTCTAACTGATCGTCAAGTCGCGGGGATGGTAGCGGCGGCGATTTTCCAAATTGAATCATTTGTCAGTCTCGCCTTATGCGCGTTCATGCTTATCATGGCCAATATATTGGTACGCTCAGGAATAAGCCAATACCGCATGATTCGCTGGATCTTATTAGGGATTTTTATATGCGCTCTGATCATCGGTTTAATACTCATTCCTTGGATGGATTCACTGCGTGAAACCGCCCTTCTAAATGGTATGCCAGTGATGCAATCCCCCGCTGCTGGACTGTTCAGTAAACTGCATGGCAGCTCGAGTCTAATTTACTTAACCCAGAGTATCTTAGGCATCGTGATGGTTTGGAAATTAATCCTCGCTTTTTCAAAAAGCAATTAACCAGTTAACGAGTGGCTGTAATTCTTTTACTCAAATGGATGTTGTAATAAGATAGTTTCATCCCGATCAGGTCCAGTCGATACCATCGCAATCGGTTTGCCACAAAAGTTTTCTACTCGGCGTAAATAATGTTGTGCCTCAATCGGTAACTTATTCCAGTCCCGAATACCATAGGTACTGCCCTTCCAACCTGGAAAATCTTCATAGATGGGTTCACAACGCGCCACCGACTCAGCGCCTCTTGGTAAAACATCCAAGGTCTTGCCATCCAAACGATAGCCTACACATAAGCGAATCGTCTCTAGGCCATCGAGTACGTCTAATTTAGTAATACATAAGCCCGTTAAACCATTAATCTGAATCGAGCGCTTTAACGCAGCCGCATCTAACCAGCCGGTTCTGCGCGGGCGACCCGTTACCGAACCAAATTCTTTGCCAATATCGGCTAACCGAATTCCAATTGGATCTTGCTTAGCAGGATTCTCATGATCATATAACTCGCTAGGAAAAGGTCCGGCACCCACTCGGGTGCAATAGGCCTTGGTAATCCCAAGAATGTAATGGAGCGATGCGGGTCCTACGCCAGAACCAGCTGCAGCATTTCCAGCAACGCAATTACTCGACGTCACATAGGGATAAGTTCCGTGATCAATGTCCAGCAGAGTACCTTGAGCGCCTTCAAATAATAAATTTTGTCCCGCTTGCTCAGCAGCATATAAAGCGCTTGAGACATCGGTCACCATCGCTTTGATGCGCTCCGCGTAAGACATCGCTTCCGCGAGTGTGTTAGCAAAATCAAGCTCCGGAGCTTGATAATAATTCTTTAAAACAAAATTATGGTACTCCAGATTCTCACGTAATTTCGCAGCAAACTGCTCTGGATAAAAAAGATCTTGTACCCGCAAAGCGCGGCGCGCTACTTTGTCTTCATAGGCAGGACCAATACCGCGACCCGTTGTGCCAATCTTGGCGTCGCCCTTCTTTTTTTCACGCGCATGATCGATTGCTACGTGATAGGGTAGGATTAAAGTCGCCGCTTCCGAAATTCGTAAACGCGATGACACATTTAAACCAGCCGACTCTAATTCGGCAATTTCTTTAAATAAAGCTTCGGGAGATAAAACCACACCATTGCCAATATAGCAAATGACTTTGGGATGCATGATTCCCGAAGGAATTAAACGCAAAATTGTTTTTTTACCGCCAATCATCAACGTGTGCCCTGCGTTATGCCCGCCCTGAAAGCGCACCACTGCTTGAGCATGATCGGTTAACCAATCGACTACCTTGCCCTTCCCCTCATCGCCCCATTGGGTGCCAATAACAACGACATTACGACCGAGATGTTGTGAGGAATTTTGCGGCATACTGATCCAATAAAAAGAATAATGTTGATTTTCTACTGCGTTTAAATTAACTGTTCTCTGTGCGAGACTGCACTTGCCAAGCTGAACCTTGCTTGACTAACTCACGATCACAACTGAATTCTTCAGATTCAATCAATTCACCTCGAATGGCCTGAATCACAGTCTCTCCTTGAGAACGAAGTTGGGTAATGGTTCTTTGCAAATCAGCATCGTCTAACCAGGGTGCCAAAATAGCCTTCACGCGAACATCTAGTTTTGATAAAGCGGCTAAGGTGAATAAATCGAGCGAAAAACCAGTAGCGGGACGAGAACGTCCAAAAGCTTGACCTACATGATCGTAACGTCCACCGCGCGCGAGTGGCTGAGGTAAGCCATCAATATAGGCGGCAAACATCACACCACTGTGATATTGATAACCTCTTAAATCAGCCAAATCAACACTCAAATCAAGGGCTAAATCAGCCGAATACGGCAAATTACTTAATAATTTATTCAAACGTTCTAAATCGTCTAAAGCCTTATTAATATCGGAATGAGCAGGCAAGGCCAATTTTCCCTTACGCGCTTTTTTGATAACCTCATCGCAAGGACCGTTTAACTCAGTTAAAGCTAAAAGCGGCTTGCTAATCGAAGGCGGTAAATCAGCGACCCACGCTTGCAAACGGGGTCGATCTTTACTTAACAAAAGTAGATATAAAGACTCGGTTTGTTCGCTCGATAAAACGGTGTCAGCCAATATTCCTTGCAAAATACCCGCATGCGATAAATCAAGATGAACACGGTTTAAGCCCGCCAACTGCAAGGTATTTAATAGAAGAGAGACAGCTTCAAAATCCGCCTCCCAAGTTGCGCAACCATAAATTTCTGCGCCCAGTTGCAATTCTTCTCGCGAACTAGAGCCAGCGGGAGCACGCACATGCGCGACTGACCCAGCATAACAAAGCCGAGTCACTGTCGAGCGATTTAATAAATGTGCATCAATACGAGCAACTTGGGGAGTCATATCGGCACGTAAGCCTAAAGTCCGGCCCGATACCTGATCGACCAATTTAAAGGTTTGTAGATTTAAATCAGAACCAGTTCCAGTTAATAAGGAATCAAGGAACTCCAATAAAGGGGGCGTGACTAACTCATACCCGTAAGAGCGATATAAATCTAATGCAATACGGCGTAGTTCTTCCACTTTACGAGCCTGTACTGGGAGAACATCAGCAATATTCTCAGGTAGCAACCAGCGATTCATCATCCACTCGATTTAAATAAAAATTATTTCTTTTGGATAAATTTAAAGAAATCGTTCGAGGGCTCTACCACCATCACATCCTTCTTATCTTTAAAAGAACTGCGATAAGCCTCTAAGCTACGATAGAACTGTGCAAACTGGGGATCACGATTAAATGCCTCAGCATATAAAGCGGTGGCACGTGCATCGCCATTACCTTTAATCTTTTGTGCATCACGATAAGCTTCAGCTAAAACAACGTCACGCTGCCGTTCGGCATTGGCTCGAATCTTATCTGATTCAGCAGCACCAGTTGAACGTAACTCATTGGCTACACGTTTACGCTCCGCTTCCATACGTCGATATACTGAATCGCTGATCTCGGCTAATAAATCAATCCGCTTTAAACGCACATCGACAATTTCAACGCCAATATCAGCAGAGTCATCTGCTACTTTTTTACGAATACCCTGCATCACTTGTTCGCGCTGCTCAGAAATAATTTCCCGAATCGTGCGTTTAGTAAATTCCTCATTCAAAGCAGAACGGACTAATTGATTCATCCGATCAACTGCCAAACGCTCATCGCCTTTAAAGCTCACAAAAAACTTAAGGGGATCGACAATCCGCCACTTCACATACGAGTCGACCAATAAGTTTTTCTTTTCAGCAGTAATAAAACGCTCTGCCTCGGGATTATCAATCGTCAGAATTCGGCGATCAAAAAACACTACATTTTGAATCGGGGCAGGTAATTTAAATTGCAGCCCTGGTTTATCAATCACTTTAACAATTTGCCCAAACGAAAAAACTACTGCAAATTTGCGTTGATCAACAATAAAAATACTGGAACTCAATACATAAACTACTGCGATGAGGGCAATGATGGCGCTAATAATTCGATTTGACATGATCTCTCCTTAGCGCTCGATACGATCACGGCTACGTAAACCGGTTTCTCGGTCACGGCGATCCAGATTGCGATCAGAACTAGAGCCTGCGGAAGCGCTCGGGATTGGCAAAGAACTGTTAGCAGAACTTGACTTAGACGGATTTACCACCGACTCATTTGGATTTAAACCGGCAGAAGATCCTGTTTGCGCTGCCTGCTGACTTTCGCTAGATACTTGCGAAATAATTTTATCCAAGGGTAAAAATAATAAGGGGTTACTCTTTGTGGTATCGACCATCACCTTAGATACATTGGTATAAATTTCTTTCATCGCGTCGATATACATCCGATCGCGCGTGACCTGAGGTGCTTTTGCATATTCCGTCTGAATTTGCTTGAATCGAATTGCATCGCCTTCAGCGGTTGCGACTACCCTCGCCTTATATCCCTCCGCCTCTTGAATTAAACGGGCCGCAGTTCCTTTGGCGCGCGGCAAAATATCGTTGGCATACGCCTCGCCTTCACTTTTTAAGCGTTCTTGGTCTTGTCCCGCTTTTACAGCGTCATCAAACGCTGCTTGAACTTGCTCGGGAGGCTGAACATTTTGTACAGTCACGCTGGTAATAAAGATTCCAGATTTATATAAATCTAATATTTTTTGAATCGCGATCGATAAATCAACGGCAATTTTTTCACGACCCTCATACAAGACCGTATCCATTTTGCTACGACCCACAATTTCACGAACTGCAGTTTCTGCTGCTTGAATCACTGCCATATCAGGATCGCGATTATTAAATAAATAATCGGCTGGATCTTTTAAGCGGTATTGAACAGCAAAACGGACATCGATGATGTTTTCGTCTTCCGTTAGCATCGATGAGTCTTTTTGATTGGTGCCTTTAATCACAACAGGGCGACCCACCTCAACCGAACGCACGCCCGATAAATTAACGATCTGCTGATTTTGAATCGGCCAAGGCATGCGCCAGTTAATACCAGGACCAGTAGAGTAGTCGTATTTTCCAAAGGTCAAAATCACGCCCGCCTGACCCTCTTGCACAATAAAAAAGCCGCTAAAAATCCACACCACAAACAAAATAGCCGCGGCAATCATTGCGCCTAACTTGGGATTAAAGGCCTCTAAATTAAATGAGGGTGGCGTTCGACCTCCGCGACCACCGCCACCACTATTGCCCCCGCCAGCCGGTTTTTTTGCCGATGGGTTGCCGTCCTTTTTGCCGCCGCCAAATAAACCACCTAAACGATTATTAAAGTCACGCCATAACTCATCTAAATCAGGTGGGCCGGCATTCTGTCCAGGCCTAGGGTTTGGATTCGGTCTTGGTTCGGGCGGGCTAGATTGGCCGCCATCCCCCGCTTCACCCTCTTTGGGCTCGGCTTTTGGGTCGGGCTTTGAGCCCGATTGGGGGTTATTGCCCCAGCCTGGATCATTAATGGAAAAAATACCGGCAAGCCCATTTAGAAGCTTACGCATTGTTTGGCGAAGGGTTTCGGAGCGGAATGAAATCAAAATCAGCAGTATCGGGTCGATCGGTTAAAGGGCTTACCAACTCATCCAAAACCACATGGTTTTTGGAATGAGCAAGCTCAGCCTTAAGTTTATCAGTCATTAGGGCATATTCCGTCAGAGCCTGTCGAAGCAAATCTAAGCCCATACCTGCCTGAGCCGAAAGAAAAACCTTACTTGGCACTCCACTACTATCCCGCACTAACTGCGGGCCCGCTGAAAAGGTTTGGGGCATCAGGTCGATTTTGTTCATAATTTCGAGCCGCGGGATCGAATCCGCCCCGATTTCCTTTAAAACAGCCTCTACCTCAGCAATTTGCTGGCGTGCTACTGGACTGCATGCATCAATCACGTGCAGGATTAAATCGGCATGAATCGTCTCATCCAAGGTGGCCCTAAAAGCCTCAACCAGCTGATGAGGCAAATCGCGAATAAAACCAACGGTGTCCGAAATCACGATCTGGCCCGCATCCTGCAGATGCATCCGTCGGGTGGTGGTATCTAGAGTGGCAAATAACTGATCAGCGGCGTAAGTACCTGCTTTGGTTAGCGCATTAAATAAAG
This sequence comes from Polynucleobacter sp., assembly GCA_016462905.1. Lineage (GTDB taxonomy): Bacteria > Pseudomonadota > Gammaproteobacteria > Burkholderiales > Burkholderiaceae > Polynucleobacter. The sequence goes on along the minus strand of JAEMSI010000014.1, from coordinate 34,579 downwards.
TCGATTTACCGGCATTGGTATAACCGACCAAGGAGACGGAGAAGACATCGCGCTTAGTTCGAGCTCGACGTTGCGTACGCTGCTGACGTTGTAGCTTGGCTAATTCGGCCTCAAGCCGCTTTGCACGTGTCGCTAACATCCGGCGATCCAACTCCATTTGAGTCTCACCTGGACCACCACGCAAACCAATACCCCCTTTTTGCCTTTCCAGGTGACTCCAAGCGCGCACTAAACGAGACATGCGATAACGCACATGGGCTAACTCAACTTGAGTCTTTCCTAAATGGCTTTTAGCGCGTTGCGCGAAGATATCCAAGATCAAGCCTGTACGATCGATCACATGTCGCTCTAAATGACGTTCTAAATTGCGCTGTTGGGTCGGCGACAAAGGATGATTAAAAATGGCTAGTTCAGCCTGATGCGCTTGCATCGTTCGGCCGAGCTCGTTGACCTTGCCAGAACCAATAAATAAACCAGGATCGATATTGCGGCGATGCCCCACTACCGAAGCAACCGGAATCGATCCTGCGCTATCCGCCAATAAACTCAGTTCCGCCATACTATCGGCAAAATCCTCGCGCCCAGTATCAATCCCTACCAATACTGCCCGTACCGCTTCGATGCTGGTGTTATGCAGAAGGGGTTTCCTCGTCTTCCATCCGGAAAGTCACTGCGCGAGCAGGAACCACTGTAGAAATTGCATGTTTGTAAACCATTTGAGTCACGGTATTACGCAACAAGATGACATACTGATCAAACGATTCAATATGGCCTTGCAATTTAATTCCATTGACCAAATAAATCGATACCGGAATATGCTCTTTTCTCAAGGCATTGAGATAAGGGTCTTGCAATAATTGGATTTGCTTAGAGTTCATACCGCTCCTTATTATTTTTCGATTATTTTTAAGATTCTGTTTTACTTTTTTTGTTGGAGGCCGACTATTTCCTACCAATCAATCTTACCCGCTTTGTTCAGATGATGCTAAGGGCTTATGCCCCTGCTCGGTGCATGGCTGTTTGCCTTCAAAATGGATTGATTTTTATTTCTTGCGACCTTTTTCTTCCTTGACATAGGGGTTGTGGGCACTGCGAAACTCAATCCGCAACGGTGTGCCCCGTAAATCAAAAATTTCTCGAAAACGCCCTTCTAAAAAACGCTTATAGGCATCCGTAACCCCGTCCAAAGCGCTACCGTGAATGATCACAATCGGTGGGTTCATGCCGCCTTGGTGGGCATACCGCAATTTAGGCCGACCACGGCCAACGCGTTTGGGCTGTTGATGTGCCACCGCATCGATCATGGCGCGCGTTAACTTGGGTGTCGATAATTTTGACATCGCCGCTTTATACGCTTTATCGACATCTTTAAATAATTCACGCAACCCAGTGCCTTTTTTGGCTGAAATCGGATGTACATTGGCAAAGTCCAAGAAGCGAAGTTTTTGCGTGATTTCAACCCGCGCCCGTTCTTTGACATAACTATCAAGACCATCCCACTTATTCACGGCTACCACTAAAGCCCGCCCCGCTTCGACGATATAACCAGCAATATGCGCATCCTGTTCAGAAATATCTTGCTGAGCATCGAGCATCAAGATCACTACATTGGAATCGGCAATCGCTTGCAGGGTTTTCACCACCGAAAATTTTTCAATCGCTTCAAATACTTTACCGCGTCGCCGCAGACCTGCCGTATCAATCAAGATATAGGGCTTACCGGCGCGCTCGAAAGGAACCTCAATGGCATCGCGAGTCGTCCCTGGCATATCAAATGCAATCACCCGCTCTTCGCCAATCAAGGTATTAATTAAAGTTGATTTGCCCACATTGGGACGACCGACCACGGCAATCTTCATCGGCCGTTCTTGATCTTCGGTGGTTTCTTCCTCATCGGGCTCGACAATACCCAAACGATTTAAAGCATCATCAATTAAAGAGCGAACTCCATCGCCATGTGCCGATGAAATCGCTTCTGGTTGACCCAAACCCAATTCATGAAAATCCGCGGTTACAACACTTTCAGACATGCCCTCAGTTTTGTTCACCGCCAAAATAACGGGGCGACCTGTTTTGCGCAAAAAATCGGCAATCACTCGATCTTGAGGCGCCAAACCCAAACGACCATCGACTAAAAAAATAATTAAATCGGATTCCGCCACGGCCTGTTTAGTTTGCTTAGCCATTTCAGCAACAATCCCGGTTTTAGCCACAGGCTCAAAACCACCAGTATCGATACAAATAAATTCGCGTTCGCCAATTCGACCATTACCGTAGTGACGATCGCGCGTTAAGCCCGAAAAATCGGCTACCAAAGCGTCGCGTGAACGCGTTAAGCGATTAAATAAAGTGGATTTACCGACATTAGGACGGCCCACAATGGCAATGACGGGTTTCACTAGCCTGCTTCCTTAATGGTTGGCTTCAAACATTACTGTGGCTTATATGCCGCTAATTTGCCGCCTTGCGATAACACAATCACCATACCACTCGAGGCCACTGGCGCAGCTGAAATAGGCGAGCTATCGTGACGTAAACGCGCGATAAACTCACCGCTACTTTGTGACAAAACATGTAAATACCCTTTTTCATCCCCGATCAATACAACTCGACCAACCGCAAGCGATTCGCCCACATTGCGCCAAGTTAACGCGGTGTTCTGCCAAACTTGCACACCATCGCTACCGCGAAACGCATAGACTTGAGATTTTTCATCCGCAGAAAAAACGAATTCGCTACTCTGTGAAGTTCCGGTGTAGCTCGAAAAATCTTTTGACCAAGTGACATTCCCTGAGCGCAATTCGGCACAACCGATTTTCCCTTGATACGAAACACCACACAAACGGCCTTCCTCTAAACTCGGTTTAGCAGTCACATCATTTAAGCGCTCGATCTCAGAAAATCCTTTGGGGAAAGATACAGCCGATTCCCAAATTAAGCCGCCATTGGCAATCGCAAGTGCACCAAATCGCCCACCTGAAAAGCCCGTCACAATCGCTTCATTCGCCACTAGAAGCATTCCATAGCCAACCCGCAAAGATAAAGGTGATTGCTGGCGTTGATATAACCAACGCCGTTGTCCTGATTTAGCATCTAAACCAATAAAGCGATTATCTAAAGTTCGAATTACGACGATGCCAGCCGCCACAATCGGTTCCGACAAAACCTCACTGCCGATGGCTGACTTCCAGATACTTTTGCCATTCTCATCGTAAGCATATACATCGCCTTTGACCCCAACCGCTACGGTAGTTTGTCCATCCGAGCCAGGGCCAATCGAGAGGCGATCGTCAATCGAGACTTGCCAAACCCGTTTACCCGTTTGTATCTCGGTCTTCATTAGTTTGCCGGAAACAGAAGCAGTAAAAACATGATCGGCTGTAACGGCGGGACGAAAGTTAAATGGTTCACTACTACCAACGCTAACCGACCAAATTTCAGTGAACGTAACTTGATTTTTAACCTCAGTCAGTTCAGTGGGTTTTTTAACCCGCGACGAACCAGAACAAGCCATTAAGGCAAGACCGACTACAGCACATAAAAAATAAACTGCTAGATTTTTAGACAGTACCGACTTCAAATTCACGAAGCACCACCGACAACATCGAGTTTTACTTTTAATAAGCGCTTCGCTTCTTCTGGAAACTCTTTATTATTTAATAAAATTTTCCAAGCTTCTTGATAACTCGAGCGTGCCTCAGAAATTTTTTGTTGCGTTAAATACCAATCGCCGCGACGCTCTAACCAAAGCGCTTCAAATCCATTCACAGGTTTGGTTTTTAATAACTGATCTGCCTCGCTCATCGCCGCATCACCGCCTTGATCAATTAACAAAGAAACTAAACGCATTTGCGCAATCGCCCGATACGAATCGTCTGCCGCATCTTTAGCGGTCCAACGTAAAAATTGTTGCGCCTTGGCACTATCATTCGCATCACTCGCCACTCGAGCGGCAACCAAACTTCCCATTGCTGCATACGCAGTGGAGCCGAATTTTTTTTGCAAATCTTCAGCCGCTAAATAAGTCTGTGCTAAGTCGTTTTTAACAGTGGAGTTTAAAAGTGTTTCGTATAACTTGGAGGCTTCATTCGCTTGGCTATTTTTCCACCACTTCCAACCCATATTAGCGCTATAGCCGAGGAGAATAATCACCAGTACCGTGATAATCTGTTTGCCGTATTTATGCCAAAATGTCTTAAGGTTGGCAAGTTGTTCTTGTTCTTCTAAATCAAGCGCCATGAAATTAAACTTTATAAAAAAAGGAAGTAGATCGTTATTTTACGATCATCACGGAAAGATCGATCAATACCGCTTAAATCCCAGTGAATTATCGATTTAGTCGCTTGAGGAAGCAACCAAGGCATCAATCACTGTACTCAAAAGATCGTTTAATGGAATCATGCGTTGGCCACCGCCACCCCTCAGATCTTTTAGTTGAGCCGACTCCTGCGCAAGCTCATCGGGACCAATAATCAAAGCAAAAGCAGCGCCACTGGCATCTGCTTTTTTCATTTGCGATTTAAAACTACTAGGAGTTCCCTCGGGAGAGGCATGCATCACCACATCAATTCCAGCGGATCGTAAATTTTCAGCGGCAATCAAAGCGGAACTTAAAGTATCTGCCCCTTGATGGCATACATAAATGTCGCAGACCGCTTCACTCTCAGGAATCGAGTTCGACGCCTTCATTAATTCAATCACCCGCTCAATCCCCATTGCCCAGCCACAGGCAGGTGCAGGTTTACCACCCATGCGTTCAATTAAAGGATCATAACGACCCCCGCCAGCTATCGTCCCTTGAGCTCCTAAAGAATCGGTAATCCACTCGAACACGGTCAGATTGTAATAATCTAAACCACGCACTAAGCGAGGATTAATCTTGCAATGAACGTTATTCGCCTTTAATAGTGCTTGCACGGTTTCAAAATGCCGCAAAGATTCAGAGCCCAAAAAATCAAGTAAGCGCGGCGCAGCTTCAATCAGATTTTGCATCGCTGGGTTTTTAGAATCTAAAATACGCAAGGGGTTGGTGGCTAAACGGCGTTGCGAATCCTCATCCAATTGCCCACTATTCTTTTCAAAATACGCAAGCAAAGCAGCGCGATGTGCAGCGCGCTCATCGGCCTGCCCTAAGGAATTGATTTCCAGACGAACCCCCTGTAAACCCAACTCATCCCATAAACGCTGGCCCATCAAAATAATTTCGGCGTCTATATCGGGGCCCGCAAAACCCAAGGCCTCAATTCCAAATTGATAAAACTGCCGATAACGACCACGTTGGGGGCGCTCATGACGAAACATCGGTCCGGTATACCAAAGGCGCTTCGGACCGTCGTAAATTAAATTGTGTTCAATCGTGGCACGAACCACTGCGGCAGTGCCCTCGGGTCGTAATGTCAATGGCTCGCCATTTAAACGATCTTCAAAGGAATACATTTCCTTCTCGACAATATCCGTGACTTCGCCAATACCCCGCTTAAATAAGGCGGTCGACTCGACAATCGGGGTTCGAATCGATTCGTAACCATAAGCGCGCGTTAAGCCATGAAGGGTTTTTTCTAAATGCTCCCAAGCAGCTGCATCCGCAGGGAGGATGTCATTCATGCCACGAATGGCGGAGATTTTTTCTACTTTAGACATCATCAATTAAGAGTGTGCGCCGTAATGACTATCGACATAGTTATCGACAATCACCTGAAACTCTTCAACAATCCCTTCCCCGCGCAAGGTTTTAACCTTGACGCCATCGACAAATACCGGTGCCGCAGGGGATTCGCCAGTACCTGGTAACGAGATACCAATATTGGCATGCTTACTTTCACCAGGCCCATTCACAATGCAACCCATTACCGCCACATTCATATTCTCAACGCCTGGATGCGTTTCCTTCCAGCGCGGCATTTGTTGACGTAAATACGCTTGAATTTTGGCGGCTAACTCTTGAAAGGTAGTACTGGTGGTTCTACCGCAACCAGGGCAGGCAATCACCATCGGCGTGAAATTACGCAAACCCATGGTCTGTAAAATTTCTTGACCAACAATCACTTCATTTTCACGTGGCGCACCAGGGTCGGGCGTGAGTGAAATCCGAATCGTATCGCCGATCCCCTCTTGCAGTAAAACCGACAAAGCGGCAGTCGATGAGACGATCCCTTTGCTGCCCATTCCCGCTTCCGTTAAACCCAAATGCAGCGGGTAATCGCAGCGCCGCGCTAAATCACGATATACCGCAATTAAATCCTGCACACCGCTCACTTTGCACGACAAAATAATTTGACTGCGATCCATACCCAACTCGACTGCCTTGCTGGCCGATTGCAAGGCCGATTGAATCAGGGCTTCTACCATCACCTCTTGCGAAGTCTTCGGGTTTGCTAAAGACGCATTTTCATCCATGATGTGAGCCAATAAATCTTGATCTAAGCTGCCCCAGTTCACACCAATCCGAATTGGTTTTTGATAAAGGCAAGCCGCCTCAATCATTTGAGCAAATTGAGGATCACGCTTAGCGCCCTTACCCACATTACCCGGATTGATTCGATATTTTGAAAGTGCCTTAGCGCAATCGGGATGTTCTTTCAACAAAGTATGGCCGTTGTAATGAAAATCCCCAACTAATGGAACTAAGACATTCATCTTATCGAGCTGTTCACGAATATACGGAACCGCTGCCGCGGCTTCGGGGGTATTGACTGTAATGCGCACAATCTCCGATCCTGCTCTGGCCAATTCTTTCACTTGGATCGCAGTTCCTAGCGCATCGGCAGTATCGGTATTGGTCATGGACTGCACTCGAACTGGCGCATCACCACCCACTGTGATGACATTATCTTGCCAAGCAACTCTAGCCTGAAGAGAGACTCTTCTGGGGGCGGGGCCTATTGGGGGCAAACAAGCGAGGGGTTTATTGCTCATATCACTATCTTAATCTAGACCTGCTTATCCACTTTATCGACCCACTTCACACGACTCGTGCGATCAATCACATCCCCCGCTAATTGGCCACAAGCAGCGGCGATATCGTCACCACGGGTTTTGCGCACCGTTGCCACCATTTGTGCATCTTGCAAAATAGCAGCAAAACGTTTAACGCGCTCTGGGCTTGACCGTTTCAAACCCGATTCAGGAAACGGATTAAAAGGGATTAAATTCAGTTTGCACTTTAAGCCACGCAATAATTGAATCAGTTCTTGCGCATGCCCGTCTTGATCGTTAACGCCATCGAGCATGCAGTATTCAAAGGTAATAAAGTCGCGGGGCGCAAAAGGTAAATAACGATCGCAGGCAGCAATCAGTTCTTTTAAGGGATATTTAAGATTCAGTGGCACTAAATCATTACGTAAAGCATCGTTAGGGGCATGCAAAGAGACTGCCAAGGCGACTGGACAGTCTTGCGCCAAACGATCGATCATCGGCACTACCCCCGAAGTTGAAACCGTGACCCGACGGCGCGACAAACCATAGGCATGGTCATCAAGCATTAAACGCAACGCGGTTAAGACCGCATCGTAATTTAAGAAAGGCTCACCCATTCCCATAAAGACTACATTTGAAATCACGCGATTAACGTGTTCAGCATCGGCCTCCGTATCAAGGCGCCTGACAGCGGTGGGGTCATTTCGTAAATGATGTTCTGCAAACCAAAGTTGGGAAATAATTTCACCGCTCGTCAGATTGCGAGCAAAACCTTGATGCCCGGTCGAACAAAAGCGGCAATTAACAGCACAACCCGCCTGCGACGAGATGCATAGTGTGCCCCGATCGTCTTCGGGTATGTAAACCATCTCGATGGCATTGCCTGCGCCGACATCCAGTAACCACTTGCGGGTTCCATCGCTCGCCTTCTGGTCTTGTATTACTGGCAGAGTAATGACGCCAGCGTGATCAGCCAAAACGCGCCGAAAGGTTTTCGCCAAATCACTCATCTGAGCGATGTCAGTAATCCCGCGCTGATGAACCCATTGCAATAATTGCTGAGCCCGAAAAGGCTTTTCTTGAAGCCCCGCAACGTATGCCGCCATGCCGGCAGCATCGAAATCTAAAAGATTGGTTCGCGGAGCAGTCAAATCAAAATCAAATCATTCGTCAATGATTAGCGTGAGTAAAGATTCATTCCAGGGAAGAAAAAGGCGATTTCTGCAGCAGCCGTTTCAGGCGCATCAGAACCATGAACGGCGTTGGCATCAATGCTGCTAGCAAAATCAGCCCGTATGCTTCCTTTGTCAGCCTTCTTGGGATCAGTTGCGCCCATCAGCTCGCGATTTTTAGCAATCGCGCTTTCACCCTCAAGCACCTGAATCATCACTGGACCCGAAATCATAAAACTCACCAAATCCTTAAAGAAAGGACGTTCGCGATGTACACCATAAAACTGACCAGCTTCCATGCTCGATAGATGAACCATCTTGGCTGCGATCACTTTCAAGCCGGCCTGTTCAAAACGCGCGTAAATTTGCCCAATCACATTCTTTGCCACAGCATCGGGTTTAATAATCGAAAGGGTGCGCTCAATTGCCATTTAAAACTCCAAATAAAATTGTTATAAAGCAACGTCACCGTTGCACATTCAAGATGTAAGCCGAATTATACATAGAAGTCCTTAATAATTAAGGGCTTACCCTAATTTTCCCAGAAATGGCTTGACCGCTAAATAAGCTGATTCCCAATCATTTTTTAGGGGAATCGGATAAGTACTTGAAAAAGTGGTAATTTGTCTATACTTATTAAGTAGACCCCAAAAGGGTCAGATAAAAAAGGAGTCAACGATGAGCGATTTTAATTCTTCTGGTTTTGGCAACACCGTTGCAACTAGCGGTAGCCAAGTACGTAACCGAGTACTGCGAAACACCTATGCCCTTTTGGCCCTCTCCATGGTGCCAACCGTGATTGGTGCCTGGCTTGGTGTTGCTATGGGTTTCACGATGTTTGAAGGCAGCCCCTTCATGGGCTTCATTGTGTTTATGGCGGTTGCTTTTGGCTTTTTTTGGGCCATCAACAAAAATAAAGACAATGGACTAGGCGTTGCCCTCTTGCTGGGTTTTACCTTTTTCATGGGAATCATGCTGTCTCGTCTGGTGGGTATGACCCTAAGCAGCTATAGCAATGGCGCCACCTTAATCATGGCGGCTTTTGGCGGAACCGCAGTCATCTTCACAGCCATGGCATCGATTGCGACTGTTTCAAAGAAAGATTTTTCTAGTCTCGGTAAATTTCTCTTTGTGGGCGTGCTGATTTTAATCATCGCTTCTTTGGCCAATATTTGGCTGCAAATGCCTGCCTTAATGCTCACCGTGATGGTCTTGGCGATTGCGATTTTCTCTGCATTTATTTTGGTTGACGTTCAACGCGTCGTCAATGGTGGTGAAACCAATTACATCATGGCAACTTTAGCAATTTACCTCGACGTCTATAACGTCTTCACTAATCTACTCGCCCTCTTTGGCATTATGGGTGGCGATAGAGAGTAATTCTGCGTTAAATCTCCTGTAACATTCTGTTTCGCTTAGGCGCCCCGATTTTCAATCGCGGCGCCTTTTTCATTAGCAGCTTGCATTTTCATTTAAATTAAAAACAGCCAGTGATTCAATATGCGAAGTATGGGGGAACATATTCATAATCCCTGCTTTACTTAACTCATAACCTGCTTCGTGGACCAAAATTGCCGCATCGCGTGCTAAGGTTTTAGGATTGCAAGATACATAGACAATCCGCTTGGGCCAATAGTTTCTGGGAAGATCCAAAAGTGCTCTGCAGACCTCGTGCGCTCCCTCCCGCGGTGGATCAATCAACCAGCGATCTACATTACCCCAAGAAGCAAGCATCTGCGCATTCGCTGTAAATAAATCATTCGCCAGAAAATGGGTCTTGTCCGATAGTGCATTATGAACAGCATTGTTCGTTGCCCGCTCGATTAGCGCAGAAAGTCCTTCAACTCCGACCGCCTGTTTTGCTAAGCGCGCAATCGGTAAAGTGAAATTACCGATTCCACAAAATAAATCCAAAATACGCTCATGGGCTTGAGGCTCAAGTAATTGAAGGGCTTTACTAACTAACACGCGATTAAGAGCATGATTGACTTGAGTAAAGTCCGTCGGTAAAAACGGCATTTCAATTTCAAACTCGGGAAGCGTATAAAACAAATGGCCTGTCGGTGGATGAAAGGGTTTTGCTGAATCAATGCCTTGCGCCTGCAACCAAATCCAAACTTGGTGTTCGTCGGCAAAACAACGCAAATGAGTAAGATCAGCTTCGCTTAAGGGTTTGAGATGGCGAATAACCAAAGTAATCGTTTCAGAATGCAAATCCCTTTGCGGATCAATCTCGCCGACTGCCAATTCAATTTGTGGTACGAAACTGCGCACGCTTAACGCGCCAATCAAAGTTCGTAACCAGGGCAACAAATTGGAAACACGCCTAGGAATAACTTCGCAGGCCAACATATCGGTCACATAACTACTATTGTGCTCATGAAAACCAATCAGCATGGTCCCCTTTTTAATCGAACGATCGATCACACTAAAACGTGCTCGCTGCCGATAGTGCCAACTAGGACCAATGATGGGTCGCATAATTTCTGAAGGACGAATACGCCCGATATGCCACAGATCATCCTCTAAAACACGTTGTTTCATCGCAATTTGGGCGCGCATATCCAAATGCTGCATGCTGCATCCTCCACAGATACCGAAAACAGCGCATTGTGGATCGATTCGAAAGACTGCAGGTTGAATGACTTCCGTTAATTTAGCTTTAGAAAAGCGTGTTTTTTCGCGGGTAATTTGATAACGAACGTGTTCAGTAGGTAAAGCGCCGCGGATAAAAATGACTTTCCCAGGTACATCATCATTCTCGGGCAAACGCCCGATTCCTTGCGCCTCTAAATCTAGAGACTCAATCCAAATACTCGGGTTTACCGTCATTTAATCTGCAAAACCAGCCAAATAGTCTCGCCAATGATTACTTCCATCTGCTTGCGCTGCTGCCGTTGCTAGGGTTTTGCTTTGCTCTTCTAAACATTTTTTAACAAACACTAACTCTTGATCGTATTCAGCTTGGGAAAAACCGCCGCGCATCAATTGAAATTGACAATAAACTAAATAAGTATTCACAACATCGGTTTCACAGTAGTTGCGGATCGCGTGAATTTTTCCATCTTGAAAGGCGCTCCAGACTTGGCTGCCATCCATTCCCATTTTTCCGGGAAAGCCACATAACTTCGCCAAGCTATCCAAAGGCGCATTCGCGCGAGGGTTGTGTTTGGCTAATAAATCCATTAAATCAATATGCCGTAAATGATAACGGCTGATGTAATTGTTGTATTTAAAATCACGGCTATCATTTTCTTTGCTTTCGCCCATCTCCCAATAACGCGGTGCTGCCACTTGATTGATTAAAGCGCGATAGTGCAACACGGGTAAATCAAAGCCGCTACCATTCCACGAAACCAGTTGCGGAGTATATTTTTCGATCAACTCAAAAAAAGATTGCACTAAGGTTTTTTCATCGTCACCTGATTCACCCAAACTGCCGACCTTAAATTGGGGCAAGCCTTCTTTCGTGGTGCGACGAATCACACAGGAAATCGCGATAATGCGCTGCAAATAATGAGGCAAAAAATCACTGCCCGTTTTTTCAGCGCGCTCAGTCATCGCTAATTGGGCGACCTCGGCATCGCTCAAATTCGGCGGGTATTCGTTTAGACGCCTTAAACCAAGAACATCAGGGATGGTTTCAATATCAAAAACCAGAACGGTAGCCATCGAATGAATGCGGTTATCTATTGCAGGAAAGGAATGGGATTAGCGGGTTTACCGTTGACGCGAACTTCAAAGTGCAGTTTCACTGAAGTTGCATCCGAATCGCCCATTTCAGCAATCCGTTGACCTTTACGAATCGAATCACCCTCTTTGACCAATAGGGTTTTATTGTGAGCGTAAGCAGTTAAATACGTATTGTCGTGTTTAACAATGACAAGGTTGCCATAACCACGCAAACTATTACCAGCATAAACTACCTTACCGTCACCGGCCGCCATAATCGGCTCGCCCATTTTTCCAGCAATATCAATCCCTTTATTTTTTTCACTAAATTCTTCGGTTACCTTACCTTTAACTGGCCAAGATAAACGGATCGGGGGATCAACGGGGGCTTTGGCTACTTCTGCAGACTCAACTTTTTCTTCGCTGGGTTTATCTGCTGTTTTTTCAATCGGCTTGGCAGAAGGGTTTGCTGGAACTGGGGGTTTGGCTGCTGGTTTTACGCCGGCAGGTGGTTTCACCCGTAAAAGCTGATCTACTTCGATTAAATTGGGATCGCTTAAATTATTCCAAACAGCAATATCACGATAAGACTGGCCGTTATCTAAAGCAATTCGTAATAAAGTATCGCCTTTTTTGACTCGATAAAAACCAGGGGGCACTGGTTCCACTGCGGTACTCAGGGGTGCGGGTGAGCCGCGGTCAATCACAGTCGCGGGTTTGGTTCGCGGTGTCGAACAGGCTGCCAACAGAGCTGCGAGCCAGACTGCAAAAAATGGGTATAAAAATCGTTTTGTCATATCACCCCTGATTGTAAGGGCACAAAAAAAACCGCATCAAAAGTAGTTCTTTGATAACGCTGTGAACTAAGCCGTTCAATTAAAAGCAATTGCTGCTCCGTTTCACTGCGTGAAACTGGGGCAATTAAACGCCCGCCAATCGCTAATTGATCTAACAAGGGGTCTGGAATCCCCAAACCTGCAGCTGCCAAAATGATCGAATCAAAGGGCGCAATCTCAGGCAGACCCCGAATCCCATCACCATAAATTAGGCGTAAATTATGAATCCGAAAAGGCCTCAGTTTCGAGCGGGCCAAATCATGCAGGGGCCGAATTCGCTCAATCGAATAGACTTCCTTGGCCATTAGACTCAGAATCGCTGCTTGATAACCACACCCTGTACCAACCTCTAATACTTTTCCCAAAGAATGTTTAGGCTTATGCAAGAGCTCAATCATGCGCGCAACAACCGATGGCTTCGAAATAGTTTGTTGATGCCCGATTGGCAATGAAGAATCTTCGTAGGCTTGTTCTACCAAACCAGGTTCTATGAAAACATGCCGTGGCACGGTTGCAATTGCTTGCAATACCTCAGAGTCTTTTACCCCAGACTTGGCTACCTTACCTGCTAGCGCCGCCCGCTGACCAGCGAAACGCTCAGCTCCTTTCAATCGCGCTCCCAACCAGAAACACGCATCGCTGCCTGACGTGCATGGTGGGTTAAATCCAGTTGCATCGGTGTAATGGAAATGCAACCATCGGTAATCGCATGAAAATCGGTCCCCCGCGAAATATCTTTGGCTTCACCAGCAGGACCAATCCAATAGATATCTTCATTACGGGGATTTTTTTGAATCACAACCGGTTGCGAGTGATGTCGATTGCCTAAACGGGTAATACGCCAGCGTTTTAAATCAACATACTTCGCCGTTGGAATATTCACGTTTAATAAAGTCGCATTGGCATCACCCCGCTCTAGCGGTTCTGCCAAAGCTTTGGCGACGATATCGCGAGCTGCTAATGCAGCATCATCAATATTGCGCCAACCCCGATCAATTTGAGAGAAGGCAATTCCTGGAACGCCAAACATCACCCCTTCAATTGCCGCGGCAACGGTACCCGAATATAAGACATCCTCGCCCATGTTTTCGCCTTGGTTAATCCCTGAGACCACTAAATCAGGACGCTCATTTAAGCATCCCGTTAAGGCCATATGTACACAATCCGTTGGCGTGCCATTCACAAACATAAAACCATCTCGCTCGCCTCCCTCAATGCGATGAATCGATAAAGGGCGCGATAAAGTTAATGAGTTGGATGCGCCGCTGTGATTTTGTTCAGGGGCAACTACCGTAATTTTTGCCAGTGGGCGCAAAGCGTTCACCAAAGCCATTAAACCTGGAGCTAAATAACCATCATCATTGGATACCAAAATATGAGCTTGCATTACATCCGCTTTATGAATCGATTAAATGACCGGTAATTCAGGATTTTTTCTGCCCCGAACCCAAGCATAAATCACTGGCAAGACCAATAAAGTTAAAATAGTGGTGCTCACCATTCCGCCCACAATCACTAACGCCAAAGGTCGCTGCGCCTCAGAGCCAATCGAGTGCGACAGCGCTGCTGGCAATAAACCAAAACCAGACAATAAAGCAGTCATTAATACGGGGCGAACTCGCAAAGAGGCACCCTCCACCATCACATCTTTCATCGTGCCAGGCTCATCGGTAACGCTCTTATTAATAAATGAAATCAAAATTACGCCGTCTTGAATGGCGATACCAAATAAAGACAGAAAACCAAAAAGAGCAGAAATACTGAGAGTTTCTCCCGCCAAATAGAGGGCAACTATTCCACCAATCGCCGCAAAAGGAACATTAATTAGCACCATCACAGCGTCTCTAAAATTTGCAAAAGCACTGACCAATAATAAGAAAATTCCTAATAAAGCCAAAGGCACAATCACCATTAATTTTTGCTGTGCAATCTTCATTTGATTAAATTGACCATCCCAAGCGATGGAATAACCAACAGGTAAGGTAATGTTTTTCTCAACCAGATACTTGGCATCTTCAACCGCTCCACCCAAATCGCGACCACGCACACTAAATTTAACTGCAATATAGCGCTTACCCGACTCGCGATAAATAAAGAATGGGCCATCGGTTAAAACGACTTTCGCCACCATCGATAAGGGAATTAGACCGCCGCCAGGTACATCGACCATTAAACGTGAAATATCAGCAACGTCATTGCGACTACCTTCGTTTAAGCGTACTGAAATACCAAAAATCTTTTCATCTTCTAATAAATTAGTCACCGCAGCACCGCCAATCGCGTTCGCCACTAAAACCTGAATGTCATTGACATTGACACCATAACGCGCGGAAGCTGCCCGATCAATTTGAATATTCAAGGTAGGTTGACCCAACTCCCTTAAAACACTCGCATCGGCAACTCCTTTAACCTTGCTAATTTGGGACAATATTTCCTGCGCCTTTTCATCCAGCACCTCTAAATCGGAGCCGTAAATTTTGATTGAGTTTTCACCCTTCACCCCTGACAGCGCCTCATTCACATTATCTTGAATATATTGAGAAAAACTATAACTGAGTCCCGGTATCTTCTGTAACTCATCCTCCAGTTTCTGAACCAATAATTTTTTACTCGAACCCTCTGGCATGTGATCGGGTGCTTTTAAATACAAACCGTATTCTTGATTAAATACGCCCGTTGGATCGGTGCCATCATCAGGTCGGCCAATTTGCACTGCCACCTTTTCAATCTCGGGCTGTTTAAGGAATAATTCACGCAATTGATTTGAAATTTTGACTGAATAATTTAAGTCAACGGTATTGGGCAAAGTAACCCGTAACCAAATATTATTTTCTTCTAAGGTTGGTAAAAATGCAGTTCCTAAACGCGTCGCCAATAATAAAGTCATGCCTAAGACGAATACGGAAATAGCCACCACAGTACGAGGATGATCCATCCATTGACGTAAAACAGGTTTGTACCATGCTAATAAACGGGTAATAAAACCGGGTGGCTTATGGTGCAGATTTTCGCCAAAAATATAGGACATCATCGCGGGCAAGAAGGTAAGGCTTAAGACCATGGCCGCTACCAAAGCAAAACCCATCGTGAAAGCCATGGGTTTGAATATGATGCCCTCGACACCGCCCATAAAGAACAAAGGTGAATACGCCACAATGATGATGCAAGTCGAATACATCATGGCTCGCTGAACTTCACTAGTTGCCAAAATAATACTTTGCTTTAAGCGCTTATTGTCATCCTCAAGGTGACGCATCACATTCTCGGTAACAATTACTGCCGAATCAACAATCACGCCAAAATCAATCGCCCCCAAAGAAATTAAATTGGCGGGCACTGAAAAGATACTCATCTGAATAAATGACACGCACAGGGCCAAGGGAATCACCGCTGCCACTACCGCTGCGGCACGCAAATTTCCTAAGAATATATACAAAACGACTAAAACAAGACTGATACCAAAAAATAATGTGTGTTTAACCGTGCCAATCGTAATATCCAATAGATTTTGGCGGTCGTAAAATGGTTTCACCTCGATACCTGGCGGTAAAACCTGTTTATTAATCACGTTAATGCGATCACGGACTCGTGCCAATACTTCGGTAGCATTTTCGCCACGCCGTAAGTAAACGATCCCCTCCACTGAATCGGGGTTTTCATTAAACTGAAACATCCCTAATAAAGGAGCAAAACCAACTCGAACCTCAGCAATATCGCCGACGCGAATCGGGACGCCCTGATTAACAGCAACCACCACCTGTTTAATATCGGCAACGTTTTTTAAAAGACCAACTCCACGAACCACAAATTGCTGCTCACCACTCGGTAATAAACCGCCGCCGGTATTGGTATTCGCATTCGACAATGCCGCTACTAATTGGTTAACAGTTACCCCTTTCGCTTGCAAGCTCTCAGGTCGAACAATGACTTGATACTGGCGTACCTTGCCGCCAAAAGAGGAAACTTCGGCAACACCAGGGGTTTGCTTTAGTTCTTTGTAGATTTCATAATTTTGCAATGTTTTCAATCGCGTTGAAGTGGCGTAATCCGACACCACTTGATAGCGCATAATTTCACCCGTGGCATCCGAATCGGGACTAATACTCGACACCACCCCATCAGGAAAATCGACCTTCGATAAATTAGCAATAAAAATCTGCCGTGCTTTAAAAGGATCAGTGTGATTTTCAAACTTTAAAGTAACGACCGATAAGCCAAAAAAGGAGATCGAACGAAATGTTTGCACACCCGGAATACCAGCTAATGCGTTCTCAACCGGAATGGTAATTTGTTGCTCAACTTCGGCAGTACTTCTTCCGGGCCATTGCGAAATAGCCTGTATCGTTAAGGGCGCAACCCCGGGATAAGGCTGAATCGGTAAGCTGCGTAAGCTAATGGAACCCAGTATCAAAAGACCAACCGATGCCACCAAAACGATCACCCGTTTTTCGATTACTCCCCGAATAAAAGAGGTGACTAAACTCAAATCAATCCTCCTGTCTAGCGAAACGATCGTTTAGCAAAACAGCTCCTTCAATTAATATTTGTGCTCCGGCTTTAACGCCTACTGTAATCGCAAACTGCTTGCCATCCAAATCATAGCCACCGATCTCAAGACGTCGATAACTTTCTTGTCCTTCTTTAATAATTAAAAATCGTTGCTCACGGACTCGAATAATGGCTGACTGGGGCACCACAATGGCATCCGCACTACCTGTTTTTAACTTGGCTGAAACGTACATATCAGACCTTAACAAGCCCTCAGAATTTTCAACATCACAGCGGATTAATAAGGCACGTGTGACTGGATCAATGGCTGGCGCAATGTAATTTGCTTTGGCGATAAATTCCTTATCGGGATACGCTTCTGTTCTAAGAGTGAGGGTTTGCCCCTTGGCAATCGAACGAATATCTTGCTCGAATACATTGCCTAAGAACCACAATGCTTTAGGATCGGAAAGGGTTAATAAGACATCGCCCGCATTAATAATGGCACCGGGCTCGACCGCACGTTTTGTCACAACTCCTTTAATCGGCGAACGCATGAGCAAACTATTTTGGGGTTTGCCGCTTTTTTCCAGCATCTCAATATCAGCATCGGAGCTGCCTAAATTTCGCATGCGATTGGCAGCGGCTTGCTGCGTCATTACGGCATCAGCTAGCAAATCATTGGTTGATTTATTCGATGCCAAAATGCTTGCCGTCTTCGCTGATAACAAAAATTCTTGCTGTGCGGATAAATACTCTGGGCTATACAACTCAATCGCTGGCGAGCCCATGTCGACTGTGGCGCCCTCAAAAGCAAAAATTCGTTCTACTCTACCCGGGGCCCGAGCAGCCAAAACTTTTGATTTTTCAGCATTGAACGCCAAACGCCCAGGAACTTTAATTTCTACAGGCACATTACTGATTTTGGCTTCCTGAAAAATATAAATTTCTGGATTCAGTTTAATTCCGGGCAGGGTGATGCTCATAGCACCGGTTTTTTCTACCTTAACACCCTTCTCACTCTTCTCTATTTTGACAACGCGATTAACAATAGTGACCCGCCCAATAATGATTCCTGCCACCAATATTGCAAAAGCAAAGGCTGCTAAGCGTACTTTGTGGCGCTGCTCTAAAGACAGGTCCCAGTACAACTTAAAAACGGCATTCTTTTTTAAATGAAAATGCCGTATTAAATCAGCAACAAACTTTTCATAAAGATCATTTAATTTATCCTTCAAAACAGCTCCTTAGATAGCTCTATGCTAAACGAAGTGAAAAATGGAATGGGCTTGAGCATCATTACGGCTTATTCAATTGGGTCTTTACCAGAAGAGGCAAATAATGCCGCCTGGGTTTGCAATAAAACGCTTTCGGCAATCGCTAGTTGAATTTCTAAAGCGCGAAATTGGGTTTGTGCAGTTAAGAGATTATTGAAACCAACTCCATTGGTAGCGTACTGCGTTAAGGCTACTTTATAAGCCGCCTCAGCCTGAGGTACTTGCCTTTCACGCAAAAACTCAGCTTGCTTCTTGGCTTGTTCATAGGCGGCGTAAGCAGCACCAACGCCTAAGATAATTTGTTGCCGATTGGCAATATTGGTGGCTTCGGCAGCAGCCTGATTACGGGCTGCTTGCACTACCCCATATTTTTCCTTAGTGAAAAAATAAAGTGGAATCACAATATCAAATTCAAACTGGTAGTAAGACGCCCCGTTATTACTGGTCATAGGACCGCGAGGCGTATACGAGGTTGCCACCACTTGAAAATCAGGCAAATAGGCTTTATTTGCCAAACTGAGACCTTTCTTGGCAGCCTCGACTTGTAAAGCAGTACTAGTAAGTAATGGGTGAGCGCCTTCGGCATACGTCTCTAACTCAATTAAGGTGGGCACTTTACGAACGGCCGAGCCCACATCACCTTCTAAAATTAATTTCTCACGTGGATCTCTACCAATCAGAGTATTGATATTTTTTATTGCTACTGCTAATTGTTTTTCTAAGTTAAAACGATCGGCTTCAGCGGCACTTTGCGCCACCTGTGCATTTAAGAACTCCACATAAGCTGCAGCATTATTTGCGTAACGTGCTTTCGCAATATTTTTGATTAATTCGGTTCGCACCACATTCTCGCTCAAAATCGTTAATTGTTTTTGAGCAGCTAAGGTCGCGTAATACAAACCAGCCAGTTGCGATCCTAATTGCAAATACAAATTTTCGTTTTGCGATCGCAATGCTTCTGCAGACGTATCGGCAATCTCCGATGCCAAACTTTTTTTACCTGGAAAGAGAAAGGGTTGACTAAAGGAGTAACCGCTATAACTCGTGTCTGCTGGATTCAGTTTGCCGGCTGTACCCAAAGCAAACGGCGCCCCTGGGGGCATACCCGACCAAATTAAACCCACTTGAGGATTGGCAGGCGCAGCAATTTGCGGCACCGTGGCTTTCGCCGATAAATAGGATTCACGCGCCGCCACCAGTTGGGGATTATTACTTCGCAACTCATTCCATAAGGCTCTTAAGTCCCAACGAACTTTATGATACCGCTCAGATGAGGAGACGGCTTTTTGATTGGGCGCGGGCGGCGTATCAAACGCAGGCGCATTTAAGCTGGCTGGAATATCCAGCCGATTTTTTGAACTGCTTGCTTTGGGATCGGTTGGAATTAAAACATCTTTTGCGGTCTCAACACGCACCTCAGCAGGAGGGCTTGGTTGAGCACCCGCCATTTCACAAACAACCAAGGATGTCAAGACAATTGCAAGCCAATGTGAGGTGGAATTTAGCTTAATGAATCTCATAGAACTATCCCAACGTGCGCCTATCTAACATTGCCCTAGCGATTGTACCTACATCGACATACTCCAATTCCCCGCCGACAGGGATGCCGCGAGCAATTCGACTAGCCTTAATTCCCTTGATTTTCAGAATCTCGCCAATGTAATGAGCGGTGGCCTCACCCTCACTCGTGAAATTCGTTGCTAAAACGACTTCTCGAACCGGTCCACCCAATTCAGGACTTTCAATTCGATTCAGCAAACGATCGAAATGAATCTCTTTCGGCCCCATACCATCGAGCGGAGAAATTCTGCCCATCAAGACAAAGTACTGCCCCTTAAAACTTAAAGTTTGCTCAACCATCACTTGATCTGCAGGGGTTTCCACTACGCAAAGCAAGCTCGGATCGCGTCGGCCATCGGAGCAAGTGTTGCAAATTTGGGTTTCCGAAAAGGTATTGCAACGTTGGCAGTGCCCCACTAATTCAGCTGCCTCACCCAAAGCTTGGGCAAGCACTGCTGCGCCATTGCGATCATGTTGCAACAAATAGAAGGCCATACGCTGTGCCGATTTGGGTCCCACACCGGGCAAGACTCGAAGCGCCTCAATTAAGCGACCTAAAGCATCTTGCTCTTGAGTAAAGTGTGCGCTAGCCTTAGATCGCGACAAGATTCAATCCTAAAATGGCAACTTAAAGCCGGGTGGCATTGGCATACCCGCTGTCGCACCTGCCATAAGTTGTTGATTAGCGGCTTCAGCTTGTTTAAAAGCATCTTGGTGGGCAGTCACAATTAAGTCTTCCAGTAACTCTTTGTCATCCATGGCGGCTGGCTCAATTTGTACGCGCTTGACTTCGTATTTACCGGTGATCGTTACTTTGACTAAGCCATTCGCAGCTTGGCCGGTAATTTGAAGTGCACTTAACTCGTCTTGAGCCCGCTTCATTTTTTCCTGCATTTGCTGAGCTTGTTTCATTAAACCCGCAATTTGACCCTTCATCATTCTTTAAATCCCCTTTTCGCCTGTATTCATCTTCAAGACCGCTCTTGACGGGCAGGCTTGGCTTAAAACGTTTATTTTCGTGTTTTTCTACTGGTTTGGGCTTTTTTCTAGCTTTTTCTAGTCTTTGTTCTTTAAACGCTATAAATTACATTTGGTTTACAAGGACTTAGGAAATCCTTTTCATCAACCCTTTAATAATCCTATAGTGGTCGAACCGAGCCACTGACTACTTTAGCCCCAAATTCCCGCTCTAGTTCCTGAACAAAAGGGTCGGCAGCGATCATTTCTTCAGCGCTGAGGCGTTTTTCTTGATAAATTTCCGCGTCAATTTTGGCAACAGTGGTTTTTGCCTTGCCATCCACCAATTGAATACGAAGTGGTTTGGAAAAATGCTTTTCCAGCGCCTCCCCTAATCGCTTTAGGCTTTCCTCGCTAGCTAATTGAGGCATTGCCGTCGTAATGGACACCAAAATTCCTTTGTCGCTATCAAGCCATTCGTGTAATTCGGTTTGATGAGCCAACTGTTGGGTCAAACCCCGAATCGGCAGAGAGCGCATCAAGTCGAACCAATTGGGTTGTCCTACAGGAATAGCCTGAGTAGGCGGTTTACTAATCTCAGACTCTACCTTCGAAGCAGTTGCCAAACTCGCCTTAGCCACAGGACTGGAGGGCATGGCAGCAACACCTTGATTGGCGCTTGGAATGCTCGCTGGCTTATTGGCTAGGGTATTTATAGAATTGGTGCTTTTATTACCGTCGCCCGCATTGCCACTGCCAGCACTTCTGCTATTTCCACTAGTATTTCCGCCGCCGCCCGGTTTAAACGCCAACATCCGTAGAAGTGCCATCGTAAAACCCGTTTGCTCATCGGGCGCTAAAGATAAATCGGCACGACTAGTGATCGCAATTTGATAAAACAACTGCACTTCCTCTTTGCTAAACACGTTTACCAAACGGCGAATCTCGCTTGCCTCGGGCCAATCGTTTAAAACCGATTCAGGAACAATTTGCGCAGAGGCAATTTTTTGTAACAGACTGGCTAAATCTTGCAGGGCTAAAGAGAACGACATACTACGCAAACCCATCTCTTCGGCAATCGCAAATAAGGTACTGCCCTCTTGTGCGCTTAAAGCATCGAGAATTCGCACTAAATAAGCATCATCAATTGTTCCTAACATCGAACGCACCGCCGCTTCCGTCACGGGTCCGGCTGAATACGCAATCGCTTGATCGGTCAACGATAATGCGTCACGCATCGAGCCTTGTGCTGCCTTGGCAATCACGCGCAATGCATTACTTTCGGATTTGACTTGCTCAGACTGCAAAATAGTTTCTAAATGTTCAACAATCAATGGCACCGGCATTTGCTTTAAATTAAATTGCAAACAACGCGACAGCACCGTCACCGGAATTTTTTGCGGATCTGTAGTTGCCAAAATAAATTTGACGTGCTCTGGAGGTTCTTCCAAAGTTTTTAACATCGCATTAAACGCCTGCGAGGTCAGCATATGCACCTCGTCGATCATGTAGACCTTAAAGCGTGCGCTGCTCGGGGCGTAGGCGGCTTTTTCTAACAAAGAGACCATATCGTCAATACCGCGATTACTTGCGCCATCCATCTCGATATAGTCAACAAATCGGCCTGCATCAATTTCAGTACAGGCAGGACACTGGCCACAAGGCTGCGATGTCATGCCGCCCTTACCATCGACGCCAGTGCAATTGAGTGCTTTAGCCATAATGCGTGCAATCGTCGTTTTACCGACACCGCGCGTACCAGTAAAGAGCCAAGCATGATGCAAGCGCCCCTGATCTAAAGCGTGCGTCAACGCCTTTACCACATGGTCTTGACCGAGTAATTCTGTAAAGGTTTTAGGGCGCCATTTTCGGGCTAATGCTAAAGCTGTCATCTCGACATTCTAGCAAGGGCTACAATAAGTATGGACGGGCCTCCTCGCATGGCGGCTTGGCAACCTGGTCAGGTCGGGAACGAAGCAGCCAAACCCAAATACTGTCAGTGCCGAGGGTTTGGCTCGTCCTCTTCTTTTTCCTGATTAATGCCCAGAAGCCGACATTCCAGCTTGCACCGCTTTTTTCGCCATCCCTTGGAAAGCGTCGACCGAGCCTGAACCCGTTCTAAATGATTCGCCTTGAACCACGACTACCCCACCACCAATAAATTCATTCGACTGGCTATCGGTAATTTTATTTTCTACCACTAAAGCAGGTGTTTTTGAGTTAATTCCACCCGCATGCGATGCGGCTTGCGCAGCTAAACCAATTGGTGTGAAATTCCAAGGCTGAATCGGATCCGCCGAAACTTCGGCACCCGTAATCGCCACCGACACTCTCGCTACGCCAGGGCCAGCTTGGGTCACGATCTGAAGGCCGCCGCGTTTTTGCACAGCTTCAACGATCGCGTTTTGCAAAGTAGCTTTGGTTTGAGCCAAAGCATCCGCACTAATTTCTTTAGTTTGCGATTGATTTAAATAAACGGGGTCAATAATGATCCCTTTGTAACTCGAGGCACTAAGACCTTCTTTACGATAACGCCACATTTTGGTATCAGGGGCGGGGTTAGAAACTTGGTGCAATAATTTGTAATTCGGTAAAAAACCCGATTGCGGCATGGGATCAGACATCATTTTGGGTGCAGTACTGCAAGCAACCATCAAAATCGAAAATGCAAACCCTAAAATAATTCGAGTGTTCAATGTCATCGCAATCTACCTTAAAAAAAGAGAAAAAAATGGGGGTCAAACCAAGCATACCCAATTATGAATCAATGTTACTAAACCACCTCTACTAAATCACCTCTCATCATAAGATAGTTCATCATCAGATAGATCGGGTTTTAAGGAACAAGCTGTTGACGCTGGCCCATGGCATCAATTAACCAAGCCTCAATGGGCTTATCGGGTCGAATCTGAGCTAATGTCAATTGATAACGAAGCAGTTGCTCCCGATAGCTTGCAAATTTCGGGTCATCCTGACTTGGAATCGTTAATTTATAGTCCAAAATCACTAAGCGATCTGTAAATTCGACCAATCGATCGATTCGCATTGAGCGCTCATCATCTGCAATCAAATCCAACTCATTCCAAGCCTTCAGAAAAAACTGGGGGTCAAAGTAACTGCTTAAATCCGGCGCATCTAAAATCGAATGCGCACGTTGTAAGACCAAAGCGGCTTGTTTTGAGCCAACCCCCAGCCAATTCATAACACCCTCGACGGAGGGTAATGCTTCGGATCCCGTTAATATTGCTGAAGAATCGCATGGGGCATATTCTTGCAAAATACGGTGCAGGTATTTCCCTTCCTCAAGATAATAGCGCTCACTGGCAGAAAAAAATTGGCTTTCTTCTACCTCAAAATCAGGCCTCCAGTTCACCACAAAATCGTCGACTTGAATCATATTGGTATTCGCTTTATTTATTTTGCTTTGATTCAGATCAACAACTTGCATAGCCTCTGTCTTAGAAAACGATAAGAGACTGGTATCCCATTCAGGAGTGTCGCCATTCAAAATAGATGAATACCAACTGTTCTCATCTAGTCCATCCTTTTTGCTACTGGTATTTTTTACCCCACTAATCCATACTCCTTGCTTAGCACGCGTTAAAGCAACGTACAGTAAATTCCAATTTTCTTTTTCAGCGATTTCAGTCTCTCGATCTCGCAAATCTATACACGATTGCGTTAGCGTTATTTTGGTAAACATCGAAATATGCTGTGGATGAATTTGGTCGGGCTCCCAATCCAACAAAACTCCGCGACCAAAGGGTTTGGGCTTCGTATGATTAGCGTCTAGAACAATCACAAAAGGAGCTTCCAGTCCCTTGGCGCCGTGAATCGTTAATAAACGGACCCGCTTAGCGCGCTCTGCAGCAGTCTCTTCTGCGCCATAATTCAATTCACCATCAAACTCGTCTTCCTGAAACTCCTCGTCGTCAAAATCAGCACTACCTTCATTAGGGGTCTCATCGTCATCACCTCGTTTCATTTGGTTTAAATGACGTACAAAACGACTCAAGCTAGGATAGCGACCGCCGTCCAAATCTAAGGCTAACTTTAAAAACGCATTTAAATTGGCTAATACTTGATGGCGATCGAGTTCTTGGGCTGCGGCAGCATAACGGGCGCGCATATCGCCTTCGTAATAAATTAAATCCAATAAATCATGGACCGGTAAATGATGCGCCTGTTTGGCCCAGCGAATTAAATGGCGAGCCGCTGATAAAAAGGCTTCATCTGCCTGGGTTTGAATAGGATCAATTAAGACATCCCACCAAGAACGATAGCCTAAATTACTTTGAACTAGTTCGGCTAACTTTTGCATTTGAGTTTCATTAAAACTAAACAAAGGGGAGCGTAAAACTTGCGCTAAGGCCAAATTTTGGGTCGGCGTCATCAGCACCGTTAACAAAGCGATTAAGTCATCAACCTCCAACGTATTTAATAGACCACCTAAACGTGGGCTATCGAATTGCAAATGCGCTTCGCGTAAAGCCTGTTCGTATTGGGGTAGATAATGTCTGCGCTTAACCAGCAATAAAAAATCACCGGGTACAGGCTTGCGCCAACCGCCCTCTTGCTTTTCATCGATCACCCAGCGAGTTTGTATGAGATATTGAATTAACTCGGCAACCGCTTTACCTTCCAGTAAACGCTGTTGAATCGAAATGGTTTGCTCGGAATCGACTAAGGGTTGCTCCAGCGCATTACCTTGGCGAGGTGCCAGATCGGACTCATTCCGCTCAATTAAAGGCAAACGGTAAAACTCGCCATGAGCCCACTCCGCTGAAGTCTCGAGCGATGATAGAGGTGGGGGCAATGGGGGAGCCTGAACCAAAGTACCTTGCTCAACATAATCGTAATCACTCGGAACACCAGAAGATTGAAAAATTCGATTTAAGGAATCAATTATTTCCGCCGAATTCCGGCGAGTGTCTTTTTTAGTTTCTTTATGTGCCGCAAAATGCGTTTGTAAAAATAATTCAGCAGTTTTAAATAAGCGCGGATCGGCGCGTCGAAAACGGTAAATTGATTGTTTTGGATCGCCCACAATAAATACGGTGGGTCGCGAGCTATCTTCGCCATAGGCTTCTAGCCAAGTTTTCAAAATCTGCCACTGCAAAGGATTGGTGTCTTGAAACTCATCAATCAAGATATGCTTATAGCGCGCATCAAGTCTGGCTTGCAAATAAGCCGCAACGCTACTATCGGCCATCATTTCAGCGACGCCCATTTCCAGATCATCAAAATCGCGTACCCGTTTTAAGGTTTTCACACGCTTAATTTCAGCCATCATCGCATCGCTCATGGCAAACCACGCCCGATTTAATTCAAATGCCTTACGCTCGGTTTTCCATGCAACATAATCTAAACACGCGTTCGCCCAAGTTTGTTTAAAGAGAATAAAATCTTCAACTGAAATAGCCTGCGTATTTTCACTGGAGTTTAAAAATTGACCGACTGTTTTTGTTACAGCGTCATTCACATCGCGTGATTTAGGAGGATCGCTTTTAATTAAAAAAACGTCCTGCAATCGATCGCATACGAATAAATCATCATCTGCGACTGGCCTATCGAGTGATTCCAAATACAATAAAGCAGGATCAAGATCCTCTAATAATTTCTGATCCTTAGGTCCACCAGAAAACTGCGCGAGGCGCATGAATTGCAAATCATGGATGGCATTGGGTGCTTGAAGTAAAACTGCGATGGGATTATGAATCGACAATAAACTCAAGCGCTTTTCTAAAACCTGCAGCGGAGTCGTACCTTTTCTTTTGCAATCCTCAAGAAAAAAGAACCAAGCGCCCTTTTGCTTTAATAAACTATTCGACCCTAATAAAAATTCATTGCTTGAATACGCTCCCAGTTGATCTAATATCACCTCATAGTAAACCTGAATAGACTCGGGTAGTTTGCCCCACCACTCTTCTAGGCATTCGGCTTGAAGGCGTTTCGCATCCTCGCGCAAACTAAATCCGTGTTGAATATGAAGTGATATGGGTGCGGCACTAAGCAACCTTCCAAACCAACCATGAAAGGTATCAATTACAACACTGCGGGGATTGGCAAGTAATTTTTCAAATAAAGCGCGGGCTGAATCAAGCTGTGCCTGAGCCTCTGTGTTATTCATACCGCGTGCGCTTAACTCTTTTAATAAATGAGCATCATCCATCGTCGACCACGCTTTTAGCAACTCATAGAGGCGAGTCCGCATTTCTTGTGCGGCCTTACGGGTAAATGTCAGAGCCAAAATTTCATGCGGCTTTACATCGGCTAGCAGTAAGCGCACCAAACGCGCTACCAAAAGCCACGTTTTCCCGCTACCAGCGCAGGCCGATACAACCACCGAATGCTTAGGGCTGCAAGCAATCTCGCTCACCACATCCCCTTTCGACAAATGCCACGGGCTTCACAATACTGGCAAACCGAATCGGGTGCGAATGCCTTTAAGGCATGACCCGACCAAACACGACTTAAATCCTCGCTCACCTGCTGCCAAATTACATTTTCTTGCTCGGCAAGATTTTCAATCGAGATACTGCGATCACTGGAGTTTCCTTTTTTTAAATCCGCCTTCAGCGCTACCCAAGATGCTTCTTGAACGGTATGTCCAGCTATTTTTTGTTCAGCGTTAAAAGCATGGGCATAAAAAATTAATTGAGGGTCATCTGCTAAAGCGCTGGCGCGTTTTTTTATTTTCCCCAGATTCTGATTTTTGTAATCCAAAACCTCGACCTTGGAATCATCGCCAATATCAACCCGATCGGCATACCCCTGAATGCGAATCACATGCTGGATGGCATTGTGATCTGTAAATTCAAAATCAAAGCCAAGCGCTACCTCACCATCGTGAAAACGCCAACCTTCGCTCTCCCGTTGCAATTGCCATCTCACCAAACTAGGTATTTGCTTCTGCCAATCGCGCAGAATACCGAGAGTCTGAGAATTTCCCATAATTAAACTGGCAAATTCTTTTTCAGATTCACGCATTAATAATTCGCTGAGTAAGTCGCCGCGCCGCTTCTGATCGTTCTTTAAGGCGGTGTCGTGCAATTCCTGACTCTTTAGGGCCTGAAAAGCACTCCGTAAGATAGCGTGTAAATGAATCCCTGCTAAAGAGGCATCAAATTCATCCTCTAAGCCTTTGACCTCACGCAAACCCAATAAGCTCCGTACGTAGTAGCGATAGGGGCAACTTCGTAAAATTCGATAGGCACTGGGGCTCATTTGCGTCGGCAAAGGTAAATTCGAATTGCGTTGAGCAATTGCCATGGTCAATGGCTGAGCTAAAGTTTCTTTAGTTTGCGCGCTAACCGAGACGACTTGCAAGCTGGGCAAAACTTGCTGTAGACGTTCAATCCAGGGGGAGGCACGCAATCGTTCGCCACTCGCTCCTTGGTTCAGATATAAGAAATCGACCCGAGGAAAAGCCATCAATAATTGCGATAAATCACGCGCTTGCTGCTTAAATTGCATCTCAATCGTATTAGCGCCAATCGCTTCGCAAACTAATTCGGAGAAAAACAAGGGAGGCTCTGCATACGCTGGCAATTGTTTTTCATCACAACCGACCATCACAAGCGCATCAAACTGCCTCAAGCGAATCGCACTTAAGGGCAAAATACTCACGGTCGCCAAACCCATTTCACCCTCTTCTTGATAAGCCTGTTCTTCTATCACAGCTTTTACAAGGGCTAGCCATTCCCGTAAGGGCATGGCCACATCACGATAAGCCGACCCCTCTAAAGCAAATTCATCTAAGACAGTTAATAACTGAATACCAGCAGCATCATTCTCAAAACCCCTTGTCATACCAAAGGCATCTAAATCCTTTTTTAATAATTCGAAAGCGTCGCAACAACGCACTCGGGACGCTTGCCAAGCATACAGGCGCCCACGAACCAGTTGAACTAACTGTGCTAATTGATCTGAATTATTTTCGCTTCGCTCGCGTTGGTATGGAGTGACTAAAGCGTAATGAAAACTCGCCCACCCCGCTTTTGCTTCGGCATGCACTAAGGCATTTTCTAATTGCAACACTAAATCAACATAAAAACTCAAATCGTGGTTTTGATCAGCCGGTTTCGCGCCCTGAGCGAATGCGCTTGCAAAATCAATAAAAGGATTTTTCAAAAATTCCAAGAGCAAAACAGCGCTAGGCCCATCTGCAGGCTCTTGCAATAACTCGAGCCAGGCATTGAAAGCCGCTGCCGCGCGGGTGGTCGACAACTTCCAACCCGTTTCATCCCGCACATTGAAAGCCTTTCCCACTCGAGCCAATAACGCACGCGTGCGACGCGCCAATAAACGATCTTGTGCGACTAAGGCAATGCGTGATCGACCTTGTGCCGCATGTTCTTGAATGCGCCGTGCCGCCTCCCATGCCAATTCTTCAAAATGACTCGAGCTAATTAAATGGACTTGCTTCGCACTCACACTATCAATATTGCTCTGAATGATCTTGGTTGCACTAAGCGGATCACTCGAGCTATCTTCTAAAGCTTCTGGCCAGAGGGCAATCGCATCCCAATCCATCGAGATTCGCATGACTGGGGCCAATTGTGCATACGCCTGTAAAAATTGCTCTTGAATCGCGTGCTCAGCATGATTAGACTCGGCCGTTGAAATCCAGATTAAAGGCCGCGAATGATTTGAGGATGCCGATAAAGCGTTTAAATGAGCAATCAGCGCCAACTGCTTGCGAAATACAGGGGCATGCGAATGATTTAAGTAGCGCCAAAATAACAAAACAATCTGAGCTTCACGATGGACTAATTGTTGCGCCAAAGCAGGATAAGCATGATCAATTGCCTTTTGTAATAAGGCTTCAATTTGAACAGCGCCATCCCGAGAGAGATTCAATAATGCATCTTCAGAGCGCATCAATTCAGTTTGTAATTGCGGCGCAATTTGATTCGATAATAAATCACACGCATCGATAATTGCTTGAGCCAAACCCCATGCACCACCTTCACCCTCGGCAGCAAACCAGGTTTTTAATTGGGGATGCTCAGCAATCGTGACATAGGCTTCAAGCCAACGATCCAATGACGAGTGAGCGCGCGGCATACCCCAACTATTGGGTGCCGCATCCAACCAATCCTTCAAACTACAAACCTCAGGCAAAAAAACTAAATTCGGCGGCAAGGGTTTGGGGCGATTTTTCTCTAAAGCGATTCGTAAAGCCGAAATTGATCCTGCTGTAGACATCAGTACCAAGGGTCTCTGCTGAGTTTGCAGGCATATATCCCAAATCGCTTGAGACAAACTAAGCAAAGCCAGATGATTGGGTGCCACGCTGGATTCAACCGGTTTTCGGTCAGCCTGCCATGTGCCTAAAAAAGAGTCACTCATTTGGTTTTCGGTAAAATCATTCACTTATTGCTAATATTAGGTCTTGTTTCAAACTTCATCCCCCGAAATAGAGAAGGAATATCCATGAGTGCCGGTATTAAACACGTTAGTGACGCATCGTTTGAGCAAGATGTTCTGAAATCCGATAAACCTGTTTTACTCGATTTTTGGGCTGAATGGTGCGGTCCGTGCAAGATGATTGGTCCTATTTTGGAAGAATTATCAAAGGATTATGGTGATCGCATTCAAATTGCCAAGATGAATGTGGATGAAAACCAAACTGTTCCAATGCAATTTAATGTTCGCGGCATCCCAACCCTGATCCTCTTTAAAAATGGTACGGTTGCAGCACAAAAAGTCGGCGCTATGGCGAAGTCCCAATTAGCTGCTTTTATCGATAGTAATCTGTAATTCAACTTGGCTAAGTAAGTCTAGATCAATACCATCATCGCTCTGAATAGGCTCAATAGCCGAGCCCGTCTGAGCTAAAACAACACTTTTAAGGTCGTTTTCCATTTAGATTGCTATTTAGTGTAAGATTTCATCTCAATAAGAGTTAGCGAGCTAGTTTCAACCTTTCGCTAACCACCTCTTCCAATTTCCTTGTGCTTAACTAACCCCTTTTCTAATACCCCCTTTTATTCCCTTTAAATTTGTTTTTACCTCTCGCTCGAATCCACTCTGGATTAAGCCTAAATTCTCCAATCCTCTATTTTTTAATCTCAAAGCCCTAAAACCATGCAACTTACAGAACTAAAAGTCCTCCACGTTTCCCAACTACTCGAGATGGCGGCTAGCCTCGAGATTGAAAATACCCAACGGATGCGCAAACAAGAATTGATGTTTGCGATTCTCAAAAAACGCGCCAAAACGGGCGAGCAGGTTTTTGGCGATGGGGTCCTAGAAGTATTGCCAGACGGTTTTGGATTTTTACGATCCCCTGAATCGTCTTACATGGCATCGCCTGACGATATTTATATTTCACCCGCTCAAATCCGTCGTTTTAATTTACATACCGGCGATAGTATTGAAGGCGAAGTCCGCACCCCTAAAGAAGGAGAACGCTACTTTGCTTTGGTAAAAGTCGACAAAGTCAATGGCCTAGCACCAGAAGATCTCAAGAATCGGATTATGTTTGAGAACCTCACGCCGCTGCATCCCAATCGCACCATTACCTTAGAGCGAGATATCAAAGCAGAAGAAAATTTAACCGGTCGTATTATCGACATGATTTCTCCTATCGGCTTTGGGCAACGCGGTCTGATTGTGTCTTCCCCCAAATCAGGTAAGACAGTCATGATGCAACATGTGGCTCACGCAATTTCCAGCAACTTCCCCGATGCCACCCTGATTGTTTTGTTAGTCGATGAGCGTCCTGAAGAAGTGACCGAGATGACCCGTTCCGTTCGTGGTGAGGTCGTCGCATCCACCTTTGATGAGCCTGCAGTGCGCCACGTTCAAGTAGCCGAGATGGTGATCGAAAAAGCCAAACGCTTGGTTGAGATGAAAAAAGATGTGATTATTTTATTGGACTCCATCACCCGCTTGGCTCGCGCTTACAACACGGTGGTTCCATCGTCTGGCAAAGTATTGTCGGGTGGTGTCGATGCCAATGCCCTACAAAGACCAAAACGCTTCTTTGGTGCCGCTCGTAATATTGAAGAAGGTGGCTCACTCACGATTTTGGCAACCGCCTTAATTGAAACCGGTAGTCGCATGGACGACTTGATTTACGAAGAATTCAAGGGGACCGGTAATATGGAAGTTCACCTCGAGCGTCGTTTGGCCGAGCGTCGCGTATACCCAGCCATCAATCTTAATAAGTCAGGAACGCGTCGCGAGGAGCTCTTGGTTAAACCCGAAAACCTCCAAAAAATCTGGGTGTTACGCAAATTACTTGCCGATATGGATGAAATTGAGGCAATGAACTTTATCGTCGACAAGCTCAAATCAACCAAAAATAATGCAGAATTCTTTGAATTAATGCGCCGCGGCGGCTAATCTCAGGGTAGTCCGTTGGGGGGAGAAGGTGCTTTCCCCTTGATTTTGTGGCATAATTTCGTTTTTCCAACTAACCTTGGGCAAGTATTTCGGCAGCGCTAATTGATGTAGTTGCAGTCATAAAAGCACCGAAACGGCTACCTATCAAAGGACATTTATGAAACCTGGCATTCACCCCGAATATCGCGAAGTTGTCTTTGTTGACGTATCCAACAACTTTAGCTTTAAAACCCGCTCGACGATTAACGCAAAAGAAACCATCAAATGGGAAGATGGCAAGGAGTATCCCTTAGCCAAGATCGAGACTTCATCCGAATCCCACCCCTTCTTTACGGGCACCCAAAAAATTATCGACACGGCTGGTCGTGTTGAAAAATTCCGTCAAAAGTTTGGTGGAAAAGCGACTGCAAAAGCGACTGGCGATGGCGCAGAAAAAACCGCTGTTAAAAAAGCGGCAGCTGCTGAAGCTAAAAAGAACGAGCCTGCCAAACCTGCTGCTAAAGCTGCTACTAAGCCTGCGGCGAAGAAGGCTGCGGCTAAAAAGTAATTTGATCTCGAGGGATTACTCCCTGGTTCATAATAAAAAGGCAGCGTGGCTGCCTTTTTTATTGAAATGAAGTGCTTGAACTAAAACACACCTTCTACGTAAACGACTTATGGTCAAACTAACCGCCGCTGCTACAACCGCAATTCCGCGCTTGGTTATTTTTGCTCTCACGATCGGATACGGCTTAGCTGGCTTATTTGGTCGCGACCCATGGAAGAATGAAGACGCCATCGGTCTGGGTGTGATGTGGAATTTACATCAAGGCGCTTGGCAAGATTGGTTAATCCCCCACTTAGCTGGGCGTGAGACTTCTTTAGGTGCCCCGCTCCCCTATTGGATTGGCGCAACACTGATGAATTGGTTTGGACCATTGATTGGTGAAGCCAATGCAAGTAGGTTATACGCCGCATTGTGTTTCTTTGCTTCTGCTCTAGCCATTTGGTATGCCACGTACTTATTAGGCCGTCGCAAAGAAGTGCAACCGATGAAATTTGCCTTGGGTGGTCAGCCCAGCTTAAAAGAATATGGGATGACTTTGGCTGATGGCGCCCTGCTCATCTTCTTGGCGTGCGTTGGTCTAGCACAGCGTACCCATGAAACCACACCGATGATGGCGCAACTGATGGGCATCAGCATCGTTTTATATGGCACCGTTCGCGGTCTTGATAAGCCGTGGCAAGGTGGCTTATGGACTGGTCTTGGCCTAGCCATACTGGCACTCTCCAGCAATCTCACCTTAAGCGCCCTGATTATTGCTGGAACCGCCATTGGCGTAATTGCTAGCAATGTCAGACTCCGTTTCCGCTGGAGCATGACGTCGATTGTTCTAGCAGCTGCTGGATTCGCTTTCTGGCCACTCCTCTGGTCCATCTTCGGCTTAAGCCATGAATTAAGACAAAACGCCTTAGATGCATGGTTACATTTTCCACCGACTCACGCTCTCCCTAATTTAAATTCAGTGAGTTTTTTAGGGATTAATTTCTGGGCATATGCCTGGCCAGTATGGCCATTAGCCTTAGTGTCGATAGTGCACTGGGTATTACGTGATGAATCGGGTTCTTGGCGCGCACCCCATTTATGCGTTCCATTGAGTTTGTTAATTGCGGGATTTATTTATGTTTTATTGCGAGTCGAAGCCAATGAATTCGACATGATTATTTTAATTCCACCAATGGCGATGATTGCAGTATTTAGTTTGCCCATATTACGACGCGGTGTAATTAGTTTTATCGATTGGTTAGGCATGCTTAGTTTTACCATCATCGGTATTGCAATCTGGGTCATCTGGCTGGCAAAAACGACGGGGTACCCTGCCTCAACTGCTGCCAATATTGCCCGCCTGTTACCCGGTTTTCAGTCTAGTTTTAATGGTTTTACTTTTTTTATTGCGCTTGTGATTACCATTTTATGGATCTTAGTGGTTCGCTGGCGGACATCGCGGGCACCTAAAGTAATTTGGCGTTGCTTGATTATTTCTGCGGCTGGTACCACCTTAATGTGGGTTTTGCTGATGACATTATGGTTACCCACGATTAATTATGCAAAAACCTATCGCTATGTAGCCGAACGTTTAGTCCAGGCTGTGCCAAAAAATAGTGCTTGCATTGATAGCAGTAATTTAGGTTTAGCCCAATTAGCTTCGTTTAATTACTTCACAAAATTACCCTTAAAAGACGATGCCAATTGCCCCCTGATCCTAACCCACAACGCTAAAGCAGCCAGCGCTTTTGCTACCTTAAACGATAAAAAACTAAACTTAATTTGGGAAGATCGACGCGCAGCAGACCGTGATGAACGATT
>JAEMSI010000042.1 GCA_016462905.1 Polynucleobacter sp. | reverse complement strand
ACTACTAATTCAGAAGCCTGCATAAAATAACTATTTTTAACTATTCCCACTCAATTGTTGCTGGTGGTTTACCGCTAATATCAAATACCACGCGATTGATACCACGCACTTCATTAATAATTCGATTCGATACTTTACCAAGTAGATCATGGGGCAAATGCGCCCAATGGGCGGTCATAAAGTCTTGTGTTTGCACAGCCCGCAACGCCACAACGTAATCATAAGTTCTACCGTCACCCATAACACCGACTGACTTCACTGGTAAAAAAACGGCGAACGCTTGGCTAGTTAACTGATACCAAGATTGGTTGGTTTTGGGGTCGATGGTATTTCGCAGCTCTTCGATAAAAATCGCATCGGCACGTCGTAATAAGTCCGCAAATTCTGCTTTTACTTCACCCAAAATCCGAACCCCTAAACCAGGTCCAGGGAAAGGGTGTCGATCAATCATTTCTTTTGGAAGCCCTAAAGCTAAGCCAAGAGTGCGGACCTCGTCTTTAAATAATTCACGCAACGGTTCAAGTAATTTTAAATGCAGGTCGTCAGGCAAACCGCCTACGTTGTGATGGCTTTTAATGGTATGCGTACCCTTTTTGCCTTTTCCAGCAGACTCAATCACATCAGGATAAATCGTACCTTGTGCCAACCATTTTGCATTCCGAATCTTGGCAGACTCCTTCTGGAAGACGTCAACAAATTCTTTGCCGATGATTTTGCGTTTTGCTTCAGGATCGCTCACCCCTTTTAACTTACCAAGGAATTGGCTAGCCGCATCGACATGAATCACTTTCACGCCCAAGTTTCGAGCAAACATGTCCATCACCAACTTGCCCTCATTTAGTCGCAATAAACCATGATCCACAAAAACACAGGTTAACTGGGCACCAATTGCTTTATGAATCAGAGCAGCTGCTACGCTCGAATCGACTCCACCTGATAAGCCCAAAATAACTTCTTCTGAGCCAACTTGCTCTTTAATCTTGGCTACTGCTTCAGCGATGTAATCACCCATTACCCAATCGGATCGGCAGTTGCAAATCTGATGAACAAAGCGGTTTAATAAAGCCACGCCTTGTAAGGTATGGGTTACCTCAGGATGAAATTGCAAGCCATAAAAACCTTGCTCTTGATTCACCATGCCAGCAATCGGGCATGAGTCAGTCGATGCCATTAACTTAAATCCCGGCGGCAAGGTAGTTACTGTATCGCCATGGCTCATCCACACCTTTAAGATTCCGTATCCTTCGACGGTACGCTCATCTTCAATCTCGTTTAATAATGGAGTGTGGCCACGCGCCCTCACCTCGGCATAACCAAACTCCCTTGCTTTGCCCAGCGACTCAGCCGAAGCTACCTCACCACCTAATTGAGTTGCCATAGTCTGCATGCCATAGCAAATTCCCAAAACAGGAACCCCTAATTCAAAGACAATTTGCGGCGCTCGCGGACTGGCTTCCTCGGTGACGGAGCTAGGACCACCAGAAAGAATAATGCCTTTACAGGATTGATTTTTTACAAAATCATGAATTGCTTGAGGATCGCAATCGTAGGGCCAAATCTCAGAATATACTTTTGCTTCACGAACTCGACGGGCAATTAATTGAGTAAGCTGAGATCCAAAATCGAGAATCAGAATCTTATCGTGCACGCGCTCACTCAATCCGTCTTTTAGTCGATATGGTAATTAGGCGCTTCCTTCGTGATCTTCACATCATGCACATGCGACTCTCGCACACCTGCTGAAGTAATTTCCACAAAACTCGCTTGATCGTGCAGGTCAGCAATTGTCTTACATCCACAATAACCCATAGAGGAACGAATTCCCCCAGTTAATTGATGCAAAATGGTTAAAACACTACCCTTGTAAGGGACTTGACCCTCAATGCCCTCAGGCACTAATTTATCGGCATTAGCGGCACTAATATCCTCTTGAAAATAGCGATCGGCAGCCCCATCGGTCATTGCCCCTAAAGACCCCATGCCACGATAACTCTTATAAGAACGTCCTTGATATAAGAAGACATCACCAGGAGCTTCTTCGGTTCCAGCGAACATTCCACCCATCATCACTGAATTCGCTCCTGCAGCTAAGGCTTTAGCAACATCTCCCGAATAACGAACGCCACCATCTGCGATCAAGGGAACACCGCTACCTTTTAAAGCAGTTGCGACATTCACAATCGCTGTTATTTGTGGCACGCCTACTCCAGCAACAATACGGGTAGTGCAAATCGAACCTGGGCCAATGCCGACCTTCACACCATCAGCGCCATGCTCAACCAGGGCCTTAGCCGCCTCAGCAGTGGCAATGTTGCCGCCAATCACCTGTAATTGAGGATAATTTTTCTTAACCCATTTAACGCGATCCAATACGCCCTGACTATGTCCATGAGCTGTATCGACCACAATCACGTCGACCCCTGCTTTTACCAATAACTCAACGCGCTCATCGTTATCAGGGCCCACACCAACTGCGGCACCAACCCGTAATTTACCTTCACTATCTTTGCATGCATTGGGATGCTCAGTAGCTTTTAGAATGTCTTTTACCGTAATTAGTCCGCGTAATTCAAATGCATCATTGACAACCAGCACCCGCTCAAGGCGATGCTTATTCATTAGGCGCTTTGCCTCGTCAAGGGTGGCGCCTTCTTTTACCGTAACCAGTCGCTCACGTGGCGTCATTTTGCTTTTCACGGGGGCATCGAGATCTTCCTCAAAACGCAAGTCGCGGTTCGTAATAATTCCAACCACGGCTTTACCTTGTAAAACAGGAAAACCCGAAAATCCGTGTTCACGAGAAAGTTGAATCACTTGACGCACGGTTACATCCGGACCAATCGTAATCGGATCGCGCAACACGCCCGATTCAAACCGTTTCACTTTGGCGACTTCGCGCGCCTGCTCGCTTGGTTTGAGGTTTTTATGAATAATGCCAATACCACCTTCGCTGGCCATGGCAATCGCCAATCGACCTTCGGTAACGGTATCCATCGCCGCCGAAACCAAGGGAATATTTAATTGAATGCTACGGCTTAATTGGGTGACTAAACTCGTATCACGAGGCAAAACCGCCGAATAGGCCGGCACCAGGAGCACGTCGTCGAAGGTGAGTGCTTTTTGTATGAGTCGCATGCAAAACCCCTAGTCGCAAAATCAGATTATAGAGGTTTCGGACAAAAACGTGCCAAATTGGCTTATAGAACTGATCTAAGCTCATTATTTTGAGCCTAATTTAGCGATGGAACGGGCTTTTGCCTTGGACTTTAGAAGGCTATCTTTGTCCCGATTTGCTTTCTTGCGGCGTGCAGTTTTAGGGTCTATTTGTAAAGGCGCATAAAGTTCAAGGCGATCGCCACTGTAAACCGATTCATGCCATTCTTTCCGCTTACCAAAAACCCCAAAACAACCTTTGCGATTGAATTGCGGATCGTGCTGGTTCTGGGCTATTCCTGCCAACACCATAATCTCACCAATGGATTTTTGAGCATTGGCGGGGAAATCAAACGATAAGGTCCTTAGTAAAGGCGGATTAACACGGGCGTCGCATAAAAGAATTTCAAATAATTTATCCATACAATTGCTCCGCGCGCTTTACAAAACAATCTACAAACGTACCTGCAATATACGAAAAAACAGGGCCAATCACTTTATCCAAGAGAATGTTTTTAAACTCC
This sequence comes from Polynucleobacter sp., assembly GCA_016462905.1. Lineage (GTDB taxonomy): Bacteria > Pseudomonadota > Gammaproteobacteria > Burkholderiales > Burkholderiaceae > Polynucleobacter. The sequence continues at coordinate 9,752 of JAEMSI010000042.1, read as the reverse complement.
CAACGCAAACTAAATTCGACCTTACAAGCATCTTCTCGCAAGGCAATAAAGCGCCACTGCCCGACAAAATGCTTAAAAGGCCCATCGACAAATTGCATATCAATTTGATCGGGTCGATGATTGGTATTGCGTGTATGGAAAAATTGTTCAATCCCTTTAAAGTGGATTTTAATTTTTGCGTCCAACACCGTTTCAGATTGCTCGAAAATCTCTACTCCGCCACACCATGGCAAAAACTCTGGATAGCGGGCAACATCGGTCACCAAACCGTACATTCGGTCTGCAGACTGCTGAATTAATACGGTCTTGTGGACGTCTGCCATAATTGATCAGAATCAAACTTAAAATAAATAAATCATCAATACACTTTAAGACATGAGTATCGTCGATAACAAGAAAGCCTTCTTTGACTATTTTATTGAAGAACGCTATGAGGCAGGTATTGTTCTCGAAGGCTGGGAGGTCAAAGCCATTCGGGCTGGGCGTGCTCAAATTAAAGAAGCCTATGTGATTGTTCGTAACGCTGAGATTTATTTAATTGGCGCCCATATTAGCCCTCTCAGCTCAACCTCAACCCATGTCACAGCAGACCCCACTCGAACCCGTAAATTACTTCTCAATGCAACGGAGATCCGTAAACTGATTGGTAAGGTAGAGCAAAAAGGCTATACCTTGGTACCTCTAAATCTTCATTACTCAAAAGGTCGAGTGAAATGCGAAATCGGCTTAGCTAAAGGTAAAAAACAGCACGACAAGCGCGAAGCCAGCAAAGAGCGCGATTGGGAAAGAGAGAAGGCGCGGATTGCGCGTGGTCAACTCTCATAAGCGCGACTACCCTTTTGCTAAGAATTCCCAAGTTTGTACTACGCTATCAGGGTTTAACGAAATCGACGTAATTCCTTTGTTTACCAACCATTTAGCAAAGTCAGGATGATCAGATGGTCCCTGACCGCAAATCCCCACATACTTGCCCTGTTTCACACAAGCATTAATTGCCCGCTCAATCATAAATTCAACCGCTGGATCGCGTTCATCAAAATCAATTGCCAGTAGTTCCATTCCAGAGTCACGATCTAAACCTAAAGTCAACTGAGTCATATCGTTTGAGCCTATCGAGAAACCATCAAAATACTCTAAAAATTCATCGGCCAAAATGGCATTCGATGGAATTTCGCACATCATAATTAAACGCAAACCATCAACACCGCGCTTTAAACCGAGTTTTTCCATCATGTCGATTACGCGCTCAGCCTGTTTAGTAGTGCGAACAAAAGGGATCATGATCTCCACATTATCTAAGCCCATTTCCTCGCGAACCCGTTTCATGGCAGCGCATTCCAATGCAAATGCTTCACCAAAGTCGGCAGAAACATAGCGTGACGCACCCCTAAATCCCAACATTGGATTTTCTTCATCAGGCTCATAACGGGAACCACCAATCAGTTTTTTGTACTCATTGGATTTGAAATCCGACAAACGAACGATGACCGGCTTGGGATAAAAAGCCGCCGCAATCGTTGCTACCCCTTCTACCAATTTGTCCTCATAAAAGGCCTTTGGGCTAGCGTAACCTCGAGCTACACTTTCTACTGCTCGCTTTAACTCGGCATCCACATTGGGATACTCCAATACTGCACGAGGATGCACTCCAATGTAATTGTTAATAATGAATTCGAGACGCGCTAAGCCAACACCGCTATTGGGTAATTGGCAAAAATCAAAAGCTAGTTGCGGATTGCCAATATTCATCGTAATCTTTACAGGAATTTCAGGGAGAGCGCCGCGCTTTACTTCGGTTACCTCGGTCTCAATTAAGCCATCGTAAATACGTCCCTCATCGCCTTCAGCACAAGAAACCGTCACTAGCGCTCCATCTTGTAATAAATCGGTGGCATTACCACAGCCCACTACAGCAGGAACACCTAATTCGCGGGCGATAATAGCAGCGTGACATGTGCGTCCGCCTCGATTGGTCACAATCGCTGAAGCGCGTTTCATGACGGGCTCCCAATTCGGATCAGTCATATCAGCAACTAAAACATCCCCAGGCTGAACCCGATCCATTTCGCTCGCGTCCCGAACTACCCGCACCGGACCGCCGCCTATTTTCTGTCCAATAGCACGTCCAGTGGTAATTACTTTTGAATTTCCTTTTAAGCGATAACGCAACTCAACTTGGTCAGCGCTTTGACTTTTGACTGTTTCCGGCCGAGCTTGCAAAATATAAATTTTACCGTCCTGACCATCTTTTCCCCACTCAATATCCATAGGGCGCCCATAATGTTTCTCAATAATCATGGCGTAATGCGCTAACTCTGAGACATCGTCATCCTCGATTGAAAACCGATTGCGTTTTTCAGTGGGAACTTCAACCGTTACAACACGCTCATCAGACCCAGATGGGGCAAACTGCATCTGAATTAATTTGGAACCTAGGGAGCGCCGGATGATTGCCTTTTTGCCTGCCGCTAAGGTTTGTTTAAAGACATAAAATTCATCTGGATTAACGGCCCCCTGAACTACTGTCTCTCCCAAACCATAACTAGAGGTGATGAAAACGACCCCTTGGAAGCCTGATTCAGTATCCAATGTAAACATCACGCCTGCTGAACCTGTATCAGAACGCACCATTCGTTGAACACCAGCAGATAAGGCAACTTCAGCATGGGCAAAGCCCTTATGAACCCGATAGGAAATAGCCCGATCGTTATACAGCGAAGCAAATACCTCGCGAATTTTATCTAGCACGTCTTCAATTCCTGAAACATTTAAAAATGTTTCTTGCTGTCCAGCAAAAGAAGCATCGGGCAAATCTTCGGCGGTCGCCGAAGAACGAACCGCAAAAGAACCTTGGCCCGTCGGATCTAATTTTTTAAAGAAAGTACGAATTTGATCCTCTAATTCGGGTTGAAAGGCAGCCTCTTCGATCCATTGTCGTATCTCTAAACCAGCCTGCCCCAAAGCGCGAACATCGTCAATATTTAAATTAGCCAAGCGTTGCTGTATTTTTTCATCCAAATGATTGTGTTTTAAAAAATCGCGGAATGCTTGAGCCGTAGTAGCAAATCCAGTGGGGACACGAACCCCAGCTGACGATAACTGCGAAATCATTTCGCCTAGCGAGGAATTTTTACCGCCTACTGATTCAACATCGGTAACGCGTAATTCCTCAAAAGGCAAAACATAGGTGTTTTGCTGGTTTGGTGTGGGCATAAAAACTCTCTAAAGGTAAAAAAACTGGCGTAAGATGCTTTCCATAAATGGGGCATACTTAAATTGAATCTATTGTATTACCCTTAAACCCATGAAATAAAAGTTAGATAAATGAAGATGAACGCCACTAAACCCCGCCTCGTTTTTATTGTTTCGGATGGCACTGGTATTACCGCTGAGAACTTTAGCCAATCGATCTTGGCTCAATTTGAAACTCCTTTTCAGCAAATCCGCATCCCTTTTGTAGATAGCCCAGAAAAAGCCTATAAAGCAGTGGAAACGATTAATCAAGCTACCGCAGAAGAAAATAACCAACCGATTATTTTTACGACTCTAGTTAGGCCTGAAATTAATGCCATTGTTTCGAAGGCTAAAGGCTTGATGCTGGATATGTTCCAAACCTTTGTGGCGCCAATAGAACAGGCCTTGGGTATGAAATCGACCCATGCCATGAACCGTCTCCATCATAATGCTGATACAGAGGCCTATAAAAACCGGATTGAGGCAATTAATTATTCACTAGCGCACGACGACGGCCAATCAAGCCAAAATCTAGCTGCGGCTAAGGTTATTTTGGTGGGCGTATCCCGTGTTGGCAAAACCCCAACAAGCCTTTATTTGGCCATGCAATATGGATTAAAAGCGGCCAATTATCCCTTAATTCCTGAGGATTTTGAGCGGGGTGTATTACCTAAAGACCTGGCCCCATTCAAAACGAAAATTTTTGGTCTAAGTATTGACCCACAACGTTTATGCGAAATTCGTAATGAGCGTCGCCCTGGTAGCAACTATGCCAAATTGGAAAATTGCCGCTATGAAATTAATGAAGCAAGCGCGATGATGAAGCGCGAATCGATTCCTTCGGTGAATACCACCAGTAAATCGATTGAAGAAATAGCCACCACCATATTGCAAGCTATTCGATCGGATAAAACTATTTTGGGCTAATTCTCCGAGCCGCGGACCCGCATAGTTTCGAATAAACAGATGGCTGCGGCCGAAGCAACGTTGAGCGACTCAATTTGACTGTTGTGGGGGATTGAAATCAATTCGGCAGATGCTAATAATTCCTCGGATATTCCTGAGCCCTCATTCCCAAAAATCCAAGCGCATGGGTTTTTAAGTGTGCTTCCTATCTTAAATAAACTTGAACTCCCTTGTCCAGTAGCCGCCAACAAAGGGACTTTAATTTTTTTTAAGATTTGATTAACAGACCAATTTTCATTGATATGTAAAAACCGGTGCGCCCCCATGGCAGAACGCAATACTTTACTTGACCATACGTGCGCACACCCAGGAGTGCAAATAATCATTTTAAATTCGGATGCCAAGGCTGTTCTTAATATCGTCCCCAAATTTCCGGCGTCTTGAATGTGATCCAAAATTAATACGTCCGAACTAATATTGATCGTTGGATTTAATTCCCCTAAACTCAATAAACCAGCGATCTGCGGTGCATGCTCTAATTCGGCTATCGAGCCCCAGATCTCATCATCTAACTCAATTAAGCGTGTATTGGCACAAGCTAGCAGGTGCTCTTCTATAGCCAGTAAAATTTCCGAGTCTTTTAATGCTTGTTTTGTTGTGATCAAGGTATGCAGAGCAGGATCACCCTGCCATGCTTGAATTAAATGAATTCCTTCAATCCACGTTTCTTGATGAGTTTGTCTAGCTTTTTGGCCTTTTGCGCCAACCTGCTGTAAGGTACGGATTCTTTTTAAAAGAGAATTATCGCGAGAACTAATTTTCTCGCTCTGCCAATTAATCATGCAACCGACCCTGAATTAAATGACGCACGGGAGCAAAGGTACGGCGATGTTCTTTGCAAGGGCCGTGAATTTTTAATGCCCTAAAGTGAAACTCAGTTGGATACCCCATATGCTGATCAAAACCATACTGAGGGTATTGCTGATGCAATATTTTCATCTGACGATCTCGCGTTACTTTTGCCAAAATGGATGCAGCCGAAATAGCGGGCTCTTTGCTATCGCCTTTAATAATAGCCTCTGCAGCAATGGAAAGGTTGGGGCAACGATTACCATCAATTAAGGCTTTAACAGGCCACTCCCCCAACTGATTTGCCAATGCCTCAATTGCACGCTTCATTGCTAAAAGAGAAGCTTGCAGAATATTCATTTGATCGATCTCAAGTGCACTGGCCTCACCAATACCCCAGGCCTTACTTTTGCCGATGATTTCATCGTATAAAATTTCGCGCTTGGCTGGGGTTAACTTTTTTGAATCTTTTAATCCAAAAATCGGGCTGTCAGGATTTAAGCAAACTGCACCAGCAACAACAGAGCCAACCAAAGGGCCTCGACCCGCCTCATCGACCCCGCAAATCCATAAATTACCCAATGGTAAGGGGTGTGAAACAAAATCTAATCTTGGCATGGTTCAAGCTAATTTAGAGCGCTTACTGTCAATTAAAGCATTCTCAATGGCCTGCGCCGCTAATAATGCAGTGGGTCGCCGTAAACTTTCATGCATCTCTAAAAACCGATTCTGTAATCGTGCCATTTCTTGAGGGCGATCTAACCAGGATAAAGTAGCGTTAGCCAATGCCTTTGGTGTAGCGGCATCTTGCAATAACTCAGGAACTACAAATTCGCCCGCTAAAATATTCGGTAAGCCAACGTATGGAAGGTAGCCTTGTCGTTTCATAATTTGGGCAGTGAGCCAGGGGACCTTATAAGAAATAACCATCGGCTTTTTCCATAAAGCAGCTTGTAAAGTAGCAGTGCCGCTAGCAATTAAAACTAAATCCGCTGACTCAAGTGCTGTATCGGCATCACCATCCAATAAAATGATTTGTAAATTCGGGAACCGTTGCAAAATACGTGACCTCAATTGTTCAAGCTTGGGTAGTAAATGTGGAGCCGCTACCGGAATCACAAAGTAAAGATTTTTCTCTTTTAACCTTTGTGCGATCTCGGCTATCGTATCGAAAAAAATCGGTCCAATCAGAGCAATTTCCGAAACTCGACTTCCAGGTAAAACCGCAATCACCAGAGCGTCACTGGGTAAGCGAATGCGTTTTCGTGCTTCTTGAGTTTGAGGAACTAAAGGGATAGAACTCGCCAGCGGATGCCCCACATAAGTTGCGGGGATTCCAGCTTGTTCATAAATCGTAGTCTCAAATGGAAAAATGCAAAGCATTTTACTCACGGCTTTTTTAATTTGATGGATCCTGCTACCTCGCCATGCCCAAATTGAAGGAGAAACAAAATGAACTGTAGGGATCCCCGCTTGGCGAAGCTTGAATTCAACTCCTAAATTAAAATCGGGGGCATCAATACCTAAGTAAACATCTGGTCGCCGGCTCACCGTCAGGTAGCTTAATAAATCCTGACGCAAACGTAAAATGGCTGGCAATTGACGAATAGCCTCAACATACCCCCGCACACTTAAGGTTTCCATTGGCCAGCGTGAATCAAAATGGCATGCCTGCATTGCAGGGCCGCCAATGCCATAAGCCTCAAACTCACTCATACTGGGCAATTGATTCAAGGCGCTTAAAACAGGCGCCACCAATAAATCTCCAGATGGCTCTCCAGCTACGCAGGCTAATCTATACAAGGAAATCCCAAAATGATTTCGACACTTAACGTATGATGCCGCGAGTTGTACTCGCTAGAAATTCATAGAATTCAACTAAAGCTCTGCTAGTTGGCGCATCGTTCGTATCATCGGCCATTTTTTTAATCGCCAATTTTGCATCCTCAAAACTAAGGCCGTCTTTATATAAAACTTTATAGGCCTGCCTTAGTTGAGAGCTGGTATCAGCCGAAAATCCTCGACGCTTGAGACCCTCCACATTAATGCCGTGGGGTTCTGCTTTATCACCGGCAGCTATCACAAATGGAGGAATATCTTGCACTAGGGCGGATGCGCCACCTAACATCGCGTGTGATCCAATTCGAACAAATTGATGCACCCCGCACATACCCCCTAAAATAGCCCAATCCCCCACTTGCACATGCCCAGCAATTTGAGCATTACTCGAAAATATCGTGTGATTTGCAATTTGGCAATCATGCGCAATATGCACATAGGCCATGATCCAATTGTCATTCCCCAATCGCGTGATACCTAGATCTTGAGTAGTTCCAGTATGAATGGTGGTGAATTCACGAATCACATTGCGATCACCAATAATCAGCTGGGTGGGCTCACCTCGGTATTTCATATCTTGAGGAGCGCCACCAATCGCTGCAAAATGACCAATTGTATTTTCTGCACCTAAAGTGGTATGTCCTTCAACCACGGTATGAGAGCCAATCTTACTGCCAGCGCCAATCCGAACATTGGGTCCAATTACCGCATAGGGTCCAATCTCAACATCATTGGCTAATTCTGCTTTCGGATCAATAATCGCCGAGGAATGAATCAAAGTCATATCGGCCTTTCTATGATTTACTTTTTACTCTAACTGCGCAAGTAATATTCGCCTCTGCAGCTAATTCATCATTGACCGTAGCCTTTACTTGAAACTTGTAGATACCCGCTCTCTCACGTTCAAAATCAGCCGATAAAATTAATTGATCACCAGGAAGGACAACGCGTTTAAACCGGGCGGCATCAATGCCGGCGAAGTAATAAATTGCATCGGGGTCATGCTCTTCAGAAAAAGTTAATAAGGCTGCGGTTTGAGCCAAAGCCTCAATAATGAGAACACCAGGCATGACTGGAAAATCAGGAAAATGGCCCTGAAAGAAAGGTTCGTTAATCGTGACATTTTTTAATGCCTTGATTCGTTTGCGGGGCTCTAACTCTAAAACTCGGTCTACTAGTAAAAAGGGGTAGCGATGAGGTAATAATTTTAGAATGGTATGAATATCAATCGCAGGTTGTAGGCTCATATTAAGAATCTTTTTTTAGTTCAAGTTGTTTAAGGCGTTGTCGTATTTTATCGAGTCCCCGAAGAATCGCCGCATTTTTCTCCCAAACCGCATGCGGCATGGAGGGGAAAACTCCCGTGAAATGCTGACCAGGCTCCTCAATGGAGCGAATGATCGCAGTCCCTCCTGAAACCGTAGTTCTATCAGCAATCGTCAGATGCCCAGCAAAATTAGCGTTACCGCCTATGACGCAATAATGACCGATCGAGGTACTTCCCGCAACCGCAGCACAGCCTGCTAAAACACAGTGCTGACCGATTGAAACGTTGTGCCCGATTTGTACCTGATTATCTATTTTTGTCCCAGAACCAATCGTGGTTTGGGCCATAGCGCCCCGATCAATACTGGTACAGGATCCAATTTCCACATCATCCCCAATCACAACCCGACCTGTTTGTGGAATCTTGATCCATTCACCGCCTGTAGCTGAAAAATCGGGGGCAAAACCAAAACCATCCGAACCAATAACGGCACCACTATGAATAATGCAACGCTGTCCAATTTCACAATCATGATAAATCGATGCCATCGGATAAATTAAGGAATCGTCTCCAATGGTGGTGTTGGTTCCAATCGAAACATTACCCAGAATGACAACGCGCTCTCCCAATTTAACGCCCGCTGCAATTTGAACAAAGGGTCCAATATGACACGATAAAGGCACTAGTGCGCTAGGATCAATCGCCGCTTGATGAGCGATGCCAGGTAAATATTGTGGCCCATTCAATTTAGCAAACCACTGCGCCATACGAGCAAAAGTGCTGTAAGCATTTTTTGCAATAAAGTACGTTCTTTTTTGATGACGAGAAGCCGATTTTTCGTCGGTCGCCAGAAAATCAAAATCAGCCTGGCTCAGGATTAAAGCGCCAGCATCGCTCAATGCAGCCTGTTGACGATATAGGGGATTTGATAAAAAAGAAATTTGATCGGCTCTTGCAAGCTCTAACGGGGCGAGACTACTTAAAGTGCGAGAACCATCCCCCACCAAGCTCGCTTGAAATTGTTCGGCCAGCTCGATGGCGCTAGGCATTATTTACTTAAGATTATTTAATGCCTTGATAACATCATCAGTAACATCTGCCCTGGGACTAACGTAAGCAGCCTCTTGAATGATGACATCAATTTTTCTTTGTTCGGCAATTTGCCGCAGAACTAAGTTGGCTTTCTCGGCAATCTTGGCACGCTCCTCAAAATTACGCTGATTGACATCCTCCTGAAACTCGCGTTGCTTGCGTTGTAGCTCCCGATCTTGGTCGGCTAATTCACGCTGCTTTCGAATCCGCTCAGGCTCAGGCATAATCGCCGCATCACGATCCAATTTTTCAGCCGCCGCTTTTAGTTTTTGAGCCCCATCGCGTATTTCGTTCTGGCGCTTACTAAACTCATTTTGTAATTTAGTTTGCATTGCCTTTGCCATATTCGATTCATTAAACACTTTTTCCGAATTGACGACAGCCACTTTAAATCCCGAGTCCTGTGCCATAGCAGAAGAAATAAGCAGACTACCTAAAAAAAGGGTGCTTAATAAAAAACTAAATTTCTGATGTTGTTTCATACATTCCATCCTTACATTTAAAAAGCAGTTCCCACTTGGAACTGTAAGCGCTGAATATTATCGGTTGGCAACGACTTAATCGG
>JAEMSI010000059.1 GCA_016462905.1 Polynucleobacter sp. | reverse complement strand
TGCTTTTATTTACTTGATTTTGTGCAACTGAATTTTCAGGCGCAGTATCTATTTGGCTAGCAAAGGCTTCTTCAGAATTAATACCGAGTGCATCAGTACTGTTAATGGGCGCACCCTCCAGAGGTCTTGTCCCGCCAGAATTTTGTGAAAGCCGGCTAGTATTTCCAATTGGTTGACGGTTAGGTGTAAACCCAGTCTTAGCCACTCTTGCATCATTTGTGTTTACTGGCTTAACTGGGACAGATTGCAAGTTATCGTCCAAAGCTTCTTTGGCAACCCCCGCTTTATTAGCTACTAGCCCGTTTGAAGCAATCGCTTGCTTGTTATCTTTGATTGCTTCTTTAGCAACTGCTGCATTATTAGCCTCGTTGGCTTTTCCGGCTGCAGACTGCAAGTTGTCTTCAATCGCTTCTTTAGCTACGCCAGCTTTATTTGCACCGTTAGCGCTTGAAGTAATCGCTTGGTTGTTATCTTTGATTGCTTCTTTAGCAACTGCCGCTTTGTTATCTTTTATCACCTCTTTAGCAACAGCTGCGTTATTTGCCTCGTTAGCTTTTCCAGCAACAGACTGCAAGTTATCCTCAATCGCTTCTTTGGCTACCCCAGCCTTATTAGCGCCAGCAGAGCTTGAAGCAATCGCTTGGTTGTTATCTTTGATTGCTTCTTTAGCAACAGTCGCCTTGTTATCTTTGATTGCCTCTTTTGCAACTGATGCCTTATTTACCTCGTTGGCTTTTTCGGCCGCAGACTGCAAGCTGTCTTCAATCGCTTCTTTGGCTACGCCAGCTTTATTGGCACCGTTAGCGCTTGAAGCAATCGCTTGTTTGTTATCTTTGATTGCTTCTTTTGCAACTACTGCCTTATTGGTCTCTTTAGCTTTTTCTGCGGCAGATTGCAAGTTGTCTTTGACGCCATCTTTAGCTACCAACGTTTTATTGGCGGCAGAAGCACCTGCGTTAACAGATTGCAAGTTATCTTTGGTTGCCTCGTTCGCAACCTTTGTCTTGTTTGTTGCACTTGCTTGGCTAGCAAAGGCAGGGTCTTTTGAAGACTCTTTATTTGTATCCGCCCGAATATTGTTAAGCAAGCTTTTATTTTTAGCTTCAAATTTATTCAATTTTGTACTTAATTCATCCACCACCTTTTGCAAGTTTTCTACCCGATCTTCTGTCGGGGCTACTTTTAAGACGGTTGAATTGCTTGCACCACCAATGGCTTGAATATTTTCATCATCATCCGAACCACTCAATACTTCTTGTAAATTCGGATCGACTTTTATGTCTAATGATCTTTGATTTTCTAACTCATGCGTCGCATTGTCTTGAACCTGATGGATAGTGTCGTCAGAACCAAAATCATTGGTTACTCTCTCTGTATTGCTATCCATCGTCCGTTGAATTCCGACACCAACTTCAGATTGGTCATCAAGGCCCTCAACAACAATACCTTTTTGCTCTTGTTGGCTTAAGGTGCGAACATGCTCAATGCTGTATTCAAAATCACTGACATCAAATGGCTTGATATTTTTTAATTCAAGTACTTCGTAATATTTTTTAAATGCAGATTCCTTCACTGCAAAAGCATCTAGCATAGTGACAAACAACTTGTCTTCGAGCATGCCAATTGACTCATCTGACATCATGGAGTCGCATACATTCAATAGCACGCAAAGTCTTTGCGGCTTATCCAGCGCATGCTTTGCTTGGCTTAAAAAATCGCCACGTTTTATTTTTCGAACAAATTGAAGGGCAAATTCCTGCAAACCCTCGAATTCCCCCACCATAGCTTCAAGCTGTCCAATTTCTTCTTGGCCAATGGATCCATCAGCGCTCATCATGTAGACAATCGAGACAGCCATTGCCAAGTGGGGGGTTAAGTCGCTGAGATTGTCGCTAGTTGTTAGTTTGAATTCACCAAATATGTCTTTGTTGTTTTTTAAAGTGACAACTTCAACGATAAGACTGATGTCAGATTTTTTTAAATCAAATGCTTCTCTAAACTTATTGAAAATCTCATGTTCTCTTTTATCTGCATTGCCGTCCGCCAACATGGAATCGTAAAGATTTGCCATGATGCAGAGTTTGTCTTTTTGACTCAATACGGAAGGGGCATCCTCTAAAAACTTTTCAACTGGAAAAGCTTTCACATAGGCCAAGGCATGCGCCAAGAGCCCGTCATTACCGCCAATGACTTGTTGGAGTTGGCTACTTTCTTGCTCTTGAATTTTTCCGTCCGACGCCATGATGTAGAGCAAGCATGCAGTTAGCACTAATGGCGGACTTAATTTGATAGCCTCAGAAATAGCAATATCACCTGCACCCATCTCTTGGATGAGGTCATCTAGAACTGCTGAATTTTGATCTTCCGTAGGCATAGACTACGGTATACAAAAAGGCAATTTAATGGGGTGACGGTTAAGTCAGCGATCCCCTATTAAAAAGTGATTATTTCGTCATCTTTAGGGGGGGGTAGTGAATCGGAAAGGGTAAAAGTAACAATTCCGTCATCAGACACTTTCACCCGAAGTTGCGCTTCATGCACATTGGCAATCTCTTGGCACAAACTCAATCCCAGGCCCAAGCCATCGATCGAACGTGAATGGGCGTCATCCGCTCTGTAGAACCTATCAAAAGCCTGCTTTTCAAAATTAGCAGGAAGGGGTGAGGATGGGTTTTCAATGGATAAGTAAAACCCATTGTCATTTTGTTTCAATCGAAAATGAATCCAACCCTTAGCAACGTTATATTTAACAGCATTGTCATACAGGTTACCAATTAACTGATGGATGAGGGTTGGATCACACTTCCACATGATTTTGGGCTGGATTTCACTAGTCAACTTTAAGTTTGGATTAAAAGACTGTGCGTCGAGAACCCATTGCTCCATCAGGTCACTTAAATTAATTTTTTGAAAAACAGGATGCAGCTTATTTGCGTCTGCACGTGATAACCACAAAAGTTTCTGCGTAATCGTGACTAGCCTATCAATCTCCGAAATAACCATTTGCACACGTATTTGCTCGTTTGATCCATTTGGTAAGTCTTTAATCAGTGCCTCAGCATTGCCACGCAAAATAGTGAGCGGAGTACGTAATTCATGAGATGCATCAGCCGTAAATCGACGTGCCTTTTCAAAACTCTGTATCAGCCTTAGCCGCAAACCCTCAAACGAATTTACTATGTTTAAAAATTCTCTGTAAGGTGCTACCAAGGCGGTTTTAATTTCAAATGTTTTTAAATCTAATGTGGTTATGGATTTATCGATCTGCCTAATCGGACGCATGGCTACATTGAATACATGCCACGTCATTAGCAAAATCAGTAAAAAGATTACGGGGAGAACATAAATAGTGTTTCTATCCCTGTATGCACGTAGCATTCTTGAAATTTCAAGAGACATATCATCAAGTGACAGAAGAACTACAGCTCTTTCGTGGGTTGATCCATAGAAATTACCAGCAAGCCATTGCGTTTTACCAATCTTTATTTCTGCGTATTGGATTTCTTTTTCAGCAGCGCTTTGGGTGCCATCCCATTTAACCGAAGGGCTTAATGAATTACCACAAGCATCATTTTGTTTTAGCGTATTTTTTTCTGAGCAAATAACATAACGCCCAGTGAATCCTTTAATAAGACTGATTTATTCACTTGCTTGGATGCATGAGAGAAAGTCTTCGCGATCTGGTAAAAATTTTCCACATTCGCCTATGTAATTGATAAGTTCCGTTTTTAATTCTTGTTTAATCTGTAGTGGCAAGAAGATTTGAATCGCAATTCTATTTACAAAAATAATGATGGCAGATGCAATCAATATATTGATGAACAAAACCACTTTAAAGGAAGGCTTCATTCCAACTCCTCAATGGCCAAGCGATATCCAACGCCACGCACC
>JAEMSI010000041.1 GCA_016462905.1 Polynucleobacter sp. | reverse complement strand
ACCATAGCGCCATGGTTTTAATACTAGGACGCTCTTTTTTACGAAACTGAATGATTTTAAGGGTATTTTTACTAAAAATAGTATTTTTATACTATCTTTTTTTGAATTGAGTGGTTTGTAAATACCATATGTACCAAATTTGGTCTTTTGCTTGTAGTTAACTCATTTCTTCTATGGAGGCTTTTCGTGAACCCTAAATTTCAACAATCTGGCTTTACTTTGGTAGAGCTTTTGGTGGTGATTGCCATCATTGGTATTTTGACCGCCATCGGTATTCCGATGTACACCGGCTACCAAACATCGGCTAAAGTGAGCGCGACTAAAGCCAATTACGACACCATGAAAACCTTCATTGCAGCTGAATTAACCAAGTGTTCTGCTGGTTTAGCTCCCAGCTTAAACGACCCCAAAGCGGGTACAACCGTGACCTGTCCTGGGGATTTGGCAACTCTTTCGACGCCAGCTACCTATTTTGTCGCTTATGCCAATAAAACCAATAAGAATCCCTACAACACTTCGGATGCAACCCCTACTGTTTCTGGTGCGGCATCTGCCTCGGCTGCCAATGCCGGTCGTTTGTATATTAATCCCGCTGACGGCAATTGCTCTCAGGGCCTTTCTGTCCAAACCGTGGTTCAAGATACCAGCAATAGTGCTGCGACTACCTATATTGTTTATCCCACTGCAGCAGAATGTATTAATGCGCAGTAGGTAGCTATTGTTATTGAATTTAAGGTAATGGTAAGCAAAATGACCCGTTAATACGGGTCATTTTTTTTGAACAACAGGGGAGTCCCTCATTCATGCAAAAGCAGTTCGGTATAACCCTATTAGAACTGGTGGTCACGGTGGCTATTTTGGCCATCTTGGCTGCGGTAGGCACACCGATTTTGACTGCGAATATTCGTAGCGCTAAAAATGCAGATGCTCAGAACACCTTAAAAACGATTTATTTAATGCAAAAAAATTATTTTGCAGAAAATTACTGTTATTACATTAATTCTGGGACGGGTGATTACACCAGCAGCATTAATCAATACTTAATGGCTTCGAGCGCACCTTCAAGCGGTCCCATTAAAGTGGGCAGTGCGAATACCGATTTTTATTTTTATATTTTGCCTGGCACGACTGGTTCTGCAGGAGCTTGTACGGGAAGCAAATCCAATGATTACGTTGCTTACGCACAGTCACGTACTCAGAGTAGTTTGATCTACTCGATTAATCAGCAAAATGTCAAAAGCGGATTTTAAAAATTAATGGCATCCATTCAACTTTTCTTGCACGATTTTGGTTTATGGATTGCGATAGTGATCGGTTTAGTGGTGGGTAGTTTTTTGAATGTGGTGATTTATCGCTTGCCTAAAATTGTCTCTGCTCAAAGTATTGGTGAGAATAGTGATTCAAATCTGACATTGACACCCTGGGGCACTTTACTTTCTCCAGGCTCTACCGCGCCCTGTTGCCAAAAACCGATTGCTTGGTTTGACAATATCCCCTTATTTTCTTGGTTGATCTTAAGGGGTAAGTGTCGTGATTGTGGGCAAGCGATTGCACCGCGTTATGTTTTAGTTGAATTACTGACCGCACTTAGTTTTGTTTGGGTTTACTTTTATTTTGGTCTTTCTTGGGAAGCTCTGTTTTATGCAATTTTTTTGAGCGTTCTGATTTGTTTATTTTTTATTGATTTAGAAACGTATTATTTACCGGATTATTTAACCTTGAGTTTGTTGTGGTTGGCGTTGCTTGGAAGCGCCTCTGGGCTTTTAAATTTTGCCCCAAGCGATGCGATTTTAGGAGCCAGTTTTGGTTATTTCGTTCCATGGGCGACTAATTTTATCTACTGGTTATGGCGTAGACGCGATGGCTTTGGTGGGGGCGATTTTAAGTTAATGGCTGCTTTAGGGGCATGGCTGGGCATGTCGGCGGTATTGCCAATCTTGGCGATTGCCAGTGTTTTGGCTTTGTTAAGTATGGGGCTTTGGCTGCTAATTAAGAAAGAGCGTTTCGATTTAAATCGCATGCTGCCGTTTGGCCCTTTTTTAATTTTGGCCGCCACCACACTTTTTTTTGATTCACAGGTATTTAATTTTTTAATTGAAAGATGACTATGGGCATGATTGAAAAAGCTTTGCAGTACGTTGCCACTCACCCATTATCCGATTTGCATTTTCATGCAAATGAGCCCATCGCGATTCGCGTCGATGGCGAAATACAAATATTTCCAGACGACATTCTTCCGCAAGTAGATATGGATGAATTTATTAAGCAATATCTCAATAAAGAACAGCAACTCGACTTTATGAAGCAGATGGATGCGGATTTAGCAGTTGATACCGAATCGATCCGATTTCGAGTCAATTTATTTAAAACCTCGCGGGGCCTAGCAGCAGTGATGCGCAAGATTGAAACGCAAATTCCCTCGTTTGATCAGTTAGCTTTGCCAGCCGTGGCGCGCGATGTGATTGAATTAGAAAATGGCCTAATTTTAGTGACGGGACCAACCGGCTCGGGTAAATCGACTACCTTGGCCGCGATGATTGATCGCATTAATCGCAATCGTCAAGAGCATATTATTACGATTGAAGATCCGATTGAATTTATTCATCAGAACCAAAAAAGTGTGATTTCCCAACGTGAAGTGAAGCGTGATACGGTTTCTTTTTCGACTGCTTTACGAGCCTCTTTGCGCGAAGATCCTGATGTGATTTTGGTGGGTGAATTACGCGACTTAGAAACCATTCAACTAGCGCTAACGGCGGCTGAAACTGGTCATTTGGTATTTGGTACTTTGCATACCAGTGGCGCCCCGAATACGATTAATCGCATTATCGATGTGTTCCCACCGCAACAGCAAGATCAAGTGCGCGCCCAGTTATCGCAGTCTTTACGCTTAGTAATGACGCAACGACTTTTTAAACGCAAAGATGCGGCTGGTCGAATCGGTGCTTTCGAAGTGATGACTTGTAACCCTGCGGTACGCAATCTGATTCGCGAAAATAAAGTATTTCAAATTCCAAGCGTGATGCAAACTTCGCGGGGTGAGGGCATGATGACGATGGAATCGTCTATTGCACAGTTGGTGCAGTCGGGTCAAATTGAGTCTGCATGAAGCAAAAAGGGGTCAGTTTTCTCGAAGTCATTGTGGTGATCGGGATATTGCTAATAGTGAGTGCCTTTGTGTCACCCAGCATTACTAACTGGCGTAGTAAACGAAGTCTTGAGAGTGATTATTTAGCGCTTTTATCCAACATTGATTTTTTAAAGACTAGAGTAAGAACGATGAATGGCACGGGGGTATTAATTTGCAGTACTACTGCACGTTTGACCTATCAAATCTCTTCTAACCCACAATCAAGCACCTCTGTGGTTTCAGCCAATTTTGCGAGTAATGTTTTAGAAGATCCTAGCGCCAAGGATGTCAACTTCAATATTCTTTCTGGAGAATCAACGGTGGTAAGCGCACTTTGCACTTCAGGGCGGGGAATCTTTGTTTCGAGTGGGATGGCCGGTTTGGAGGGTGGTGGCGGTGCGATTGATATTGAATTGAATCGCGGTGGTAATCGCTCTGCCTATGGGGCATATCGTGTGTTAGTGAATCAGACTTCTGGTTTTGTGCAAAAGTATAAATGGATCCAAGCGAGTAATGCATGGGTAGAGCAAGACTAAGTTCTCGAAAAATGGCGATGAGCAAGGGCTTTACCTTGGTAGAGGCCATGGTTGCTATGGTGATTTTTACTTTGGGCTTTAGTGGGCTGTATTTTTTCTATGGCATTTCACAGCAAGTGATTGCAGATGCTGAGAAACGGATGTATATCAATCTGATGGCCGATCGGATTATTGAAACGATTGCTGCCGAAGGAATGCGCACCTCTACCGATCCTTTAAATCCATTTAGTAATCCCAGTCAATATGCCGGTAATCTAGCCACTTGTTCCTATAGCGCTTCGGATAATCGCCAAGGCTGGTGTAACGATTTAAACGCGAATATTGGCGCTTTTAATTCTGCATCGGGTTTAGAGATACGTCAGGTCGATGTGGTTAATGACGGTACGGGTTTAATTGTGAATGTGAGCTTGGTTACTGGGGGCGGCAATATTAGTGCGTATTTCACGCGTAAGTTGCGTCAACTATGAGATCGATTGCAAAGCCGCTTCATTCTCAACAAGGGTATACCTTAGTCGAGTTGCTGGTTGCATTAGCAGTTTCAGCAATTGTGATTGCAGGTACCTACGCAGGCTATTCTTTTTTTGCTCAGCAACAACAGATTCTCACTGCTCAAACCGAGGTAGATCGTAATGTCTTGAGAGCGATTGATTTATTTAGATCAGATGTGCGCATGGCGGGCTATCTCGATTATTCGAGTGTTAATTCGATGTCGGCAAGCCAAGCCATCACCATTGCCGCTAGTAATCCCGGCGACATCATTTTGGTTTATGACGATTACGATAGCGCTGGTTCGCTGTATCGGACTTTGATACGCTACTATTTGAGCTCGTATACACCAGCTAGCGGTAACACTCGCAATCGTTTATTGCGCGAGTGGCGCAAATGCAATAATCCGGCGGCTTTTTGTAACTTGAGTAATTCCACTCCAGTATCAGGAGGCAGTTCTGGTGAGCCCATTTTAGATTGGGTCAGTAGCTTTACGATTCAGGGGCTCAATGCAAAATCTTCAGGTACTTTTGCGGGCCAATTTCAAACGGTACAGGCTTATTTACTAGTTCAATCGCCACAGAAGGTTGAGGGAAGTACGCGGGTTGTCAGTAAAAACTTTACGATTATTACGAGGGCAAAAAATGTCTCCCTTGTCCCCTAAAGTGCATTTAGACGACTCTCAGTCAGGCCTTGCTCTTGCCGTTACTTTGATTTTGCTTTTGGTATTAATGACAATGGGTGCGGGCATTGCCTATATTGCTTCGATGCAATCGGATTTAGTGTCGGCAGTGGCTAATAAACCTCTATCGATTGAAGCGGGGGAGACCTGCTTTGATAACTCCCTTGAGTGGCTTGGTACGAGTTCCGGTAAATCATGGATTAATGGAGTTGGCGCTCCTTATGATTTGGCGGCAACGGGCAATCCCTTAAATGGTAAAACGGTATTGGCAGATACTGTGCCACTAGGTCAAACTGATAATCGCAGTGCGATTTTTAAAACCCGCGCCGGTTTAGCCAGTTATTCTTCATGTGTGATTGAGAAATTATCGAGCACTACCTCCTTGGGCATTGGCAATGAAGTGGGTAGCAGTAATGGTTATGGCGTATCCACCTTTGTTTATATTGTACGAATTACCGCAACTGGAAATTACAACGTGCCTTTGACGGGCAGTGTAATTAATAAAAGTTTTTGGCAATCGAATTCGAGTCGATCGGTTTTAGAGGCGGTGGTACAGTACGCACCCTAATTGATGAAAAAAATAATGATCTTGCATATACTAAAACAGAGCCTTTTTGCGAGTTTCTTAATTGCAATCCATTCGCTAGCGGCTGTCGCTCAGGCTCAGAGTTTTCCTGCTTGGGGAATTATTCATAACACGACTGATACCGCTACTCAAACGATTGCGTTGGGCGTGAATCCTCAAGGCCATTTCAATACGCCCTGCGGTTCGGGTACCACTGCCAACAATGCCAAAACTTTAAATACCTGTAATAGTCGATTTAATAGTTATGTTTCGAGTTCGGTTGGTACGGCGTATAAATGGGGTGGAGGAAAGCCCACCAGTGGCACTGGCTCGAACTATCCGGCGGGTTGGTATGACGGTACTGCACCTGGTTCAAAATGGGAGGGCTGGGGTGCTAGCGCGATTGATTCAAGAAGTGTTGCTACTTATGGCTCCGCCTCGGTTGATTCTGGCGGCGTTAGAAACGTTACCGTAAAAAGTTTTGTGGTAGATAACACCAGCATTAAATCGACCGTTTGGATTAATGATTCATCGGGAGCGCCGATGCTCGAAGTGACGCATGTGTATGGACCCACTACAGGAACTACCAATCCTTATTTGTTTCAAGCTTTGGTGACGATTACCAATATCTCGGGTGGAACTTTGCAGGATTTGCGTTATCGCCGCAGTATGGACTGGGATATTTTAGATAATTTGACCGGTGTTTATGTTGATCACCAAGGGGTGGTCGCTTCGTATGCCAGCGCTTTTACACCTAAGGTCTTCGACGCTTGTAATAACGGCGGTTCCTATGGATCAAACCCTCCGCCCAATCCTTTAATTAAATGTGTTCCTTCGATTCCGCCTTCATCGCCCAGTTCGATTAATACCGACTTTGTGGGAATTGGCCCTGGAAATTTAGGCTCTTCCTTTACCTTTCAGTTTGGCGATATTGCATGTAATGATTCAGCGATTTTTTATATTTACTATGGAGCGGCTGCGTCTAAAACATTAATGACGAATGCCTTAACTACTGTGGGTGCGAGTGTTTATTCCTTAGGATACGACCCGCTGTATCCCACTATTGCTTATGGTTTTGGTTTTAAAGGGGTGAGCGGTTCGGCAGTCGCGCCTACCTTACCAACTAAGACTGCTTCACTTCCTGCGGGAAGCAGTACTAGCTCGAGTATTTGGCAAACGTATGCACCCCCCGTACTGGGCGACTCAACCATTTATCAAGCGTTGTTTAAATACCAAAAAGATAAGCAATGGATCGGTGAAATTAAACGCTACACCTTGGATGCATCCGGAGCTATAACAGCCGATGCGCCTATTACCGCGCAAAGTAAATTACTCACTCGGGCGGCGGTGAACGGCTCCTATGCGTTTGGGGGCAGATCGATTTGGACCGTGGGCTACGATCCCTTGTGTATGTCTAGCGCATTACCGTTGGATAGTAGTTACAACAATTTCACGATTGCAAACAGCAGCAAATTAGAAAGCTTGCTTTACAACTGCCCCTCTACTTCAAATGCGGTTAATACCCAAAGCCTGATTAATTTTTCGCGAGGTTTAAATTCGAATTGGGAGGAAAACGCATCGACAAGCGCAGTGCGTAGTTCGGTTTTAGGTGACACGTACCACTCTCAAATGGTTTTGGTGGGGGTGCCGAACGCACCCTGGAGTTCCGATGTTGCCACCTTTGGTAAATCCGAAGCCTATTACCGCTATAACAATGGTTATACCAATTTTATTGCGAGTAATGCGGGGCGCCGATCGCAGTTATACGTGGGCGCAAACGATGGTATGTTGCACGCTTTCGATTTGGATTTGAATGAGCGTTGGGCTTTTATACCGCCTTCGGTATTGCCGCTTCTGAGAAATGAAACGGGCACAACGGGTTTGAATGCGGGATCGGGCACCAGTAACAGCATTTTTAGCGTGGATGGCCCAATTACCGTTAAAGACGTGTACTTTTATGGCGAGGGTAAGTGGAAAACAGTATTAATGGGTGGTTTGGGGTGGGGCGGTAATAGTTATTACGCGCTCGATATTACCAACCCTGATGCGCCCTCACATTTGTTTACAGTGAACAATGACACCACCAATAAGGTCATCAATTACTGGGATGCGAGCGGAAAAAAATCAACTTTTGCTTATAGCTCTAGTTGTACTAACTTTGATTATTCCAAATTAGGTGGCGCATGGTCTCGACCCGTCATGATGTTGTTGCCTTATGTCGCAGGGTCAACGAATCAGCGTTGGGTTGCAGTCTTTGGCGGTGGTTATGCAGGAGGGAGTTCTTCTTCTGGGGCTTCCGCCACCAGCTCATTTGGATCGTATGTTTATGTTTTAGAGTTGGAGCCCGATGTGACTAAATCGACGTCCTCTTGTGGTGCTACTGGGGCTTCGGTTGTGACGTCGACAGGCGGCCATGTATTAGCCGTAGCAGCAGTTGCTAGCGATAGCACCTCGAATATTCCCAATGGGGTGACTGCTGATTTAACTGTGATTACCGGCGATGGTAGTTCTTTGGCGAACTACTATGGAGGCTTAGCTTATTTCACCGATTTGCAAGGTAAATTATGGAAAATGAACCTCAGTAAAGCGAGTTTGGCCGATAGTAATGGTAGTTTATTTACCTTGTATCCATCGTTCTTGGATCAGGCTACTTTGGCAAATGATCGGATGGCATACAACCAATTAGGGTCGACTATAGTATCGGGCACAGCTACGGGCGGCGGCACAGTCAATCGACTTTTTAACTATTTTGGTAGTGGCGATCTCACCCGTTTACAAAGACGAGTTTCAACCATTAATAATCGGATTTATGGGGTGATGGATAGCGATTTTCCAGCTACTAATTTAAGCAAAACAAACCAAACGGTTAGCACCTTTACCAATATTAATCCCGCCACCAACCCCGCTAATACCCAAAGTTGTACGGTGAATAATTCATGGTACGGAGATGTGTATGCGATGACTGGGGTAAGCCCAGCGGCCGATTTCCAGAAGATTGTGGGCAGGGCGGCGGTGTACAACAAATACGTTTATTTTTCGGCCTATCAACCTGAGGCTTTGGCCTGCCCTTTATATGGAACTAGTCGTTTAATCGAGGTGACCGATAGTTGCCAAACTGGCAGTGGCGGGGCAGTAATAGGACAAGGCCTTGCGACCGCACCGGTGGTCGATTCTAAGGGCAATATTTACGTCGGGATGAGCAATCTGGCCCCTGGCAGCACCCTTTCGTCGGGCAAAGATAATTTAGCCAAATTAAATTCAAGTAATAAGACCGCTTCAGGGCAGATTAAATACAAATCTTGGCGAGAAAAAAAGGTATATTAAGGTCTATGCCATTGATGAAGCAAAATTCTGGTATTTACCTACTATTAGATGAATAACCCGATACAACCGTTAATGCGGTACTTTATAGATTTACTTAGTAAATACTCGGTCAAGCAAGAAGACGTAGTAGGCGTAGACATCACCCCCAATTTTATTCGGGTGGCCCAACTCTCCGAAGAAAAAGGTCGCTGGATCCTCGAAAAAATTGGCAGCAAATACGTTAGCGACAAGGCTAGCCTAACTGATATTGCCACTAATCAAGATTTATATGCGAATCAATTGCGCGAACTGGTTGAGTCCGCAAAATTAGAGACCCCTAATGTAGCAATTTCGATTCCGATTACGAGCGCGATTATTCGCACAGTTACTTTGCCCTTGATGAGTGACGAAGAGATTCATAGTGCAATTGAATATGACAGTTTGTGGAGCAATATTATTCAGCTTGCCGAAAAGCTTGAGGAATATTCAATTTTTTGGCAGATTATTCGCAGAAATGCTTCAGCCAATACGATGGAGTTGTTATTTGTTGCTTCGAAGTTATCTGAAATTAATCAATATGTTCAGATCGCCACTAAGGCAGGACTGAATCCCGTTGTAGTCGACGTGCGTTGCTTTGCGATTCGCAATTCCTTAAAAACTCAAAAGCTACGCTCACTTAATACCACCGCCTTAATTGAGTTTGGCCCCAATGAAAACTATGTATTAATTGTTACTGATGATGCACCCTTTATTTACGATATTTATGTATCCGAATCCGATCGCAGTTTGATCGAAAATGGCGTGCCCAGTGGAGAGGCGGGCGAACGACTCTATGACCGCTTATCGGGACAAATTAGACAAGCCTTTCGAGCCTACGAAACCAAAGCGGGCTCTAATTTGATTGAAAAAGTTTTGTTGGTTTCGCCTCTGAGCGATGTCGGTGAATTATTAGCGCAGATGAAAAAATGTTTAGACGGTTATCAAGTTGAATTATTTGATCCTACAGCCGATTTAATCGTCCCCGAAAATCTGCAAAGCAAAATTACCGCGGATAAAAACATCTCGGTATTTAGCTCCTCCATTGGTTTGGCAACGCGTAAGGTCGATATTTTTGGTTATTACAAATACGTTACGGGTGTGAATAATGTTAACTTGTTGCCTAATCGCGACACGGTTCGCAGCTCCGAAAAGAAAAAGGTTCTTTCTAAACTGGGTATCAAAGCTTCTGGAATTGCGGTTGCTGCGTTTATTGGAGTGACCGTGGTTCATCAATTTTTCTCGGCCGGCACTTCCGATCCCGAATATCAAAAAGCGGTGCGACTTGAGGAAGACGTTCGAATTAAAGAGGCGATTTTGGCCAAGTTAACCGCACAAAAGATGCGTTACAACCAAATGCTGCAAGCGAGTAATGAATTTAAATCGAATCAGGTAAGCACCTATCAAATGCTCAGTGCAATTAGTGGAGTGGTGCCGGGAGGAATTTGGTTTACCGAGTTGGCGTTTGATAGCCCTGTTACGCTCGTTATAAAAGGGGATGCAGTGAATGATCAAGTCATTGTGAATTTAGTGGATCGTTTACAGGCTTTGCCTATGATTGCTCAGGCATCCTTAAATACAATGACCACCGCTCCACGATCGCCCACTCGTAAATTGGTTGGCGGATATAAACAATTTGAAGTGCGCTGTGTTCTAAAGTTAAACACCACACCGGCTGACTTAGCAAAGTCACCTCCTAAGCGGATATAAGAAAATCCTATGAACTTCTCTGAGCTCAAGAACCTCGATGTCGGCTTATTTTTGAAAGGGCTGCTGACTAAAAATTCAGCTGCAAACGGTCCTCAAACTAAGTTAATTATGTGGAGCATCTTCGGAGGCTTAGTTTTTATCGCCTATATTGTTTTTGTGTTTATGCCTTATTTGGCTGAGCGCGATCAAATTCAACAGAAAATCACGGCGATTCCTGAAATGGAGGCGAAAGGTAAATACTTGGAGGTTGCCAATAAGAAGGCGCATGAAGATTTAGTTCAGACTGAAATGAATTACATTGAACTCAATCGATTATTTAGTGTTGAATCTGAATTAGAAGATTTGTATCAGCATCTGAGTCAGATGGCAAGTTCGCAAGGCTTGGTAATTAGTTCCTTGGCAACTGATGGGCAGGAGGCGATTTACGCAGGTGGAAAAAATCTTGCAGCGAGCCAGGCGAATAAACTCAATACACCTCCTCCAGCTGGTGAGCCAAGTAGCGGCAGCCCCGGAGCAGCAACAGCTCCGCCACCTCAACCCTTGTTTTATCGGATTAAACTCAAAATTGAGTTGACTGGAAATTACAGTCGTTATATCCGTTACCGCAAGTTGTTGGCGGGTTTTGAAAAAAGTGTGAATATTGATAAAGAACAGATTACGTTGGTGGGCGGTGATACGCATGGTTTGGTACATATTAAAGCGCAACTTTCTACTTATCGCTTACCAGAAAAATTACAAACTAAATTGGCCAACAATCCTGTTAGGGAGAATTGGTTAGGTTTTTCAAATGAAACTTTATCTCAGGGTTTTGTGCCTACATTGACAGCCTTCGATTCCGAACCAACGAGGAATCAATCTTGGAAATGGATGCAGATTGCTGGCGGTGCTAAACAAAATAACGACGCTGGTTTAAATAAGAACGAGCAGTTGATTGTGAATAATGAACCAACTAACGGGGCGCGTCCTAATGAGCGCGACCCATTTTCTAAATCTTCGAGCGGGATGATAGAAGGGGGTCGTGATCCACGATACTCGCCTTTAGTCTTGGCAGACCCACAGTCGTACGTCATTATGGGCGTGGTCGTTTCTAATTCAGTAAAGGCTGCCATGATACGAACTGACTTTCGAGAAAGTTATGTGGTCAAAGTAGGTGATCGTTTGGGTAATCAGGGTGGCATTATTTCCGATATTGATATGGACGGGATTATTTTGCGTCAGCCTAGCGGCAAAATTCGTTTGTTCATTCAGTCGCAGGGACAGTCCCCTATAGATCCCACTAAAGCGGTTGGGGGTCCACGATGAAGCATCTCAAGCCTCTTTTTACCTCCTCCTTTCTGCTGCTTAGTCTAGCCTTAGTTGGCTGTCAATCGGACGGATCTTTGCCGCCTGCTTCAAACGCACAAATGCGAAAAGAGATGGTGCTTGATCCTGATAAGATCATGAATGAGCTAGCCCCTAAAACTCAAAAGACTTTAGATATTGGACCGAAGATTGATCGCAAACCCAATGAGCAATTGGATTTGCAAAGACGAAATTATATTGACGAGTCCCAGCGTTCTGAAAATGGTAAGTGGCAGTCTTTTAATGTCACCTTAAATTTTGTGGACGTTGATATTCGCGAGCTTGCTCAAGCTATGAGTCAAACCTTTGGGGTCAATATTTTGGTGGGCGATGAAGTGGAGGGCACGGTTACCGTCAAAATTTCTAACGTTCCATGGGATAGTGCTTTAGATAATATTTTAAGGATTAAGGGATTATCTAAGAGCGTGGATAGCGAATCTGGGATTATTCGTATTCAAAAGCCTGAAACCGTATTGGCGCGCGATGAATTTGAGCGTAAGCGTTTAGAGGAGTTGACTAAGCAATTAGCCGCTAAACGCATTATTAGCACTCAATATACCGAAATCTTTCGTCTGTATTACACCAAGCCAGCTAAGGTGAAGTCTCAATTAGAAGCCATTTTTGGTGGCGCAACGGTAGGCGGTGCGCCAGTAGTGCGAACCCCCGGCAGTATTATTGAAATCACGACCGATGATCGAATAAATTCGATCATTATTAAAGGCACCAAGAGCGAAATGGAGTTGGCCGCAAAACTTATTTCTAAGTTAGATATTCGTACTCAAGAAGTGCTCATAGAAGCTTTTATTGTTGAGGCATCGGATAACTGGCAGTTTGAATTGGGAACTCGCTTAGGGGCATTTCAGAATAGCGGTAATAACACGGTCGGCGGGGTTGGTGTTCCAGGACCCAATAATTCCGCTGGTAATTTAGCGTTGGGCACACCAGCGGGCTCGGTTTTTAACCAGCCCGTTACTGGTTTAGCCAATCCCTTTGGTTTGGGTTATTTGTTCCAGACTTCGGCAACCGCATTAAAGCTTGAATTGACTGCTTTAGAGCAATTGGATTTGGTGAAGATTGTCTCTAACCCGCATGTTTTCACGATGGACAACGAAGAGGCTATCGTGATTGATGGCGTGCAAATTCCCTATCCAGTTCCAGGGGTAGGAACGAATCAGATTACCTACGAGTTTAAAGATGCAGCCCTGAAGTTAACCGTTACCCCAAGTGTAGTAGGCGATGGAAATATATTTTTAAATATGGTGGTGAATAAAGATTCTCCCAATTACTCAACCTCTCCACCTTCGATCAATAAACGCGAAGTGCGTAGTAAGTTGTTGTTAAAAGACGGAACCATCGCGGTGATTGGTGGAATTTACGATCAAACTCAACAAGACCAAGTGATTAAGGTCCCTCTGTTAGGCGATATACCTTTCTTAGGCGCCTTATTTCGATATACCAAAAAAGTTAATAATAAGACGCAATTATTGGTCTTTATTGCTCCGAAAGTCGTCAATTAACAATGGTTACACTGGCTGATGTTTCGCAAGAAATCGCTCGATTCACCTTAGAGCGTGGACTGGTTAATGCAGCCGACTATAAACTAGCTGAAAATCAGAGTCGCGAAACCGGGCGTCATCTGTACGAAGTTTTGATTTCTTCTAATTACGTGAGTGACGAACAGGTTAAAGAAAGTCTTTCACATTACTTAGATTTACCGATCGCCCCAACTTCGCTTTTAGAAGATCTGGGCGCCCACTTCGCAGATGTGATTCCAAGAAACTATGTGATTGATAACCGTATCGTACCTTTTGGTGTGACAGATACGGAAATTAAAGTAGCAATCGCTGAGCCGAGTGCTTTGCGTGGTATCAGTAGCGCAAAATTGATTACTGGAAAAAAGATTATTGCGAATATTGTTTCTCCTTTGGAGATGCAGCGATTGCTTGATTTAATCCAAGCTCAGAAGCCATCCTCTGGTAGCAGTAATTTTAAGTTGAGCTCACCCGCTAGTGGCAGCTCTCAATCGACTGCGATCGAAATGAATGGCGCTCTAAAAACAAAGAAGAAGGCGGGCGCGCTCTTTGGTGATAAGCCCACCAAAGATTTGGTAAATCCTGCTCAAAATAAACAAAAGACTGCCGCAGAGAAAGACGCCCCCGATGATCAGGGCGGACAAATTATTTTGTTTGTAAATGCTTTAATTTTTGATGCTGTTAATAAGGGTGCGAGCGACATTCATATTGAGCTCTATAAAGATGTTGCTGCCTTAAGATACCGAGTTGATGGTGTTTTACAAGAGCGTAAAGAATTTAAAGAATTTTTATTCAATAATTACTCGGCTGTTACAACACGCATTAAAATTATGGCTTTTTTGGATATTTCGGAAAGACGCTTACCGCAAGATGGCGCGATTGCAACGCCATTACCTAATAGTCGCGATATTGATTTGCGAGTGTCGGTTTTGCCAACCGTTTTTGGTGAACGGGTGGTATTGCGTATCTTAGATCGCGAGGGCGTATCTTTTGATTTGGATAAGCTGGGTTTCCCAGAAAAAGAATACAAAGATGTAATTGCCGCTTTCGATGCAGCTCAGGGCATGGTGTTAGTAACCGGACCAACCGGTTCTGGAAAGTCAACTACTTTGTATGGTGCTCTACGTCGCTTAAATAAGCCGAATATTAATATCTTAACTGCTGAAGATCCTGTTGAATTTACGATTGAGGGGGTTGGGCAGGTACAAATTCGCGATGATATTGGACTCACTTTTTCACAAGCTCTGAGGTCTTTTTTACGGCAAGATCCAGAAGTTATTTTGGTTGGCGAGATTCGCGATAAGGATACTGCCGATATTTCTATTAAAGCCTCTTTGACTGGGCACTTAGTTCTTTCAACCTTGCACGCCAATGATGCGATTAGTACGATTGTGCGATTGGTCAATATGGGAATTCCAGGCTACTTGATTGGAGCGGCCTTAACTTTAGTGATTGCACAGCGCTTAACTCGTAAAATATGCCCCGATTGCAAGCAAGAGCATGAGGGAGATCACTACGCATTGTTAATGGATCTAGGATTTAAGGATGTGGATGCTAAAAAAGCGAGGCCATTTATTGGTAAAGGCTGTAGTCATTGCAACAATACGGGCTATAAGGGGCGTAACGGGATTTATGAGGTTTTAAAAATTAGCGATAAATTACGCGCCGCGATTGTGGATGATTTATCAGCGACCACCCTAAAAGAAATCGCTATGGCGGATGGATTTAGAAGCTTGCAGGATGTTGGTCAACAGCTAGTGATGGATGGGGTGCTTACGATTGACGAGTATCAACGTAATTTAATTTTTAATTAAATTAAAAAATGCCAGATTTCATTTGGAAGGGTATTAAAAATACCCAATATCAAAG
>JAEMSI010000040.1:13609-15298 GCA_016462905.1 Polynucleobacter sp. | reverse complement strand
GCCTCGAAAAATTGAGCGTCTTCCGTCACGCAATAGTACTCACCCCGCATTGTCCCAGTGGGCGTTGGCAAAGTAGCCCAGCTGGTATATTCAAAATCCTCGCCTACCTTTAAAAAGGGTTGTTGTCCAACCACACCTAAACCACGCACCTCCTGGACATCTCCATCGCCATCGGTAATTTGCCAATGGCGTGCTATTAATTGAATCGCGCAAGCTCCAGTATTGCGAATATGCACCGTATAGGCAAAAGCAAATTGCTGATTATCTGGATCGGATTGCTCGGGCAAATACTGCGGGCTTACGGCCACGGTAATCACTGCCTGCGAGGTAGTTTGAGTGTTCATCCTGTAATTCTGCTCTATCCTAGGATGCTTCGCAAGATAGAATCTAGGTATGGCAAGAAAAATTACCCAAAAAACCCGTAAAAAAGTAATCATTTCGGTGCTGGCGTGAAACGATGAATTACGACGAATTTATATCCCTTGGGCAACAAGGTTATAACCGAGTAGCCTTAACTAAAGAAATTAAAACGAATCTGGCAAGCGATTCATACGCTCCCCTATCCTTGTATTTACAGTTAACTAAGGATACCGGACAAAAAAACTCCTATTTACTTGAATCCGTTTATGGTGGGGCTCGTTTTGGGCGCTACTCATTTATTGGCCTACCAGCACAAACTTTAATTCGCTCAGTGGGTAGCCCTCAAAACCCTCGCAATGAGGTTGTTACCAATGGTCAGGTTACAGAAATCAATCATGACAATCCTCTGGATTTTATTGACCAATACTTTGATCGCTTCAAGGTCGCACTGCAAGATAAATTGCCTCGTTTTTGTGGTGGCTTAGCAGGGTACTTTGGTTACGATACGGTGCGCTATATAGAAGATCGTTTGGCTCGACATCAACTTCCTGATGAATTAGGTGTCCCCGATATTCAATTACTTCTCACAGAAGAGTTGGCAGTACTTGATAATGTAGCAGGAGAAATTTTTTTCATTGTTTATGCCAATCCTCAGGACAAAAGTTCGTATCAGCAGGGTTTGCGACGCTTGGATGAATTACACGCCCTGATTCAAAAACCATTCAAACAAGAAGTTTTGCATACCAAATCAAATTTAGCTATTCCTAACAGTGATGACACAAAACGCAATTTCAAAATGGCTGATTTTGAAAAGGCAGTTGAAAAAACCAAAGAATATATTTTGGCAGGCGACTGCATGCAAGTTGTAATCGGGCAGCGCATCAGCAAACCGTTTAATAAAGACCCCATCGAGTTATATCGCGCCCTACGTGAATTAAATCCATCGCCTTATATGTATTTTTATAATTTCGGAGATATCCAAGTGGTTGGTTCTTCTCCTGAGATATTAGTTCGACAAGAATTACGCGAGCATCGGAAAATTGTCACTATTCGTCCTTTGGCGGGAACTCGCCCACGCGGTAAAACTCCAGAACACGATACGCAATTAGCAAAAGAATTACTAGCTGACCCAAAAGAAATTGCCGAACATGTGATGCTAATTGATCTTGCCCGAAACGATGTTGGCAGAATTGCAAAAACAGGCACCGTCAAAGTAACCGACTCGATGGTGATCGAAAAATATTCTCACGTACAACATATTGTCAGTTCGGTGGAAGGTGAACTCAAAGACAATATGAGCAATATGGATGTCCTTCGCGCCACATTCCC
>JAEMSI010000040.1:1443-13509 GCA_016462905.1 Polynucleobacter sp. | reverse complement strand
GAAGCTAAGGCGAAAGCTGTATTGGCTGCGGCAGACTTAATTTAATTGAATGCTGATATGTTATTAATGATTGATAACTACGATTCGTTTACTTATAACTTAGTGCAATACTTTGCTGAATTAGGTGAAGATGTTCGCGTGTATCGTAATGATGAAATTACGATACAGGATATTGCAACACTGAATCCGGATCGTATTTGTATTTCTCCGGGGCCTTGTAGTCCTGCTGAAGCAGGGGTATCGGTTGAAACGATTCGGCAGTTTGCCGGAAAAATCCCGATTCTAGGGGTCTGCTTAGGACATCAAGCCATCGGCGAAGCATTTGGTGGGAAAGTGATTCGTGCAAAAAAAGTGATGCACGGTAAAACCGACCTAATTCACAATACAGGTCAAGGTGTTTTTAAAAATTTACCAAAGCAATTTAAAGTAACGCGCTATCACTCCTTAGCGATTGAACGGCCCACCCTACCCAAAGAACTTGAAATTACCGCTGAATCTGCTGATGGCGAAATTATGGGTGTGCGTCATCGAAATTATGTCGTAGAGGGCGTGCAATTTCATCCAGAATCAATTTTGTCCGAAGAGGGGCATGCACTTTTAAAAAACTTTTTGTTAATGAAAAATAGTCAGTAAATATCTCTATATGAATCCCTCTCTTGTACTTCAACATTTAATCGAAAAAAAAGAGCTTGCTAGCGCAGACATGTCAGAACTGATGCGCATGATGATGGCGGGCGAACTTCAGCCAACCATGGTCGCTGGACTATTAGTTGCTCTGCGTTCTAAACAAGAAACGGCCAGTGAAATTGCCGCTGCCGCACAAGTCATGCGAAATTTTGCAACTGCTGTCGAGGTAAACGATAAATCGCATTTAGTTGATGTCGTTGGTACGGGTGGAGATGGGGCCCATACCTTTAATATTTCGACCGCTTCGATGTTGGTTGCTGCTGCGGGTGGCGCCAAAATCGCTAAGCATGGTAACCGAAGCGTCAGCAGTAAATCCGGCAGTGCCGATGTACTCGAAGCTTTTGGAGTCAAACTCAATTTAAGCGCTCAAGCAGTGAGTCAGTGCATCGAGAAAACCGGGCTTGGTTTTATGTTTGCACCAAACCATCACCCTGCAATGAAAAATGTCGTGCCGGTTCGAAAAGACCTTGGCGTCAGAACTGTATTTAATATTTTGGGCCCGCTCACCAACCCAGCCAAAGCACCCCATATTTTGATGGGGGTATTTAATGCCGATTTAGTCAGGATTCAGGCTGAGGTTCTAAAACTATTGGGTACTCAAAGTGCTTTAGTGGTGTATGGCCGAGATGGCTTAGATGAAATTTCCTTACAAGGCCCAAGCTTAGTGGGCGAACTCAAGTCAGGCTTGGTTTCTGAATACGAAATTAAACCTGAGGATTTTGGCTTTGACGTGGCACCCACTTCGCTGCTCAAAGTTAGCAATGCCAATGAGTCCAAGGAAATCATATGGGCTGTTTTAAATAATCAATCGGGCCCTGCAAAAGACATAGTTTGCTTAAATGCGGGAGCCACTTTATACGTTAGCGGTATTAGCGAAAACATCAAGCAAGGCGTACAGATTGCTAAAGATGCGATTACTTCTGGGGCTGCAAAACAAAAATTAAATGATTTTGTGGCCTGTACCCAAGCACTTGCGCCAATCAATTAAGAATTGATTGAACTAAATAAATCAGATGAATGATATTTTGCAACGCATCCTCGCTACTAAAAAAGCAGAGATAGCATCCGCCCGTAAAATTCATTCGGACTCTCAAATTCAATTAAAAGCAAAAAATAATAATCAAGAGCCTCTTTTGCAAACGCGTGGGTTTACAAACGCTTTGCAGAAAAAATCGCTCGATGGTGAGATTGGAGTCATTGCCGAAATTAAAAAAGCCAGTCCAAGTAAAGGTGTGTTGCGGGAAGCGTTCGATCCATCTGCAATCGCTAAGAGCTATGCTCATCATGGCGCTACTTGTTTATCGGTACTGACGGACAAAGACTATTTCCAAGGCTCGCCAGTCTACTTACAAGCCGCTCGGGCTGCATGTTCTTTACCAGTTCTGCGTAAAGACTTTACGATCGATCCTTATCAAGTCTATGAGGCCAGAGCAATGGGAGCCGATGCAATTCTCTTGATTGTGGCTGCACTCGAGCAATCCCAAATGCAAGAATTAGAAGCCTGTGCGATTGAAAATCAACTCGATGTTTTGGTTGAAGTACATGATCGCACGGAGTTGGAAGGGGCTTTAAAACTTAAAACACCGCTCCTTGGAATCAATAATCGCAATCTAAAAACCTTCGAAGTTTATTTAAAAACAACGCTGGATCTTTTAAATCAAATCCCTAAAGATAAATTGGTCATTACTGAGTCTGGGATTTTAGAAGCAAAGGATGTGCGTCTAATGCGCGATAACGGTGTAACTACCTTTTTAATCGGGGAAGCTTTTATGCGAGCAACTGATCCGGGGC
Organism: Polynucleobacter sp.; assembly: GCA_016462905.1. GTDB lineage: Bacteria > Pseudomonadota > Gammaproteobacteria > Burkholderiales > Burkholderiaceae > Polynucleobacter. The sequence continues at coordinate 11,031 of JAEMSI010000040.1, read as the reverse complement.
TTGCTTTAAAAAATCTATTAGCGGATTAATCGCTCAAACATTAAATAAGAAATTCAGGACATCACCGTCTTTCACAATGTATTCTTTGCCCTCAGCGCGCATTTTTCCTGCCTCTTTGGCGCCTGCTTCCCCTTTATATTGAATAAAGTCGTCGTATGCAATCGTTTGGGCACGAATAAAACCTTTTTCAAAATCGGTATGAATCACACCCGCCGCTTGGGGTGCCGAATCGCCCACATGAATCGTCCAAGCACGTACTTCTTTGACCCCCGCGGTGAAGTAAGTTTGTAATCCCATTAAGGAGTAACCCGCACGAATCACGCGATCCAGCCCAGGCTCATCCATACCCATATCATCTAAAAACGCTTTCTTATCGGCCTCATCTAAATCGGCAATCTCAACTTCAATCGCTGCGCACACCGCCACCACTGGAGCACCCTCGGAAGTAGCGTGTTTTTTTACAGCATCTAAATGCGGATTATTTGCAAAACCATCGTCTTTCACATTGGCAACGTACATGACTGGTTTAGCCGTTATTAGGCAAAATGGTTTTAGCAAAGCGAGCTCTTCTGGACTTAATGGCAAGGATCGAACTGGCAAGGCTTGATTTAACTGCGCCTGCACTTTGGTCATTACGGCCACCAGAGCGCTAGCCTCTTTATCGTTCCCTGATTTAGCTGCCTTGGTAGAACGTTGTAAGGCTTTCTCAACTGAGGCCAAGTCGGCCAAAGCCAATTCGGTATCGATCACGCCAATATCGGAAAGCGGATCCACTTTACCGGCTACATGAATCACGTTAGCATCGTCAAAACAGCGCACCACATGAGCAATGGCATCGGTTTCGCGAATATTGGCTAAAAATTGATTTCCTAGGCCCTCGCCCTTAGAGGCGCCCGCAACGAGGCCTGCAATATCGACAAACTCGACTGAGGCTGGCACGACCCTCTCAGGATTAACAATTTGGGCTAAGGCATTTAAACGGGGATCTGGAACTTCAACCACCCCCACATTCGGCTCGATGGTGCAAAAGGGATAGTTTTCGGCCGCTATCCCCGCTTTTGTAAGCGCATTAAATAAAGTCGATTTGCCCACATTGGGTAGGCCGACGATTCCGCATTTGAGTGACATGCTGCCATTGTAAATGGGCTTCTTTCGATATCATCTCATTATGAGCAAACCCGAATTAAAACCCACCCCAAAAACCGACACTAGGAAAACCGATCAACGCTTTGATATAGCCGTCGTTGGAGCCGGCATTGTTGGGAAAGCGTGCGCCCTTGGTCTGGCGCAATTGGGTTACTCGGTAGCCCAAATCTCACCCGATCTTGAAAAGACCATTTCTCTTTCTGCTCAATTTGGACAGCGCATTTATGCCATTTCGCCTGGAAGTAGAGAATTTTTAGATGGCTTACAAATTTGGTCGGCACTAAATCATCAGCGCATTCAGACGGTGCGCGATATGCGTATTTTTGGCGATCAAAATCAAAATAAAGAACAGCTCCATTTTTCTGCTTTTGAAGTTGGCAAACCTGAATTAGCTTGGATTTGTGAGGCCGATTTAATTGAACAAACTCTCGATCAGGCCTGCCGCTTTAATAAAAACCGGACTCCTCTTTCGAATTCAGTCAATGCCATTCACATCCATCCACAAGAGGCTTTGCTTGATTTAGATAATCAGAAAACAATTTCTGCACAAATGGTGATTGCAGCAGACGGTGCAAATTCGCCATTAAGGTCTGCGGTGGGAATTCATGCCACAGAAGAGTCTTACGAACAAAAAGCAGTGGTTGCGAATTTTATTTGCACAACACCCCATTTAGAAACTGCTTATCAATGGTTTTTACCTCAAGGTGATATCTTGGCGATGCTTCCTTTGCCCAACCAAGAAGTGTCCATGGTTTGGTCGTGCTCTGCTGAGCATGCTGATCAGATGCTACAAATGGCCGATACAGAATGGGAAGATCACTTTGAAGAGCGTGCTAATGGCGCAGTGAAAAATACCCTTGGCTCAATCCAACTCAATTCAAAACCCGCTAGTTTTATATTAAAAAAACTTCAAGCACAACGCCTGATTGGCCCTGCATTTGACCCTAAAGTGATTTTGCTGGGCGATGCCGCCCATGTAATCCATCCACTAGCGGGTCAAGGCTTAAATTTAGGATTACGCGATGTGGCTACCCTACTCAAGGTGATTGGCAGTAAAGAAGCTTTCAGAAAAATCAATGACCCCTTGCTATTAAGGCGCTATGAACGTCAACGCCAAGGCGATACAAATGCTCTAATATGGGTTACCGATCGATTAAAAAAATTATTTGGTTCGAATCAGTCTATCGAAAAAAATCTCCGGCACTGGGGTCTTGGTTTTGTTAATCGGTCTCACTTTATTAAACGGCAACTTATTAAACAAGCGTTAGGGGAAAATCACCTTGGTTAAAAATCGATTATTTATAGGAATTTATTTTGGCTTTATTTCACTAATCACAATTAGTGCCTCTTGTTTTGCTCTTAATGAGGCTCAAATCAAAACCGAATTACAGAATAAAATCGGTAAAGGCGTCTCAATTAAAGGCGTAAATGCATCAGCTATTCCAGGAATTTTTGAGGTACAGATTGATAACGAGATTGTCTATACCGATAGTAATGCTAAATTTTTAATTCAGGGCGAGATTATTGATCTCGTATCGGGCGCCAACCTCACCGCAAAAAAACAGGAGTCGATTAGCCGTATTAAATGGACTGAACTGCCCCAAGCTAATGCATTTAAGATTGTTCGTGGCAATGGTAGTCGTCAAATTGCGGTTTTTTCAGATCCGAATTGCGGGTATTGCAAACGTCTAGAAAAAACCTTGCTACAACTCGATAATGTGACGGTTTATAACTACCTCATTCCGATCTTATCAGCCGACTCGGTTCAAAAGTCAAAACAAATTTGGTGCTCTTCAGACCCACAAAAAGCGTGGATCGATTGGATGATTAATGGACTGACACCCAGCGGAAAAGCCGATTGCGCAAACCCCATGGATAAAAATTTAGCGATTGCAAAAAATTTGGGCATTAACGGCACGCCAACGATTTTTTTTACGGATGGCAGCCGTTACCCAGGTGCGGTTCAACTCACTGATATTGAGAAAAAGCTGGCTAGTCTGAAATGAAACCGGCTGTTCAATATACCGTTTGGCCTCTTGATCTTCATGGGCATCGGTACAAAGTAAGTCTTTGCATAGAAAATCCTAATTTAGTTGGTCAAATTATTTCCCTGCCAGCTTGGATTCCCGGCAGTTATTTGATTCGTGATTTTAGTAAGCATATCGAAACGATTGAAGCGAGGGAAATAGAAAGCGATAAATCGATTGAATTAAAAAAAATAGATAGCGATCGCTGGCTTTTACCCCCCAAACTCAGTGCCGTTGAAATTACCGCGGTGATCTATGCCTTTGATGACTCGGTTAGGGCTGCTTATTTAGATCAAGAGCGTGGTTTTTTTAATCCCAGTAGTTTGTGCTTAGCGGTTGCAGAACAAAGCCATCTACCCTGCTCCTTGGCAATTGCTCCACCCCTATTCAATGCCGATAGCCCTAAAAATGTTCAGTGGGAATTAATCACGACTCTGCAAGCGGTTAAAACGGATTCAAATGGATTTGGTTTTTATCTAGCTAAAAATTATGATGACTTATTAGATCACCCACTGGCAATGGGCAAATTTACCAAGATTGAATGGAGCTCGTGTGGTACGCCCCATCTGCTGGCGATTCAAGGTTTGAGTGCTGAGCTTGCCTCGCAACTTGATACCCTTACCCTAAAAACTGATTTACAAAAAATATGCAGTAAAACGATCCAATTTTTTGAACCTCGCCAACTCACAGCCCCTTTTAAGCGCTATATTTTTTTACTCAATGCGTCCTTAAATGGCTATGGTGGTCTTGAGCATCGTGACAGTACGGCATTGCTATGTAAACGCGATCATTTGCCACAAAAAAATAAATCGCACGTAAAAAAATCCTATGAAGAGTTTTTAGGTTTATGTAGTCATGAATATTTTCATGCATGGCTTGTAAAACGGATTCAAGCCAAAGACTTTCAGCCCTATGCTTTAAACCGTCGTGCTCATACCACCCTGCTTTGGTTGTTTGAAGGCTTTACCAGCTACTACGATGATTTACAGCTCTTGCGAAGTAACTGTATTTCACTGGAGCGTTATCTCGAATTAGTGACTAACAATTGGAATATGGTTTTACGTGGTCCAGGGCGTCATAAGCAAAGTTTGGCGGATAGTTCCTTTGATGCGTGGACAAAATATTATCAGGCTAATGAAAATACTCCCAATGCAGTGGTGAGTTATTACGCTAAAGGTGCTTTACTTGCTTTGGGCCTCGATTTAGTAATTCGTTCGTATAGCCATCAGCACTTAAAGAAGCGTTTAAGTCTAGATGATGTGATGCGCTATTTGTGGGTTGAGCATGGAAAAAACCTAAAAGGAATTGAGCAGCTTGATCTTGATAAAGCCATCAGCACTATCGTGGGTAAAGGTTTTATAAGCACATGGGAATCATTTACAAAAAACTATATTACGGGCACACGAGATCTTCCCTTGCAAAATTGGATACCTCAGGCCAATCCAATCTTGTCTGTAAATCCAAAATCCCTTTCGGCTCTGAGTGCTTTCAAACTTCGCCTGGGAATGCGTACAACTGAATCGCAAGGCTGGATTAAAGTAACGCAGGTACTAGATGATGGCTTAGCGCAAATCGCGGGGCTCGCTCCTGGTGACCTAATCGCAAGCATTAACCAACAACGTCTCGATCCGGCTCGTCTTGATTTAGTTTTGAGTAATGCTCTCGAACAAACCGAATTATCGTTTCAATTTTTTAGGCACGATTTCGAATATCACTCGACTATTCCAATGCATCCCAAAGCCAGTAAAAAGATAAAATCAGTTGCTCAATTTGAAATACAAGTTAAAACAAAATCATAATTAAAGGCTTGGCTTTCAATGAGTGTGAATTTAACTGAGCGCATCCCCAATGATTGGAAATTCCTATTAGCTGATTATTTACAAGATAAAGCGTGGTTCGATTTGTGTGAAAAATTTGCAAGCGAATATGCGCTTCACCAAGAATCGATTCGTCCTAACATTGATCATTTATTTAGGGCTTTAGAACTTTGCTCGGTAGCCAATACTCAAGTGATTATTCTCGGGCAAGATCCTTACCATTCGCCCGGTTTGGCCCAAGGGCTTGCGTTTTCGATCCCCAAAGAAATCCCTGTGAATTCCAAAACTTTTCCCAGTTCCTTAAGAAATATAAGAAAAGCCCTTTGTTTAGAGGGTTTTGGATTATTGCCTGATGGTGATTTAAGTCATTGGGCTCAACAAGGCGTTCTATTACTCAACACGGCCCTCAGCGTTCGCCTTGGACAGGCATGCTCGCACACGCAATTAGGCTGGGCGACTTTAATTCAAGCATTAATTAGGCAACTTTCTAAATCCAAGCCCAATTTGGTTTGGCTTTTATGGGGAGCGCATGCTCAATCGAATCGGCAGTTTATCCAAAACCAAGCCTTGCATTGCATTTTGGAAGCATCGCACCCCTCAGGCTTAAGCGTTTATAAAACTCAATCGCCATTTTTAACTCCTGGCGATCGAGGCAGTTGTGCTTGCTTTCAAAAAACCAATGAATGGCTTGAAAAACATCAAAAAAAGCCAATTTCTTGGGTTTTTTGAAGCCAAAAATCGGATTTGCCCCCAAAAAACCAAGACAAACCCTAATTAGTCTTATTTCCATTACCCTTTAAGGTGTAAGGAAATCTATAATCTGCAACATGAAGTTGTTGACTCTAGGCATCAATCATCACACCGCCCCCGTTGCGGTTCGAGAAAAGGTGGCCTTTGCCCCCGAGGGTCTGTTAGAGGCTCTCCATGATCTGCGCTCCCATTTAGGCGGCGTGAATCGCTCAGGCTTGGCAGAAGCAACCATCTTGTCGACCTGTAATCGTACTGAACTCTATTGTGCTGCAAACGATCCTTCTTCAGAGTCGATTTTTCACGAAGCTACTTTTGATTGGTTAGCGAAGAGCCAAAAAATGGCTCCCAGCATGTTGCAACCTCATATTTACAGCCTTCCCCAATCGGATGCGGTACGTCACGCGTTTCGAGTTGCTTGTGGCCTTGATTCGATGGTGATTGGCGAAACTCAAATTTTGGGACAAATGAAAGATGCGGTCCGTACTGCTAGCGAAGCTGGTGCACTAGGAACCTACCTGAATCATCTTTTTCAAAAAACATTTTCGGTAGCCAAAGAAGTTCGTGGCTCTACCGAAATCGGCGCTCACTCAATTTCAATGGCAGCTGCATCGGTGCGCTTAGCCGAACGCATCTTTGAAAAAATCAGTGATCAAAAAGTGCTTTTTATTGGCGCAGGTGAAATGATTTCCTTGTGCGCAACCCACTTTGTGGCCCACAAACCAAAGCGAGTGGCGATTGCAAATCGGACCATCGAGCGTGGTCAAGAACTCGCCGATTCGATTGCAGAACAAGATGTTGAAACTGAATCATTTCGGCTTAATGAGCTCTCCCAGCGTTTGCACGAATTTGATGTAATTATTTCAAGTACCGCAAGTTCCTTGCCGATTATCGGTCTTGGATTAGTCGAAAGCGCGATTAAATTGCGGCGCCGTAAACCCATGGTGATGATTGATCTGGCAGTGCCCCGCGACTTTGAACCTGAAATTTCACGCCTAAATGATGTGTACCTCTATACGGTAGATGATTTAGGGGCAATGGTTAAATCGGGATCCGACTTACGCCAAGCCGCAGTAGGCCAAGCCGAAGTCATTATCGAAGAACGGGTTGGTAATTTTATGCATTGGTTGCATGGTCGTAATGCGGTCCCCTTAATTCAAGACTTACAACAACAAGGTGATCACCTGCGTCAGATGGAGCTCGAGCGGGCGATGAAACGTCTGATGAAGGGCGATGACCCCCACGAAGTCCTGAATGCCATGGCACAGGGGTTAACCAATAAATTTTTACATGGCTCATTGCACGCTTTACAACACTCAAACGGTGCTGAGCGCGATGCGTTAATTAAACTATTGCCTAAACTTTTTTCCACTCACCACAACACCAACAAAAACTCCAACGATCAATAGATGAAACCCAGCATGCGTGCCAAGCTGGAGCATCTTGATTCCCGTTTGGCTGAACTCAATACCATTCTCATGCAAGAGGATGCGACTAAAGACATGAATGTCTATCGCAAACTCACACGGGAGCATGCTGATATTTCCCTAATCGTCGAACAATTCGGCATCTATAAGCAGGCTGAAGCCGATCTCAAAGCGGCCGAAGAAATGCGTCTTGACCCCGAAATGAAAGCTTTTGCCGATGACGAGCAAAAACAAGCCCAAGCCAAGATGGCAGAATTAAGCGCGAGTCTGCAAACCTTATTACTACCTAAAGATGCCGACGATGAACGCAATATTTTTTTGGAAATTCGAGCCGGGACTGGAGGCGATGAAAGCGCATTATTTGCTGCAGACTTGCTCAGAATGTACACGCGCTTTGCTGAACGGCAAGGCTGGCAGACCGAGATTGTTAGCCAGGCGGAATCCGACTTAGGTGGTTATAAAGAAGTGATTTTGCGCTTCATCGGCAATGATGTTTATGCCAAGATGAAATTTGAATCGGGCGGTCATCGGGTACAACGGGTTCCACAAACCGAGACTCAGGGTCGAATTCATACTTCGGCATGTACCGTTGCAGTCATGCCTGAGGTGGACGAAATTGAAGCAGTCAAAATTAACCCTTCTGAACTTCGAATTGATACCTTCAGGGCTTCTGGGGCTGGCGGTCAACACATTAATAAAACCGATTCTGCGGTACGAATTACCCATTTACCCACGGGTATTGTGGTGGAATGCCAAGATGATCGCAGTCAACATCGCAATAAAGATCAGGCGATGCGTGTTCTAGTAACGCGCATTATGGATGCCCAACGCCAAGAACAGCATCAACAGCAAGCACAAACCCGTAAATCATTGGTTGGCTCTGGCGATCGTAGCGATCGAATTCGTACTTATAATTTTCCTCAAGGTCGAATCACTGATCATCGTATCAATTTAACGCTCTACAAAATTGATGCAATGATGGATGGTGACATTAGCGACTTATTGAATGCGCTCGCAGCAGAACATCAAGCCGAGTTGCTTGCCGCTTTGGGTGACGCTTAAATCAAGCTGCTTTAAAAAGAACATGCCGTGTCAACTCTACAATTTATTTTAGAAAATACTACACTCGATCGCACCGATGCTCGCGTGATTCTGTGCCATTTAATCGAGAAGCATTTTTCTTGGCCACGAACTGCTTTACTATCACGCAATACCGAAATCCTTAACCCCTTCTTTATTGAAGAATGGCGTGATTTGGAACGACGCCGGCTATTTGGAGAGCCAGTCGCTTATTTAATTGGGATGCGCCCATTCCATGCGATTGAACTGCGGGTCAACCCGTCAGTTTTAATTCCCCGCCCTGAGACCGAACTGCTAGTTGATATTGCCTTAGAGAGAATAAACGAATTGCGTTGCAAGCATCCTACAAAAAAAATTCGTTTGCTTGATTTGGGCACCGGATCGGGAGCCATTGCTCTCGCATTAGCCCATGCTGATCCTGAAATTGAAATTCATGCTACCGATATCTCCTTTGAGGCTCTAAAAACAGCCCAAGAAAATGCACGTTATTTAAATTTATACGAGCAGGTTGAATTTCATTTGGGAAGTTGGTATGAGGCCTTAGACCTTTCCGACACCAAACAATTTGACGTCATTTTGAGTAACCCGCCTTATATTCATCCTGCTGATCCGCATTTAAATCAAGGCGATTTACGTTTTGAACCAGTTGCCGCCTTAAGCGATCAGGTCAATGGCTTAAATTGCATTGAGGTGATTTTAAAAGATTGCTTGCAATACTTGAGTCCTGGGGGGTCGATTGCGATTGAACATGGCTTTGAACAGGCCGCCTCGGTAAGCAGTCTGATGGCGCAAAATGGGTTATTGGCGGTTCACCATTTTGCCGATTTGGCTGGGCACCCCAGAGTCACTTCTGCTTGCTCGCCCACTCTTTAAACGCCGTTTTGAATTCGGTTTTAAAATATCTATTCTTTACTAATTCGTGTTAAATCATCAGTTTTGATTAAGGAAACAGCAATGGATACCCAAGAGCAAATTAAAAAAATTGTGAGTGATCACCCCGTGGTTCTTTTCATGAAGGGCACCGCACAATTTCCTCAGTGTGGCTTTTCTGGAAATGCAATCAATATTTTGCGTGCCTGCGGTCTTGATACTTTGCATACAGTCAATGTCTTGGAAGATAACGGGATTCGCCAAGGTATTAAGCAGTATGCGAATTGGCCGACGATTCCCCAGCTTTATGTGAACGGTGAATTTATTGGTGGCTCTGATATCTTGACCGAAATGTATGAAAGTGGTGAGTTAAAGCAATTGCTCAATCCTTAATTCAACGCCGCTATTTAATCTTATTTTGCCCGTCTCGTTTTTTGAGCCTAGTCTGCCTTAGGCTATTGCAATGCTCAACGA
>JAEMSI010000040.1:0-1343 GCA_016462905.1 Polynucleobacter sp. | reverse complement strand
TGCAAAATCGCCTTGATTCTTTAAATGAGGCTAAAAATGCTTTATCCGAGCAATTTAAAAATCTGGCCAGTGAAATTCTAGAAGATAAATCGAAACGCTTTACCGAACAAAATGCCCTTCAGCTTGATGCTATCTTAAAACCACTGCAAACCAAGTTATCCGAATTTAAGGAGCAAGTTAGTAATTCATATAATCAAGAATCGCGCGAACGGTTTGCTCTAAAAAATGAAATTGAGCGACTTTCTAGTCTGAACATCAAGATGTCGGATGAAACGCGCTCGCTAACTCAAGCTTTAAAAGGCGACTCTAAAATTCAAGGGAATTGGGGTGAATTAGTCCTCGAAACGATTCTAGAATCGTCTGGCCTACGCAAGGGCGAAGAATATCTAGTACAAGACAGTCATACTCAAATTGATGGCTCGCGCCTGCAGCCTGATATTGTGGTTCGCCTACCAGAAGGGCGTCACTTAGTGATCGATAGCAAGGTATCGATTACGGCCTACGCCCGTTATGCCGAAGCGAATGAGGAAAAATTACTCGAGCAAGAACTAGCTGCGCACATTCAATCGATTCGACAACATATTCAAGGTCTTTCGGGGAAAAACTATAGTGCTATTTCCGATTTAAGTTCGGTTGATTTTGTCCTGATGTTTATTCCGATTGAGCCAGCTTTTCTAAGTGCATTAAAAGCAGCCCCCAATTTATACCAAGAGGCCTTGAATAAAAATATTGTTTTAGTTTGCCCCAGCACGCTGATGGCAACTTTACGAACCGTGGCGCACCTGTGGCGACAAGACCAACAAAATCGTAATGCCATGGAAATTGCTCGCCAATGTGCGGCGCTGTACGATAAATTCGTCGGCTTTGTAGAAGACTTAGAGGAGATTGGAAAACGCTTAGACCAAGCACAAACCAGTTACCACGATGCTTTTAATAAGCTTAAAACGGGCAAAGGGAATTTGATTCGCTCGGCAGAAAAGGTAAAAGAGCTTGGAGTTAAGCCCAGCAAAACAATCACACCGAGTCTTTTAAGTGGTGAAGAATAAAATAAAACGCAGAGAGTAAAAAAAATCCCGCCGTAGTACTCAGCGGGATTTGGTTTAAAACGAATTAATGCAATTAAGCAGCAACTACTTTACGTGCACGTGGAGCCTTCTTAACTTGCTCAAACTGGCCTTGTACAGCATCAATCGCTTGGTCAGCTGACTTCTCTACCGTAGCGATTGCTTCTTTGGTGGTCTCACGAAACTGCTCAAAACCTTGCAATGCTGCATTGTACGAAGTTTTGAATGCGGATACATACACATCAAAACCCGCTGGGGCGTTTGCCGAAACCGTATCGA
>JAEMSI010000013.1:5771-46435 GCA_016462905.1 Polynucleobacter sp. | reverse complement strand
ACGATATTAATCGATCTTCACTCCAGCCCTATTTTTTGGTCATAATCCGTTTTTATGCGGTGGGGCGTAATTGCTTATTGGAAACTAAACCTCCGACCAACATGCCCGTAATACTAGCCAATAAACCAGCTAATTGTGGCGGCATGACTCCATCTGGCACCACCACCTCACAAATAATCCAAGTGCCCAAACCCAATACTACCGCCAGCAAGCCGCCCAAGGAATTGGCGCGCGACCAATAAACCCCGAAAGCCAAGGGTACAAAAGCCGCTACTAGGGTTACTTTATAGGCACTTTCGACCATCTTGAAGATAGATAATTGCGAGTTCATTGCAAAGAAGGTTACAAATACTGTAAAACATAAAACAGTGATCCGCATTATTTTTAATAAATGTTGATCACTTAAATTCTTATAAAAACCACGAACTATATTTTCTGCAAAGGTAACTGATGGCGCTAGCAGGGTGGCGCTTGCACAACTTTTGATAGCCGACAACAAAGCACCAAAGAACATAATTTGAGCAAACAATGGGGCGTTGGCAAGAATGAGCTTAGGTAAAATTAGTTGCGAATCGGTGTGAAGGTATTGCTTGACCAATTCTGGGTTAATCAAGGTTGCCGAATAAGCAAGGTACAAAGGCACGAAAGCAAAAATAAAATATAAGATCCCGCCCAAAATGGCGGCACGCACTGCAATATTGACATTCTTGGAAGAGGTGATTCGTTGAAATACGTCCTGCTGGGGAATCGAGCCCAACATCATCGTACATAAAGCTGCAGTGAAACCAAGCACTGAGGCCAAATTCCAGTCGGGCCAAAAATTAAACATCCCATGATCCATGGCATGATTCACCACAACCGCTACGCCGCCAGTTTGCGAAGCAAGTTCACCGCCGATATACAGCATACCAATCACAATAATAATCATTTGAATAAAATCAGTAATAGCAACCGACCACATGCCGCCAAATAGGGTGTAAATTAAAACACTACCCGCACCAATGATCATGCCTAGGTCCTGTGAAATCCAGCCATCTGACACCACATTAAATACCAATCCTAAGGCTTTAATTTGTGCAGCCACCCAGCCCAGATAAGAAACGACAATACAAAGGGTCACCAAAACTTCAACCGTACGGCCGTATTTTTCCCGGAAAAAATCGCCAATCGTCAGCATCTTGCGGTTATATAAATGACGGGCAAAAAACAAACCAACCAAAATTAAACACAAAGAGGATCCAAAAGGATCGGCAACAATTCCACCCAAACCTTCTTTTAGGAAGGTGGCGGGGATTCCCAAAACCGTTTCTGAGCCAAACCAAGTGGCAAAAACAGTAGCGGTCACAATCGGCATCGGTAAACTATGCCCTGCCGCTGCAAAATCAGCAGTATTTTTAACCCGTAAGGCGGCCCACAAACCAATGCCTATCGAGATAACCCAGTAAATAATGACAAACCAAAGTAGCATTGAGAAAACTCTCCCGAATGAACCAAATCAATAACCTGACAAATTATAGGGCCTCAATACTTTTATTATCTGTAGCAGGTAACCCATAGTGGTGCAATCTGCTAAGACTGAATCCCAACATGAAAATAAATAATATTTCACTGGAAGATGACCTCAGATATCAAGAAAGTATCCTGAAATCGGTTTCGCGGACCTTTGCATTAACTATCCCACTTTTGCCTAAAAATCTCGAGAAAGTGGTTGGCAATACATACTTACTCTGCCGGATTGTAGATACGATTGAGGACGCCGCACAAATCACAGTCGACCAAAAAAAAATATTATCCGATTTATTTTTGGAAGCTGTTTTAGGTCAGCAAGGCCACGATATACCAGCAGCAAAACTAAAAATTGACGCCTTTATCTTAGCCTGCATCAACGCACTAAAGTCATATCCCAATCAAAATGAACTCGATTTAATTCAAAATACCGCTACCGTTTTGCGTATTTTACAATCGTGCTCCCAAGAAGAAAAGGTGGCGATTGGCCGCTGTATTTCGATTATGTCCAATGGCATGTCCCGTTTTCATGCCAAACAAAATAAAGATGGGCTTGCTGATCTGCAAGAGTTTGAAGAATACTGCTATGTGGTTGCTGGGGTTGTTGGCGAAATGCTCACTAGTGTGTTTGCTCTTAAATCCCCATTGTTTGCTAAAGCAATTAAAAATAAAGAGGGCTTGGCACGCGCCTTTGGGCAAGCACTACAAATGACTAATATTTTAAAGGACTCGCCCGATGATCGACAACGTGGGGTTAATTGGAAACCAAAAGATCTCAATCATTCCCAACTCATTGCTATTGCTCAAAAAAAATTAGACGAGTCACTAACGTATATCCATCTCATCCCAAAAAATGAATTCGGTATTCGGCGTTTTTGTATTCTTGCTTTTGGTTTGGCCGTTTTAACCATAAAAAGAATTAAGCTTGCGGACAATTTTCAAAGCGGTCACGACGTCAAGCTATCTCGTAATACAGTGAAAACTTTTTATATTTATAGTTGGTTAGCGGCGCGTAGTCTTTTTTTTCTAGATCTATTTTATAAGTTAAATAAATCATCATTCAATCATCCTATGATTAAAAAAATGAAGCATTAAGTACGGCTCTCATGTTGTAATAACCAACGTTTCACATCCGTATAAAAATTGGGTCCAGCGTGTTGCATAAATCCCCCAAGACCACGAGCAGCTATCACCCGATGGCAGGGAATAATTAAGGGATATGGATTCGCACCACAGGCTGTTCCCACTGCCCGCGCCCCGCTACGAATTTTTTTGGCTAAATTACCGTAAGTCATCGTTTTACCTACTTGAATTTCACAAACACTGGACCAGACTTTTTGTTGATAAATAGTCCCAGCAGACTTGATTGGCAGAGTAAAAACAGCGTCTGGGTTTGCAAAATAAGCTTCTAACTGATCGATTGCGGATCGCACCAAATCATTTTTGGGTTTAATGAGCTTGCTTCCTTTTGGCAAATAAATAATTCGCGAAATCATCAAACTTGAGTCAGTCATTTCGCTGGCAATACCCAATGCCCCAAAGGGTGCTCTGATGACACACAAATCGGTTAAATCGGACAGGGCTAGATTCTTTTTTTTCATATGAGAAATAGTACTCTGATAGAACTTTTCTATACCAAAACTATCTATGTCAGCAGTGTTTTGCTATATTGATTTATCTTTAACCCCAAGGAAATCAAATGGACAACTTCTTTGATTCGTGGTCGCACTGGGCGCAAGCAGCTTTAGTTGTTTTTTTACTTGCTCTCTCTGGCTTTTTTTCAATGGCAGAAACTAGTATGGTTGCTGCAAATCGCCATCGCCTACGCGCAATGGCAAACAATGGCCATCGGGGTGCAGCAATCGCACAAGGTCTCTTAAAAAAGATGGATTCGTTACTATCTGTCCTGCTGATTGCAAATAATTTGATTAACACTATTTTGCCGATCCTGGTCACGGGAATCGCTCTCCATTTGTTTGGAGCTAATGGCACTGTCCTGTCGATTGCCACCTTGGCAATCGCTTTCTTAATTATTATTTTTAGCGAAATTACCCCCAAGGTCATCGGTGCCGCATTTTCAGAAAAAATTGCCGTCAACATTGGTTGGATCATTCTGCCGCTCATTATTATTTTTAAACCCGTTCTTTGGCTGATTAACCGCTTTGTATCTATTTTGATGACCCTATTAGGCCTAAAGACCAGTCAAGCGAATACGGGCTCTCTAACTAATGAAGAGCTTCGTAATTTAGTGCTTGAATCAAGTCACTTTATTTCAGCCCAACATCAAAGTATTTTATTAAATCTATTTAATTTAGAAAATATTTTGGTTGATGACGTAATGACACCGCGCTCTAAAATTGAAACTCTTGATTTATCAAGACCGATTGAAGATGTGATTCAACAATTAGAAACCTGTTATCACAATAAATTACCAGTATGCGACGGTGATCCTGATCGGATCGTTGGCATACTCTCTGTCAAAAAAGCGCTTTCATTACTAGGCAGCGATGAATTAAATCACCAGCAATTTAAAGAGTTGCTAAACAACCCCTACTTTATCCCCAGCGGTACGCCTGTATTACAACAAATGCGCTTTTTTCAAGAAAACCACCAACGCCTTAGTTTGGTTGTCAATGAATATGGGAGCGTGTTGGGTTTAGTAACATTTGAAGATATTGTTGAAGAGTTAATTGGGGAATTTACAACTTCATTCCCAGAAATACAAAATCGTAATCAATGGCAGGCTGACAACACTTATTTAGCTAGCGGTGACACTAATTTACGAGAACTAAATCGTCTTCTAGGCCTTAACTTACCCACCAATGGCCCAAGAACTCTGAATGGCCTGATCTTAGAAGAACTTGAAGAAATTCCTGATCATGACCTGAGCGTTAAAGTAGGCGGCGTCGTGATGGAAATTATTCATTTTGATGATCAAGGCATTAAAACTGTAAAACTGCTCCGTCCCCAGAACGCGCCTGCATTGAAAAGTCCATCTGGCAAGCCTTTGGATTTTGAACAAAAATAATCTGTTGATTCAAGCTAATCACTTAAACCAGAAAACGTCACGATTTGAAAAACAAGATCATCTCATTATTCAAATATGGCAGGACTTGGTATGCCAATCAATTCATTCTCGTGCCAGCGATATCCATATTGAGGCTGGTGAAGCGCAATGTCCAATTCGATTACGGATTGACGGGAATTTATATTTGCACCAAGAACTTTCAAAAGAAATTTGCCTTCGATTAGTTACTCGTATTAAAATCCTAGCTAGGCTTGATATTGCAGAGCAACGACTTCCACAAGATGGGCGCTTACGAATCGGCTTAAATGCGGATAAGCCTAATCTCGATTGCCGAGTCTCAAGCTTGCCGACGCTTTATGGAGAAAAAATAGTTCTCCGAATTCTTTCTTCTTCATTACAAGATTTAGATCTGCATCGGCTCGGATTTTTTCCTTCTCAGCTTGTTCAATTTAAAAAAGCCATCAATCATCCTTATGGCCTAATTTTGGTTACCGGCCCGACCGGGAGCGGAAAAACAAGAACGCTCTACAGTGCCCTTCACTATCTAAATGATTCCAGTCGAAATATTTGTTCGGTTGAAGATCCCATTGAGATGCGATTAGACGGAGTAAATCAAGTTGCCTTTCATCCAAAAGCGGGGCTTCATTTCGATCTCATTATTCGCGCCATACTCCGTCAAGACCCCGATGTGATTATGATTGGCGAAATACGAGATTCAATCACTGCTAAATTAGCAATCCAAGCGGCTCAGACCGGTCACCTTGTGCTAAGTACTCTGCATACGCAAGATGCCATCTCCGCAATCAATCGATTGGAGTATCTTGGAATTCCAATTGATTTAATTGCAAACTGCTTAATTTGTATTACGGCTCAACGTTTAGTAAAAAAAATATGCAAAGCCTGCTTATCCCCCGATGCTAAAAGCAACCCAACTAACTGCTTAGTTTGCAAAGGGAATGGCTATTTCGGTCGCACTGGTATTCATGAAGTTTTAACTGTATCGCCCAATCTCGCCATACAAATTACGAACAAAATAAGCAGTCAAGAATTAAGAAGGCTTTCTCAAAATGAGGGTTTTACTTCGCTTGATGAGGCTACCGAGATCCTCGTAAAGCAAGGGGTTATTGATAGTCATTGTCTAAACCAGGCAAATTCATTAGGTCGATGAAAACTCAATCTTTGTATTTAAAAAAAATAGTCTATGGCCGATTTAAGAAGAGGCTTTCTGGAGGAGATCAGCTGACTTTTTCGCAACAAATGGCAGACTTATTAAATTCTGGATTACCTTTGCTGCAATCCTTACAACTCATCTTCAACAGTGCCCCGCCCCATTGGCTACCCTGTTTAAATGATATTTTAGATAAATTAAAGCGCGGTGAAAAACTATCCGATTGCCTCAGAGAATCGGAACTAAAATTAAATCCTATTTTCACCAGCCTAATTGAATTAGGCGAACAAACCGGTCAATTAAATATCATGTTTGCGGATATTGCAAACCAACTTGAAATGAAAATGGCTTTGGATCGAAAAATTCGCCAAGCCCTTAGCTATCCCAGTATTACCCTATTCACTTCTCTTTCTTTAATGTTGCTAATGATGACCTGGGTTGTACCTAATTTTCAAGAAATTTTTATTAACTTTAATGCCGAATTACCTTTATCGACACTGATGCTCATTCATTTCTCTCAATTCCTAATGAATCATTTTATTTTATTGATGCTACTCAGTTTCATCACTATTTTTTTAATTTTCTTCATTTGGAAAAAATCGATTTCCGTACAACGTCAGCTTGATCAATACATAATCCGATTCCCCTTACTTGGAGAATTAATTCGTCTTGCCTTATTAACTCGGTATTGCCGACATCTAGCCTATTTACAAAAAGCAGGGTTACCATTACTGGATGCAATACGAATTATCGCCCGCTCTTCTAATCATTGGTTGGTTCATGATTTAAATGCGAACTTCTTCAAATATTTATCCGCTGGTTTTCATATTGGTAAAGCACTTCATTACGCAGACCCCAAAGATCAATTTTTTGATCGTGAGACCAAACAGCTTTTACAAATTAGTGCCGAGTGTGGCTCTTTAGTTGAAGCCCTCACTAAGAGATCCATTATTTTAGAAAAACGCTTGTATATACGACTTGATTTACTAACCCAAAATCTGGAGCCCCTACTGATTGTGGGAGTTGGATGCATGATTGGGGCTCTATTGATTACACTGTACTTACCGATTTTCTCTCTTGGAAAGATTATTTAAGTAGCTTCTCCGATGCACTACTTTGGGTTTGGTTTTTACTGTCCCGGTAATTACTGGCATCATAGAAATACTATGGCTAATTTGGATTCCAAGTCGCTCTCCAAGCTAACCCTGCAAAAGGGGAACACCCTTTTTCTTGGGCTAACCGGTGGCATCGGTTCTGGGAAAAGCGCGGTGGCCAAAAAACTCCAACAACTTGGGGCGGCCATCATTGATACCGATGAAATTGCGCATTCCCTGACTGGTCCAAAGGGATTGGCGATGCCATTCATTAAGGCAACTTTCGGCGCTGAATTTATGAATGATTCTGGGGCCCTAGACCGAAATAAAATGCGAGCTTTTGTTTTTCAAAATCCTCAGAAAAAGCAAGCTTTAGAGTCGATTACACACCCTTTAATTCGTGAGGAGGCGTATCGGTTGGCTGGATTGGCACTGCAAGCAAAAGCCCCTTATATCGTTTTTGTAATCCCACTTTTAGCAGAATCGAGCACTTGGAATTCGCTGCTTGATCATATTGCTGTGGTTGATTGCCCAGATGAAATAAGGATTCAGCGAGTGATGCAGCGCAGCAATTTAAGCCGAGATGAAATTAGACAAATCATGGCTGCCCAAGCCAGTCGCGAATCTCGGCTAGCCTTAGCTAATACCGTCATCGATAATTCCCAAAGTATTGAGGAGTTGCATCGTCAGACTGAAAATTTGCATCAAAAATTGCTGGGCTTATAGGTTTTCTGATTCGACTCAGAATAGAATAGATCTCTGTGATTATTTACGAATACCCTTTTAATGAGTTGGTGCGAAGCATGCTCCGTTTAGAGTATCTATTCGGCCGCTATATTCATTTCGCTCGCTCAGATGACCCAGAGTTGCATCACAATGCGATTACGACCTTATTTGATCTCTGCGATATTAGCGCCCGTGGCGATATCAAAACATTACTTTTAAAAGAATTTGAGCGCCAAAAAGCAAGTCTTTACTCTTTAAAGACCTCTCAGGCAGTTGATCAAGACGCACTTCAATCAACCCTTGCCGATCTGGAGCGGGTTTCATTAAAAATGAATCATTCCAGCGTCAAGCCCAGTGCGATTATTGGTGAAAATGATTGGCTTAATGCAATTCGAACTCGCTCTCATACCCCTGGTGGAACAAGTCCAATTGATCTTCCTGGATTTCATGCCTGGAAAAATGCTACAGCCGCCTCGCGTCACGAATTATTAAACCGCTATATCCAACCCATGTTGCCATGGCAAGAATCATGCTATTTGTTTTTAAGACTGCTCAGAGAATCTGGAGAGACTCGTGAGGTGATGGCTCATCACGGCTCTTTTCAGCAAGCGCCCTCAGGTAAGGTATATCAGCTGATGCGAATTGCATTGGATGACCCCTCCCTATTTGCTGAAATCAGTGCCAATAAATATTTAGTGTCGATTCGCCTCATGCGCTGTGAGCAAGATTTCAAACCAAAATTAATTGACGACGATACCGTCTTTAAATTAACTTTCTGCCAATTTTAGTTTTTAGGGCCTCAATCATTGGCAGGGCCGCAGGTAAAAGAGTTTGAGTTTCAAGATTTGGCTCTGAAAGGCTTTGCCAATAAAGTTCCTGTTGCTCCAAACCTGTTGGCTCACCATCCCAATCCTTGACGATCAAAACATATAGGCGCACGTAAGCATGGGGGTAATCATGCTCAAGCACCATTAATTCTTCTAATTTAGTTGAGCAATGAATCTGAATACCTAATTCTTCTTGAAGCTCTCGGGATAGAGCCATGTCCACAGTCTCGCCAGACTCAATTTTTCCACCTGGAAACTCCCAGTAGCCCTCATAAGGCTTTCCAGATGGTCGCTTGCCTAATAAATAAAAAAATTGCCCTTGCTGTTCCTTGAGAAGTATGCCAACCGCAACTTCAACCACCTTAGGCATATAACAAAATTTATTTTTTTAAATTTTTGCCAGCCCAATGCTTAGCAAATTGCCACGCCACCCGACCTGAGCGGGAACCTCTTTCCAAAGCCCAAACTAAAGACTCTGATCGGGCTCCATCAATTTGCGCCTGACTTAAACCAAAATGCGCTAACCAATGGGCAACGATGGCCAAATATTCATCTTGCTTTGGCGGATAAAAAGATAGCCATAAGCCGAAACGTTCTGATAGCGAAATTTTTTCTTCAACGACTTCACCGGGATGAATCTCACCGTCATCGGTATGAACATACGTTTCATTATCTTTCATATATTCAGGCAAAAGATGGCGACGATTTGAGGTTGCATAAATTAAAATATTATCGACTTGAGCAGAAATTGAACCGTCCAAAGCCGATTTCATGGATTTATATCCTGACTCACCTTCTTCGAAAGACAGATCGTCGCAGAAAATAATAAAACGCTCAGGGCGCGACCCAAGCAATTCGGTAATATCGGCTAGATCAGCTAGATCATTTTTATCGACCTCAACCAGACGCAAACCATCTTTAGCAAACTCCTGCAAACAAGCTTTGATTAGGGAGGACTTACCTGTTCCCCTAGCCCCAGTTAATAAAATATTATTCGCAGGTTTTTTTTCTACAAAGTGAGCGGTATTTTCCCGAATTGCATCTCGTTGACGATCAATATGTTTTAAATCATCAAAACGGATACTTGCTAGGTGTTTTACAGGTTGTAAGAATCCAATCTTGCCAAAAATACTATCGCGTCGTCTCCAACGAAAAGCGGGGGACGTCTTCCAGTCATTTTCACTTAAAGGCTTAGGCAAAAATGTTTCGAGATGCTCTAGTAAGCGGTCTAATTTTTCATTCATATTGACATTATCGCTCTAGCTTAGAAGTCGATAATCTAAGATCGATAATCTGCATTAATGGAAACATATTCATGCGATAAATCACAGGTCCAAATAGTACGGCTTGCATCCCCGCGACCTAAATTAATTTTGACTGTAATTTCGGATTCTTTCATGACGCGCTGACCATCTGCTTCTTGATAATTTGGGTTTCGCCCCCCATCCTTGGCCACCCAAACATCCCCCAAATACATTTGTACGCGACTGACGTCTAAATCATCGATTCCGGCGTAACCAATGGCTGCCAAAATACGGCCTAAATTAGGATCACTTGCAAAAAAAGCGGTTTTAACTAAGGGTGAATGCGCAATCGCTTTGGCGACACGTTCACATTCATCGGTGTTTTTTCCGCCACCGACCTCAATTGTGATCAATTTTGTGGCGCCCTCGCCATCTCTTACAATCATCTGCGCCAATAGTATAGATAGCTGAATTAAACCTTCTTTAAAGGCCAAAAAGGTGGGGCTAGTTTGCGACTCAATACGAACGGAAGATTGACCAGTAGCTATCACGATGAAGGAATCATTCGTCGATGTATCTCCGTCAATCGTAATCGAGTTAAATGAAAGATCGGCAGCCTCTTGAGTCAACTGACTTAACAAGGTTTGATTGACTGCAGCATCGGTTGCGATGAAGCCCAACATGGTGGCCATATTCGGATGAATCATGCCTGCACCTTTACAAATTCCCGTTAAGGTAATAAGACCTTCGGGTGTATTAATCTGTAAGGATGCTGCTTTGGGCTGTGTATCGGTTGTCATGATTGCTTCGGCAGCCGAATACCAGTCATCTTCCTTCAGGTTTCTGATCGCACTGGGAAGGGCGGCCAGTATCTTATCAATCGGCAAGGGCTCTAAAATAACTCCCGTAGAAAATGGCAAGATTTGGTGTGGCTTTAAATTCATTTGTTGAGCCAGAGCATCACAACTTGCCCGAGCACGACGCATGCCTTCCTCGCCAGTGCCTGCATTCGCATTACCCGTATTCACAATCAGAGTACGAATCGGGTCATTTTTTTGAGCTAAATGTTCACGGCATACCTGCACCGGTGCCGCACAGAAACGGTTTTTTGTAAAAACACCAGAGACGGTTGAGCCCAAGGCTAACTCAATCAACAGAATATCTTTTCGATTAGGCCGCTTGATTCCTGCCTCGGCAATACCAAGACGAACGCCATGAATTGGCTTTAAATCACCTTTCATTGGCAAAGCTAGATTTACTGGCATGTTAAATTAAGCGACCTTGCCGTGACAATGTTTGTATTTTTTTCCACTCCCACAATGGCAAGGTTCATTGCGTCCAATCTTGGGGCCTTCTCGCTCGGAAACAACTACGATATCGTGCTCAACTTGCTCCAAACCTAATCCTGATTCTGCTGAGCCACCGCCCAAGGCGCTACCCGCATCAGAATGTTGATATTGGAGCCCTTTAATCTGAGCCGCATCATCAATCATCGATTCTGATGCCTCATTTAACTGTTCAGCATCGCGAATCTTAACTGTGAAAATCGTTTTAACTACATCGTTTTTAATCACGTCCAGCAATTCAGCATAAAGCTCAAAAGCTTCTCGGCGATACTCTTGCTTCGGATCTTTTTGTGCGTAGCCACGCAAATGAATCCCCTGCCGTAAACGATCTAAGGCAGCCAAGTGCTCACGCCAATGGGTATCTAAGCTGTAAAGCATCATCGAGCGTTCAAATCCAGCAAATGATTCTCTACCGGTGAGATTTACTTTATCTTGATACGCGGCTTTCGCCTGAGTAAGGACATGCTCAATAATGGTTTCATCATCCAACTGATCGGCCGCCTCAATCCAGCTTTGTAAGTTGATTTTTAGATCCCAATCGTCGGTCAAGGCTTTTTCTAAGCCAACAATATCCCACTGCTCTTCCATCGACTCAACTGGGATATAAGCACGACAAACTGTTTGAAAAACATCTTCTAATAAATTACTAACTAAATCACCAATATCACGACTTTCTAAGACTTGATTACGCAAACGATAGGTTTCTTTACGTTGGTCATTTGCAACATCGTCATATTCAAGCAATTGCTTACGAATATCAAAGTTACGACCTTCTACTTTACGCTGCGCCGATTCGATCGAACGCGTAACCATACCCGCTTCAATCGCCTCACCTTCTGGCATCCGCAGTCGATCCATAACGGCGCGCAAACGATCACCGGCAAAAATGCGCAGCAAGGGATCATCGAGAGACAAATAGAAACGAGACGAACCTGGGTCACCTTGTCGTCCTGAGCGACCTCTTAACTGGTTATCAATTCGACGACTCTCGTGACGCTCAGTGCCAATAATATGTAGTCCGCCAGCCTCGACAACTTGATCATGTAGACCTTGCCATTCATTTTCAAGTTGTGCAATTCGTTTTGCTTTATCAGCATCGGCCAAATTATTATCTGCCTGAATTAAGATCGATTGCCGCGCCACATTTCCACCTAAAACAATATCCGTTCCGCGACCCGCCATATTGGTGGCAATCGTGATCATTTTAGGGCGCCCTGCTTGCGCAATGATTTCAGCCTCACGTTGATGTTGCTTAGCATTTAAAACTTGGTGTGCTAATTTTTCTTTATCCAGCAAGCTAGAAATTAATTCTGAATTTTCAATCGAGGTGGTACCAACCAAAACTGGCTGTCCGCGACTAAAGCAATCTTGAATATCCTTGATGACCGCCCGATAGCGTTCGGCAGAGGTTTTATATATTTGATCCTGACGATCGGTGCGCCGACTCGGTCGGTTAGGAGGGATCACTACAGTATCGAGTTTATAAATTTCCTTAAATTCGTAGGCTTCGGTATCGGCAGTTCCAGTCATCCCCGCTAATTTTTTATACATGCGGAAATAATTTTGAAACGTAATCGTGGCTAAGGTTTGATTTTCATTTTGTATTTTGACTTTTTCTTTGGCCTCGACTGCTTGGTGCAAGCCATCAGACCAACGACGCCCCTGCATTAAGCGCCCCGTAAATTCATCCACAATGATGACTTCTTGATTCTGAACTACATAGTGTTGGTCACGGTGATAAAGGCAATGCGCTCGCAAAGCAGCGTACACGTGATGAATCAAATTAATATTCTGTGGGGCATATAAAGAATCGCCCTCATTAAGCAAACCGATTTCAGCCAAAATCTGCTCAGCTTTTTCGTGACCACTTTCGGTTAAGTAAACCTGTTGCGATTTTTCATCAACCCAATAGTCACCCGGTTTTTCAACGACAGTACCGTCTAATTTGTCTTCGCCAATTTGTTTTTCTAAACGACTGGGTAAGTCATTCATTTTTATGTAGAGATCGGTATGATCTTCGGCTTGTCCAGAAATAATCAGGGGTGTTCTGGCCTCGTCAATTAAGATCGAATCGACTTCATCGACAATCGCATAACTTAATTGCCGCTGAACCCGTTGGCCCACATCTTGAACCATGTTGTCGCGTAAATAATCAAAACCAAACTCATTATTGGTTCCATAAGTGATATCGGAAGCATACGCAGCTTGCTTAGCCTCGTGGTCCATTTGCGATAGATTGGTGCCGACACTTAAACCCAGAAAATGATAGAGGGTTGACATCCATTCCGCATCGCGCTGCGCCAAATAATCATTGACTGTGACAACGTGAACACCTTGGCCCAATAATGCGTTTAAATACACTGGCAAAGTAGCGGTTAAGGTTTTGCCTTCACCCGTTCCCATTTCTGCAATTTTGCCTTGATGAAGGGCGAGACCCCCCATGATTTGGACGTCAAAATGACGCATTTTCATTACCCGAACACTCGCCTCACGCACCACCGCAAACGCTTCAGCCGTTAAATTATCGAGTGACTCGCCAGACTGCAAGCGTTGCTTAAACTCGGTCGTTTTTGCTTGCAATCCAGCATCGTCCAAGCTTTGCATGGCAGGCTCAAGGGAGTTGACTCGATCAACAACCTTGCGATATTGCTTGAGAAGTCGGTCGTTACTACTTCCGACCAGTGTTTTAATGAGACCTAGTACCATGTTTTTTATTGAAAATTGAGCCTCTGAGTTTATCATTCACCTACATCGTATTGATGAATTTGGGGATTAAATCCCTGTAATTCAAGGGAAAAATGGATTTGAGGGGAATTTCATTGGTTATAGAAGGCAACAAGGAAGGCAATCAACAGGGAAATAAACTCAACAACCACCCAGTTAAAACCTGGAATGACTACCTAAAACACGACTTAGGCTTTAGACCCTTAATGGAAAAGTCAGCGGCCTATGACTTACTCTGTCAAGACTTAAAAAAAGCCTTAATTTCCCTTGGTTTAGAAAGTTGGATAGATCAGATTAAGCCGGTCTACAAAGCTAGCGCTCCTGCCGATTTATTTTTAAAGGTTAGCAACCCTGGTATCGGCTCCAAACTTCAACAGCTTTTACCCAGCCTCCACAAAGAACTGCTTAAATCAAACTTAATTTACTCATCGATTCAAATTCAGATCAGGCCAATTGATCTGCAAATTCAAGAAAAAGGGGCGCCAAAAGAAAAGCTGAGTTTAACTTTTAGTGCCTCCGCTAAAAATGCGTGGAAGAATTTATTACAAAAATTACCCGCAGATTCTGCTCTGCGCAAATCCGTTGAAGATCTTTTAAAAAGGATAAATTAAAACTACTCCCTGCGAATACCAGAATTAAATTGCAGGAATTTCGTTATCCATTAAATAAGCAGCAGGGGCTTTTTGTTCTGTAAAAGTTTCAATCGAGTATGACTGAGGATCAGCTAATAATTTTCTCAACAATAAATTGTTTAGAGCGTGTCCTGATTTTTCGGCAATATAAGCCCCCACTATTGGATAGCCTACTAAATACAGATCGCCCACCGCATCCAAAATTTTATGGCGTACAAATTCATCGTCGTAGCGCAATTCTTCATTATTTAAAATCCGATGCTCGTCCAAAACGATCGCATTATCAAGGCTACCGCCTCGCGCTAAGCCAATCTCACGCAAAGCCTCTACTTCATGGGCAAAACCAAAAGTACGAGCACGTCCAATTTCGCTGCGGTAACCATGCTCAGCAAAATCAACGATAAAGCGTTGGCCAGTCTTATCAACAGCTGGATGTTTAAAATCAATCGTGAAGTCTAATTTAAACCCAAAAAAAGGTTCGAGTCTTGCCAGTTTATCGCCTTCACGGACTTCGACTGATTTTCGAATCACCATAAAGTTCCGCGGTGCTGATTGAGTAACTACCCCGGCTGATTCAATTAAAAATAAAAACGATGCAGCACTACCATCCATGATGGGAATTTCTTCGCAATCGACTTCAACAAAAGCATTGTCAATTCCCAGCCCCGAACAAGCCGAAAGCAAGTGCTCAACTGTAGAAACTTTAATACCATCTTTTTCAATCACCGACGCTAAGCGGGAATCACATACCGCTAATGCATCTGCAGGAATAACAACTGGCTCTGGTGTATCGATCCGAATAAATTGAATCCCCGTATTTATCGGGGCAGGCTTGATGGTGAGCGTTGATTTAAGACCCGAATGAAGGCCAATACCAACCGTTTTAATTGGCGCAGCAAGTGTTTTTTGTAAAAGCATGTGCTGTTAATAATTGAAGGAGGGGTTGATATAGGCCTAGGGTGAATTACAGATTTTTTAATGTTGTAGCAGCATCACTAATTTCAAATTTACCCGGCTCTTCTAAGGCAAGGTATTTAACAACACCATTGTCTACAATCATGGCATAACGCTGAGAACGAACTCCCAAACCGCGTGCAGTTAAATCAAACTCCATTCCCAATTTTTTAGTCAATTCGCCACTGCCGTCGCCGAGCATCCGAATCTTATTAGCTACTTTTTGATCACGGCCCCAAGATCCCATGACAAAAGGATCATTCACAGATAGGCACCAAATCTCATCAACACCTTTTGCTTTGATCTTATCGAAATGCTCTAAATATCCTGGAACATGCTTTGCTGAACAGGTGGGAGTGTAGGCGCCAGGCAAAGCAAAAATAACAATCTTTTTTCCAGCGCTCAGTTTGTCTAATTCAAACGCATTAGCACCAATAGTGCAACCTTCCCGCTCCTCATTCACAAATTCATACAAAGTCGCGTTTGGTAATTTTTGTCCTACAGCAATCATCTTATCTCCATATCAATAGTGGGTTCTAGAAAACTGGGTAGACGCTGGATTCGTCGTCCGGAGGGGCGACTACACCAGTATCCTATGAACCTTCTATTGTATGGTTAAAGTGTTTTATTTCTAAATTTACCCATTTAATCTGCCTGTTTCCTTAAAAAAGCAGGGATTTCATAATAATCCGTCCCTTTCTCCAGCATTGCTTTTGCTTGAGGCGAACTATCCGCCCCTAAGGTTTGAGGGCTCGATTCGCGGGTATTGCGAAATACTGCTGGGGTTTCAAATGAACCATAATCAGAGCCTGCGCTGGGAGTTGGGGCGGAATGGGTCTGCTGCATTGCGGTTACGCCAGTTGCGGCACTAGGACCCGAGGCTGCTGTAACTTGGGTTCCTATCGATTGCGAAATCGCTGCGCTAGCACTGCTCGGTGCGAATTGATTTAAATTGGCCATTAATGGGCTCGCATCATTGGTGCCCGTTGCCTGATTACGCCAAACGACTTCAACCTGTCCGCGAGATGCATTTTGTGCAGATTGCGGGTTATTTAAACCGGTAGCCACAACCGTAACACGTAAAGCATCGCCCAAACTGTCGTCATATACGGTTCCAAAAATGACGGTTGCATCTTCGGCTGCATAACCACGAATCGCTGCCATGACTTCGCGGGTTTCTGCCAACTTCAAGGAACGGCTAGCTGTGATATTGACCAAGACACCGCGCGCACCGGATAAATCAACTCCTTCTAATAATGGCGATGCCACGGCAGCCTCAGCAGCTAAACGCGCACGGTCCATTCCAGAAACCGTAGCCGTTCCCATCATGGCTTTACCCTGCTCGCTCATGACCGTTTTGACATCTTCAAAATCAACGTTAATTAAACCTTGTTCATTAATGATTTCAGCAATCCCTGAAACAGCGTTATGTAAAACATCGTCTGCACAAGCAAATGCTTTATCAAACTCAGCATCCTCGCCCATTACTTCAAACAATTTTTCGTTCAACACCACGATTAATGAATCCACGTGTTTTTCCAGTTCATGGGCGCCGACTTCTGCTACTTTGAGGCGTTTTGCGCCTTCAAAATCAAACGGCTTGCTAATCACGCCCACCGTTAGGATGCCCATTTCTTTGGCAACTTGGGCCACGATGGGCGCTGCCCCAGTTCCAGTGCCACCGCCCATGCCAGCGGTAATAAAAACCATATGGGCGCCATACAGTGCATCCGCAATTTGTGCGCGGGCCTCATCGGCAGCAGCAGCGCCAACCTCTGGTCTAGCCCCTGCGCCTAAGCCGGTTTCGCCTAATTGCAAATTCAGCTTGGCTTTTGAGCGTTGCAATGCGCCCGCATCGGTATTCATGCAAATGAATTCAACCCCATTCACATTTCTCCGAATCATATGCTGGACGGCATTGCCGCCAGCGCCGCCGACACCAATCACCTTGATGACGGTCTTGCCCGCTTCTACTTGTTCTAATAATTCAAATTCCATAATACCCTCCTTGAAAATCTCAACTATTCAAAATAAATAGCCGAGTACGACGACGAAAAAAAACTAAAAATTTCCTGTAAACCAATCCTTCATGCGCGCCATCACCCCCTGAAATGCACCCGATTGCGAAGCGCGACGGCCGCGCAATAACTGCGCTTGGCCTTCCATTAATAATCCGATACCGGTTGAATAGCGCGGGCTTCGCAATACTTCATGTAAATGGCCGCGATACTCGGGCCTGCCTACGCGTGCAGGTTTGTGAAAAATTTGTTCAGCTAACTCAACCATGCCGGGCATCATGGAAGTGCCGCCAGTGAGCACAACTCCCGAAGAGACCATCTCTTCATAGCCTGAATCGTGAATCACGTTCCGAACTAAAGTAAATAATTCAGCAACTCGGGGTTCAATCACAGCAGCTAGAGCTTGTTTTGACATCGGGCGGGGTTCACGATCACCCACACCAGGGACATCGATCATGGCAGTCGAATCAGCCATGTCTTGGCGCGCGATTCCATAATGAATCTTTAAATCTTCCGCTTCAACGGTTGGGGTACGAAGCGCCATGGCGATATCGTTTGTAATTTGATCACCGGCGATGGGAATCACTGCGGTATGGCGAATAGACCCTTGGCTATAAATAGCAATATCGGTTGTACCGCCGCCAATATCAATTAACACGACACCCAATTCCTTTTCGTCATCAGTTAATACGGCTAAACTCGACGCCAAGGGCTGCAAAATTAAATCGTTCACTTCAAGGCCGCAACGACGGACGCATTTCACAATATTTTGTGCAGCACTAACGGCGCCAGTGACAATATGAACCTTGACTTCAAGCCGTAAACCACTCATGCCAATTGGCTCACGAACATCTTCTTGCCCATCAATCATGAATTCTTGAATCAGGATATGTAAAATTTGTTGATCCGTTGGAATGTTGATGGCTTTGGCAGTTTCTAAGACTCGCTCTACATCTCCACTGCCAACTTCCTTGTCCCGAATCGCTACCATCCCGCTCGAATTAAAACTAACGATGTGATTGCCAGCAATGCCTGTAAATACCTGCACAATTCGCCGATCCGACATTACTTCAGCTTCTTCAAGTGCTTTTTGGATAGACTGAACTGTGGCTTCAATATTGACAACAACGCCTTTTTTCAAGCCTTTTGAATCGGTTTGTCCCAACCCAACCACATTAAATTTTCCATCTGCGTCTAATTCCGCCACCAAGGCAACCACTTTAGAAGTGCCGATATCTAATCCCACTAATAAATCGCGACTATCTTTGCTCATCTTTTTTGCTCACCTTTAACTTCATTACTGTTTTTTGTATTTGCTGCCATTAAATGGACAGCAAACCCATTGCCATATCGCAAGTCGATTGCATCCACGCGATTTGGCCATTTCTCTTGTACTTGCGGCCAAAATTGAATTAACTGAGCAACGCGTTCGTCCGTGAGAGTCTGGTTTTGACTATCTTCATCTCGACCAAATTCAATTCGTAAACCATTATTAAGTTTGACATTCCAAGCGTAACGATCAGACAATGTAAGGACGCTCACTTGTGTGTCCCAAGATTTAAACCATTGATTTGATTTTTGATACAGGCGTAATACTTCTTTTCCAGAACCTTCTGGACCACTAAACTCAATCAAACGAATCTCATCGTCAACTTCGGCTACACTGCCGGCAAAAACTTCACCATAAATATTGATTAATTTTTGGTTGTCTGGCTTCCCCCAAACGCCCAATGGTTTTTGTTCTTCTAGAGTAATCGCGAGGCCATTTGGCCAAACTCGGCGAACGCTAGCATGTCGAACCCATGGCAGAGTTTCAAACGCTAGCTTTACCTCATCTAAGCGCACACTGAAAAAATTTCCTTGTACTTTTTCAAGCGCCTGATTACGTACCAGAGGAAGATTAATGTGTTTTAGTGTCTGCTCTGGTAAAGGCTCAATCTGAATATGTTTTAAAATAAAAACAGGTCGCTGACTCAACCAAACTAATATAGTCAGAACAACTGCGAATAACAAAATTCGCATTAACCAACGGCTCATCTGATACATCCGCTCTGGGTAATTCCATAGGGGTGCCATTACCATGGTGAACAACTCAATGAAACGACTCAAGATACTCATCATTTGCGCGCACCTGCTACTGGATTAGTTTTTAAGGTTTGTAATAAAAGCCATAAAACTAAATCGTCGTAATTCACTCCAGCCGCTTTTGCAGCCATCGGCACTAGAGAATGGGAAGTCATTCCCGGTGAGGTATTCATTTCTAATAAATAAGGTTTATTCCCATTTTTTTCATCTAACATGACATCAGCCCGCCCCCAAGTGCGGCAGCCTAAACTGCGATAAGCTGCCAATGCAAGCGTCTGGACTTCTTTTTCTAGAGCCTGATCAAAACCAGTAGGGCAAAGATACTGAGTCTCGTTTGAAAAATATTTATGATGGAAATCATAGCCAGCCAATGGCGGAACAATTCGAATTACAGGCAATGCTTCTGCGCCATCCCCTTCTCCAACAATGGGGCAAGTTAGCTCGGCGCCAACAATGCACTCCTCAACCAAAATTGCAGAATCGAATTTTGCTGCTAACTCATATGCTGCAGGTAACTCTTCTAACTGATTTACTCGAGACAAACCAAGCGAAGATCCTTCATGTGCTGGTTTTACAAAAAGTGGCAGACCTAGGTTATCTACTATTTTTTTCCAATCGCTATTGGATCTTAATAAATCAAAACGAGGAGTTGCAAGCTGATTACTTAGCCAAATTTGTTTAGTGGCAACCTTATCAATGGCCATTGCAGAGGCCAGTACCCGACTACCGGTATAAGGAATTTCGAGTAACTCAAGCAAACCTTGAATCGTGCCATCCTCTCCAAAGCGCCCATGTAAAGCGATAAAAATACGATCGAAACCGTGATGCCCAATTTCGGCAGGATTTTGTAAGCCAGGATCAAATGCGTGCGCATCGACTCCCTTTGCTAATAGAGCTTGCAATACACCATTGCCTGATAATAAAGAAATTTCGCGCTCTGCAGAACGTCCTCCCAAAAGAACGCCAACACGGCCTAAATTTTTAGGATTTAGATTTTTTAATTCAGCGGCAACGCGATTTCCCCAGTTAGACATGCTTCATCTCCACTAGGGTATGCGGTAAGGCTGAGATCGAACCAGCGCCCATCGAAATTAAAATATCGCCAGCGCGCAAGATCCCTGATAATGCTTCTGGCATTTCTTTCACTTGAGAAACAAAGGCACTGGCAAATTCTTTTTTTGCTTCTTTAACTACCGCCTTCATTAAAGTATTCCCATCAGCGCGTGCAATTTTGGCCTCGCCTGCTGGATAAACTTCAGTTAAAACGACTGCATCAAAGTTGCGTAATACATGAACAAAATCGCCAAAACAATCGCGCGTTCGGGTGTAACGGTGCGGCTGAAAAGCAAGCACTAAACGGCGGTTAGGATATGCTCCGCGAGCAGCTGCTAAAGTTGCCGCCATTTCTACTGGGTGATGCCCATAATCATCAATCAAAGTAAATGTGCCGCCACTCTTTAGGGCCACCTCACCATAAGACTGGAAGCGACGACCCACACCACTAAATTCCTTTAAAGCTTTCTGAATGGCGGAGTCGCTAACACCCAACTCAGTAGCGATGGCAATAGCAGCCAGCGCATTTAATACATTGTGATTTCCAGGTAAGTTCAATTCAATATTTAAAGGTCCTGGTTTAACACCGTGACGACGAATGGTCTTGCGCTCAACCCCAAAACGCATTCTGGTTCCGATCGCTTCAACTTGTACAGCACGGACATCGGCATCCTCGGCAAAGCCATAACGCAATACGGGCTGAGAAACAAATGGAATAATGTCCCTAACATGAGCGTCATCGGCACACAAAACAGCAATTCCATAAAAAGGCATGCGCTGGGTGAATTGCACAAATGCCTGTTTTAAACGCGCCATATCGTGCTGGTAAGTATCCATATGATCTGCATCAATATTGGTAATCACTTCCATTGCTGGAAATAATTGCAAAAAGGATGCGTCTGATTCATCGGCCTCCACCACAATGAAATCACCTTGACCTAAGCGGGCATTGACCCCTGCCGAATTGAGTTTGCCGCCAATCACAAAAGTGGGATCCAAACCGCCTTCAGCTAAAACCGAAGCCACCAAACTCGTGGTGGTAGTTTTTCCGTGCGTGCCCGCAATTGCAATACCTTGCTTTAAACGCATTAATTCACCCAACATCACTGCGCGCTGAATCACGGGAATATGGGCAGCACGTGCCGCTAAGACCTCGGGGTTATTCCCAGCTACTGCGGTCGAAATCACAACCGCTTCGGCTCTCCCAATGTGTTTTGCATCGTGTCCAATCTGAATCTTTGCGCCCAACTCCTGTAAACGACGTGTGACAGCAGATTCATTTAAATCGGAGCCAGAAACTTGATAGCCTAAATTTAATAAGACTTCAGCAATGCCAGACATACCAGCACCGCCAATTCCAACAAAATGGATTTGCTGAACAATATGCTTCATTGCGCTGCCTCCGCACAAATTTCACTCACTCGCTGAGTTGCATGAAGCTTCGCAAGTTGATGTGCCTTGTGAGCGTATTGCTGCAACTCGATTCGAGTTAATCTTTGTAATAAGGTCGCTATGCGATCAGCACTTAAATCCGCTTGGGGCAATAAAATAGCGGCTTTCGCATTGCTTAAGAAACGTGCATTCGCAGTTTGGTGATCATCAATTGCATGTGGAAATGGCACAAAGCACGCTGCTACTCCGCTTGCTGCTATTTCCGAAACTGTCATTGCCCCAGAGCGACAGATGACTAGGTCGGCATTAGCATAAGCCTCCGCCATATCGGTGATAAACGCCTTCATTTCAGCTTGAACACCGCTCTGACTATAATTTTTTCGGAGCTGCTCAAGGTGTTTTTCGCCAGCCTGATGAATCACACTAGGCCTTTGCTCTGCGGGGATCAGGGCTAAGGCCTTAGGAATCATTTCATTTAATACGGCAGCACCTAAACTCCCTCCCACAACCAGTAAGCGTAGATTTCCCTGCCGCTGTGAATAACGAGCAAGCGGATCAGCAAGCATCTCAAAGGATTCACGAATGGGATTTCCAACCCATTCGCTATTGATCATTACCTCAGGAAATCCTGTTAATACTCTCCTAGCAAAGCGCGCAAGAAACCGATTTGCACTACCTGCTACTGAATTGGATTCATGCAAAACCAAAGGGCGACTTTGTAAAAAACTAACCAAGCCCCCTGGGACGCTAATGTAACCCCCCATACCCAGAACTACAGAGGGCTTTAAGCGCTGCATAATGCGCCAACTTTGAAAAACTGCTCTGATTAAATTAATCGGCAACATCATTTTGGTTTGCAAACCCTTGCCCCGCAAACCGCCAAAACGCACTGATTCAAAACGGAACCCCTTGGAAGGGACTAATTGATATTCCATACCTTGTGGATTTCCCAGCCAAGCAACATCCCAACCCTTGCTTCGTAAATTTTCGGCAACCGCTAAACCAGGGAATATATGCCCGCCGGTACCGCCGGCCATCACCAAAATAGAGGGCTTTGCTAAGCGAGTGCTCACAATTTTCCCCCTCGCATCAAAATACGATTCTCATAATCGATTTTGAGCAACACGGCCAGTGCCACCGCATTCATTAAAATTCCTGAGCCGCCATAACTGACTAAAGGTAATGTCAGTCCTTTGGTGGGCAAAAGGCCTAGATTGACGCCCATATTGATAAATGCTTGCCATCCAATCCAGATAGCGATTCCCTTAGCTACTAAACCAGCAAAACTTCGATCAAGTTGCAATGAAGTTCTTCCAATAATGAATGCGCGTCGCACGATCCAATAAAATAAAAATATCGTGACTGCTACTCCAATAAAACCAAGCTCTTCACCAATTACTGCCAAAATAAAATCGGTATGCGCCTCTGGCAAATAATGAAGTTTTTCAACGCTCCCGCCTAAGCCCGTACCAAACCATTCGCCTCGACCAAAAGCCATTAATGAATGGGTTAATTGATAGCCTTTATTTGCCGCGTTATCAGCTTGCCATGGGTCCAAGAAAGCCATGATGCGTTCGCGTCGGAAAGGCGAGAGCGCAATGATGGTTACGGCACTCATCACGCCTACTGCAATCAGAGCACCAAATAATTTGGCATTAATCCCACCCAAAAATAAAATACCAAATGCAATTAATGCAATCACAACAAAAGCGCCCATATCAGGCTCTGCCATTAATAAACCACCCACTAAGGCAACGGCAATGCCCATTGGCAACATCCCTTTCATAAAGGTATGTAGATATTCTTGGCGACGTACTGTATAACTGGCAGCAAAAATAACTGCAGCAAACTTCATTAATTCCGACGGCTGAAAATTCAATGGGCCCAACGGTATCCAACGTTTAGCACCGTTCACACCCTTACCCAATCCAGGGATTAACACAGCAATTAACATCAAAATGGTAATCACAAAAATAATCGGGGCAACTCGATCCCACACTTTTACAGGAATCTTAAATACCCAAAACCCCACAAAACCTGCGATCGCCAATGAAATCATGTGGCGAATTAAAAAATGATTACTACTATAGTTAGCGTACTTTGGACCATCGGCCAAAGTGATCGAGGCGGAATACACCATGACTAAGCCAATTAAAGCCAAAGATAAGGAAGCCCAAACTAATAATTGGTCATAATCCATCATGCGCGAGCGAGTTTGCTCTACTCCTGAAACAGCATCGCGCAAACCAGTACGAAAACCATCAAAGCCAACGCGTGAAAAATTCCAAAAACGATTGCTTGCTAATTGATTTTGTATTGCATGCGCACGCGAACTTCCAAAGACTAATTGAAAAATCGCCTCCCAGTAAGCCATGAATTTTTCGGCGAGCTTCATGCAGTTGCTCCCAAGTCAAGGGTTGGCATAGTGAATGCTAATTCATGAACAGCCTCTGCAAAAACAGTGGCTCGATGTTCGTAGTTGCGAAACATATCAAAACTAGCGCAGGCTGGTGATAGCAAAACGATATCCCCAGATCTAGCTTGTTGAGCTACTTTTTTTACTACCTCCTCAAGTGTGTCTACTTTTTCACAAGATACAGAGGGGTCTAATTCCTGCGCACAAACTGCTTTAATGATGTCTGCATCTCGACCAATTAGAAATAAACCTTTTACATATCGTTGAATCGGGCTCCGTAAAGGCTGAAAATCTTGACCCTTACCATCACCGCCAACAATTAACCAAATTTGTTTGTGCGACTTTTCGGACCCTAAACTTTCTAAAGCAGCGACCGTTGCCCCTACATTGGTTCCCTTGCTATCGTCGATATACTCAACGTCATTAATCATCGCAATACTTTGGACGCGATGGGGTTCTCCTCGATACTCACGCAATCCATGCAATAGCAAACTAAGATTCAAACCAGCTGACTTTGCTAATGCTAGCGCTGCAAGGGCATTTAAAGCATTATGTCTACCGCGGATTCGCAATGCATCGACTGGAATTAGGCGCTTAATACGCAATTCGTCGCTCCGTTGATATGCCTGCGATTTTTTTCTATTACGCCGTTTAGTAAATTGTTCAGGATTAGCCTCTGCAGCAGTAGTTGCTTCATCGGGCTCGGCCCAAACCAACCAATCTATACCGCCATGGGGATCGCGCTCAATTCCAAAAGAATTTGGCTCTTGCGGGGCATCGTTTCCAAAACGAATTACACGCTGACTAGAAAAGGAATCGGTAAGCATGAACTCTTGCAGAGTGACATCGTCACGATTGATCACAATATCACTATCAATACCGATTATTTTTGCTTTAGCTGTCACATATGATTGCATATCACCATGCCAGTCCAGATGATCTTGCGATATATTTAATAAAGCAGCTGCATGCGGATTTAATGTATGCGTAAATTCAAGTTGAAAACTAGAAAGTTCTAATACCCAAATTTCGGGAAGCTCGGATACGTCTTGGGCTTCATCTAAAACCGATATCATTTTTTCTAATGCAGCAGGGCTAATATTGCCAGCAACCGCAACCCGTTTGCCTGCACGGGTACAAATTTGCCCCGTTAATGCGGTAGTGGTGGTCTTGCCATTAGTTCCTGTAATGGCTAAAACTTGAGGCTTATAGCCCTCGATTGCCTTGATGGCATTTGCAAAAAACTCAATCTCACTCCAAACTGGAATCGCCTTCTGTTTTGCTAAAGCAAGTATTGTTTTAGTTGGTTCGCTTAAAGGAGATAAACCTGGGCTAATGCCAATGATGTCAATCTGATTCAATAGATTGTCGATCTCATCAGCGTGCCTCTCAGACCAATCGCCTAAGTGGATATCGCTTAATCCTAATTTCTTTAAATCAGTCAGCCCTGTTTGCTGCTGCTCAGATAAATCATTTGAAGTTCGTGTATCGGCTAAGCGAACTTTTGCCCCCTGCAATAAACACCACTTAGCCATCGCAAAACCAGACTCACCCAATCCAATAATTAAAATGGATTGGATTGAATCTTTTAAAAATGGTTTTGATAATTTTATGGTCATCTAGATCACCTTAATTTCAGACTCGATAAACCAACCAAAACTAACAAAATGGTGACGATCCAAAAACGGACAACCACTTGCGTTTCGGTCAGCCCACCTAATTCAAAGTGATGGTGCAAAGGTGCCATCCTAAAAATTCGTCTGCCGGTACCGTAATATTTTTTGGTGAATTTGAACCAACCTACCTGTAGCATCACGGATATGGTTTCAGCAACAAAGACTCCGCCCATGACAAACAAAACAATTTCTTGGCGAACGATGATTGCGATTGTTCCCAAAGCCCCGCCAAGCGCTAATGCACCCACATCGCCCATAAACATTTGTGCGGGGTGAGCGTTGTACCAAAGAAAAGCTAAGCCGGCTCCGCCCATTGCGCCACAAAAAACCAATAACTCTCCGGCTCCCGGAATATAGGGAAACAAAAGATATTTAGCGTAAATTGAATTACCCATGACATAGGCAAAAGCACCCAATGCGGCGCCAACCAAGATCACTGGCATGATGACTAGTCCATCTAGACCGTCGGTAAGATTAACTGCGTTGCTACTGCCAACAATCACGAAATAACTCAAAATAATGAAGCCCATTACGCCCAATGGGTAACTCACTTCTTTCATAAAAGGTAAATACAAATTCGACTTGGCAGGTAAATCTAACGAAAAACCACTTTCAACCCAATTAAGAAATAGTTGCAATACCTTGAGGTTATTCACTTCGGAAACTGAAAAAGCCAAATAAATAGCAGCAAATAATCCAATTGCGGTTTGCCACATGAACTTTTCCCGTGAAGCCATTCCCTTTGGGTCGCGATGAACTACTTTTCGATAGTCGTCGACCCATCCAATCAGACCAAAACCAAAAGTAACAATCATCACAATCCAAACAAAACGATTGCTTAGATCGGCCCACAATACAGTCGAAATAAAAATACTAATCAGAATTAAAACGCCTCCCATGGTGGGAGTTCCCACTTTGGCAAGATGGGACTGTGGCCCATCAGTGCGGACTGCTTGATCCACTTTGAGCGCAGTCAATTTGCGAATCACCCAAGGGCCAAATAAAAGGCCAATTAATAAAGCAGTCATGGTCGCCATCACAGCTCTAAACGTAATGTAATTCACTACCCGCAGAAATCCAAAATCATCTTGCAATAATTGCGCCAAGATTAAGAGCATGCTTGTGCCTCCAAGATGAGCTTCTCTAATACCCGCTCCATTTGCATGAAACGTGAACCTTTAATCAAAATGGATAAGGGACTGCTTTGATTATTTTTTAAGTAGTGGGTAAGCGATTGGTTTAGATTGTCAATCTCGTGATGATGTTGGGCCGCTTGCCTGGATTGATGAAACTCGTTAAACCCCTGCTGAGCATACTGCGTCATCTGTCCCAAGGTAAATAAATCATCAATTCCTTTTTCAGCGGCATAGGCGCCCACCTCATAATGAAATTGCGGGCCTTGATCGCCCACTTCCCCCATATCACCCAAAACGAAACAGCGTCTTCCTAAATGCTCAGACAAAGCTTCAATGGCAGCACGAGCTGAATCAGGATTGGCGTTGTAGGTGTCATCAATTAGGGTAATTTGATGACCGAATTGTTTTTTCTGCATTCTGCCCGAAACCGCTTGAAATGACTCGA
Source organism: Polynucleobacter sp. (assembly GCA_016462905.1). Lineage (GTDB taxonomy): Bacteria > Pseudomonadota > Gammaproteobacteria > Burkholderiales > Burkholderiaceae > Polynucleobacter. Next base: position 18,965 of record JAEMSI010000013.1, on the reverse strand, counting down.
GGCCCCGCTGAATTGCATCTAAACCCACCTTAGCAGCAATGGCGATCGCAGCTGCAGCTAATGCATTGCGGATGTTATGTTCTCCTACCGTATTTAATAAAACACGAATTTCACCTTCGGGGGTGTGAATCGTGATGGATCCATCAACCTCACCGAAGCCATAAACCATTGCAGAACTAATAGGCGGTTTTTTTATATCCACTTTTGCTCGATTTCCTAACCAAAGAAAATCAATTACTTTTTTACCGGCCGCCGATTTCTTCCACTCTTCAAAATAAGGCGAATCCGTAGGTAAAACTGCAACTCCGTCGGCCGGCAAGGCTGCTAAAACTGCAGCGTGCTCCTTTGCCACCTCAGCAACGCTATTCATAAATTCTTGGTGTTCACGTTGCGCATTATTAATTAATGCAATATTGGCTTGCGCAATCGCTGCCAGTTGTGCAGTTTCTCCAGGATGATTCATGCCTAACTCAACCACAGCTAATTGATGGTTAGCCCGCAGACGTAATAAAGTAAGAGGTAAACCAATTTCATTATTGAAATTACCGTTGGTCATTAAAGTATGAGCAGATCCTACTGCTGCAGAAAAAATTGCAGCGACCATCTCTTTTACAGTTGTTTTACCATTGCTACCAGTAATGACAGCCACTGGGATCGTATGTTGACGACGCCATGCTGCCGCAAGATCACCAAGCCCTCTACGCGTATCAGATACATATAACGCGGGCAATTGTTTCGGGCAAGACTCAGCTTGACTAATTAAAGCAGCGCTCGCTCCAGACACAGCAACTTGCTCTAAAAAGTGATGCGCATCAAAACGCTCCCCTTGCAACGCAATAAATAATTCGCCTGGCCCAATCTTTCGACTATCGCTACCAACAGCACTAATTTGCAATGCTTTAGCAGCATCTAGCGTAATGTTGACCAATTGACTGCTCGGGAGCATCCGATGCATTTCGGCTAAGTTGGTCATCATGCTGAACTTCCCCCAAGAATTAACTGAATATGGGCTTGGTCCGAAAATTCAAATCTTGTTCCGTTCACTTCTTGAGTTGATTCATGCCCCTTCCCTGCAACCAAGACAATATCTTTTGGATTCGCATGTCGAATTGCCAGCATGATAGCGGCAGCACGATCCGCAATCAATTGCACAGAATTCGAATGGGCTGAATCAGACATTCCTTTTGAAATCATCTGAATAATGTCATCAGGATTTTCTGAGCGGGGGTTATCGCTGGTAATCACCACATAATCAGCAAACGTTTGCGCGACTTTACCCATCAGTGGACGTTTACTGCTATCGCGATCTCCACCGCAACCAAACACGCACCATAAATTACCCTGACGCTGATTAGCCAAAGGTCGTAAGGCCTGTAAACTTTTCTCTAAGGCATCAGGCGTGTGAGCATAATCCACCACCACTAGTGGAGCGTTTTCTTTGTCTCCCCCAATCATTTCCATCCGGCCCGAAACAGCCTGTAAGCGAGCAACCCGCTTTCTAACTTCTTCTAAAGAAAGTCCCTGAGCCAATAAGGTTGCTATGACAGCCAAGCCATTACTGAGATTAAACTCACCCAAAACCGGTAAATACATTAGGCTTTCAGCCTGTGTATCAAACTGAATATGGCAGTTATAACCATGCTCTACTAATTCATGGTGCCGAAGACTAATGTGGTGAAAATGAGAACCTGAACTCTGAAACTCGTTTAAGGAAGTAGGGTTTAAAGCGTAAGCCCAAACTTCAACTTTAGAAGTTCGCAATAATTCGGCAGCCAATTCCTTGCCAAAAGCATCATCTAAATTTAACACTGCTTTCTTTAATGAATGCTCATAAAACAGTTTTGCTTTCGCGTTACCATATTCCAACATACTGCCGTGATAATCTAAATGATCTTGACTGAGATTGGTAAATACGCTGCACGCAAATTGAACGCCGTTCACTCGGCCCTGATCAAGAGCGTGCGACGAAACTTCCATTGCAAGATAGTTTGCACCCTGATCAACAAGTTGCTTTAATTCAGTTTGAACACGGGGCGCATCGGGTGTGGTGTATCCACTCGAATACAGCCGCCCAGGAAAACCAATTCCAAGCGTGCCCATCACGGCGGCTTTCTTTTCTGTATCTAAGGTCTGCGAAAGCCATTGTGTCACGCTGGTCTTCCCATTGGTTCCTGTAACACCAATCACATTGATTTGATGACTTGGATTGCCATACCATTCTGAGGACAAAAACCCAGCTTGATTCGCCAAATTCTCAACTGCCAGAAAAGGAATTTGTTTAGAAAGATTGGCGTACTGATAATTTTTGGGATCAAATAAAATGGCGCCGGCGCCTTTCTTAATTGCTTGATCAATATAAGGCCGACCATCGCGCATCGCACCCGCGCGTCCAACGGGATAGGCTAAAAAAATATCGCCTTGGTTTAGTTGCCGCGTATCGGCGACCATTTTTGCCGAGCTCGATACCGATGCCCTTAATTGTTGCAGTGTTTCTCCGCGAATATCTAATTTACTCTGCGAGCTTTTTGAAAAAGTAGTCATTGAACTCATTGCTTCAAAACTGCTTTCTGAATATTGGCTTGCATCATGCCATTCGAGTGATTTACAACGGGAGGTGCAGAACTATCGTGCGAATTTGGATTTAAATTGTTTTGCACCATTTTTTTAACAGCATCATCGGGTACTACATTCATACTTCGTAGAGTTTCACTGACAATCGTTGAAAATACGGGGGCAGCCACTTCACCGCCATAATGTCCGCCAGCACTTGGCTCGTCGACCATAACCGCGACCACGATTCTAGGAGCACTCATTGGCGCTAAGCCAACGAAATAGGCGCGATATTTATTCGATGAATAATTTTTACCATCCAACTTATGCGATGTGCCTGTTTTGCCACCGACTCGGTATCCTTCTGAACGCGCCTTTAGAGCAGTTCCACCTTCCTCGGTTACCAATTCGAGCATATCGCGCATTTCCCGTGCGGTTTTTGCTGAGATCACCCGTGTGCCTAACTTATATTCAGGGCTTCGCATCATGGTTACTGGGACTAATTCTCCGTTCCGAGCAAATATGGTGTAAGCCCGTGCCAATTGAAATAAAGAAGTGGAGATACCGTACCCAAAGGCAATCCGCGCTTGATCACTTTGACCCCACTTTTGATAAGGATGCAGACGTCCCGCAACCGCTCCAGGGAAACCAATCTGAGGTGCTTGCCCAAACCCAACTGCACTAAATAAATTCCACATTTCTTGAGCTTGCATATCTAAAGCTAATTTGGCCGTTCCAATATTGCTGGATTTTTGAATCACCTGAGAGACGGTCAGCATTCCATAGGGATGGGTGTCTGTAATTGGTTTAGGCCCGATTAAGTATTTAGCACCAATCACCATATTGGTGTTTGGCTCAACCTTCCCCTGCTCTAAAGCGAGCGCTACAGTAAACGGTTTCATCGTTGAGCCCGGTTCAAATGTGTCAGTCAACACCCGATTGCGTAACTGCTCGCCGGTTAAATGGAGTCTGGTGTTAGGGTTGTAACTAGGCCAATTTGCCAACGCTAATACTTCACCTGTTTGCACGTCAAGAACTACTGCTCCACCGGCTTTTGCACGATGTTTTTCAACCGCATCTTTTAATGCGTTATAGGCAATGTACTGAACTTTGCTATCCACTGACAATTGCAAATCTTTACCGTTTTGAGGTAATTGCAAAATTGAAATGTCGTCAACAATGCGGCCTAAACGATCTATTACGACACGCCTTTTACCTGGGTAAGCAGCTAATTGGGTTTCATACGATAGTTCCATTCCTTCTTGACCGCGGTCTTCCACATTGGTAAAACCAACCACATGCGCCATCGCTTCGCCTTCAGGATATTGGCGACGATACTCGTTGTTCAAACTAATTCCCGGTATCTCTAATTTTTTAATTTGAGCAGCAAGCTGCGGATCGACTTGCCGTTTTAAAAAAACCTGATTTCGCTCATCTTTCAACTTTTTCTGAATTTCACTAACACTGATATCCAATAATTTGCCTAGGGCGTTTATCTTTTCTGCAGGCAAATCGTCAGGGACGATGTCGGGATACGCAATCACTGCCTTTGCTTCTAAGCTAGTCGCAATCACACGACCATTGCGATCTAGTATCTTGCCGCGAGTTGCCGGTAGCTCGAGATCACGCTGCGTGCCCTTAATTGCTTTTGCTTCATAAAACGCATTGCCTGGGCCTTGAATCCAGAATGCGCGCAACACTAACATGACAAATGCAATGAACAAAAGAAATAGCATCAGGCGAGAGCGCCACATCGGCAATCGCAAAACTAAATTCGGGGACGCAGAAAAGCCGACTGGTTTCATAAGCCACCCTTAATAAAAAGAGTCTTTTCTTGCGAAATCGGAATCATCTTTAACTGCGTCCGCGCGACATCACGGATGCGGGCAGATTTGGATAAGTTTCGTTGCTCAAACTCGAGACGGAGCCATTCTTGATTTAATTTCCTTTCTTCAATTTGTGCACGCTCAAGAGCCACAAATAATTTACGGGTCCTTTGCTGTGAAGCCACCAAAGAAAGTGCGCAAATTAGTAACAGCGCTAAGAGCGACAGAGTTGCACGATTCATACCAGTACTCCGCCTGATTTTTTCTCTGCAACCCGCATCATGGCCGAGCGAGCACGAGGATTGTCTATTACCTCTTGATCGCTAGGTCGTATACGAGCGATTAAATTTAAATCACCCTGCGGTAAATCCTTTTCACGAATCGGTAATTTACGAGGCACTTCGACCTGTGCATGGGCTTGCATAAAACGCTTTACGATTCGATCTTCTAATGAATGAAAGCTGATTACTACTAAACGCCCACCTATCTTTAAGACTTTTAAGGCGGCAGTAAGCCCTTGCTCCAGATCTTCTAGTTCTCGATTGACAACCATTCGCAAAGCTTGAAAGGTTCGAGTGGCTGGATCCTGTCCAGGCTCGCGAGTGCGAACTGCGCCGGCTACTAAATTCGATAACTCCCGTGTGGTTTTTGGACTCTCGCCTACCAAGCGCTTAGCCACAATCGCTTTGGCAATCGCAAAAGCAAAACGTTCTTCACCGTAGGTCTTAATCACGTGAGTGATCTCCTCTAGTGATGCCTCCTGAAGCCAAGTGGCCGCTGTCACTCCGCGCGTTGTGTCCATCCGCATATCGAGCGGGCCATCGAAACGAAATGAAAACCCGCGCTCCGCTTGATCGATTTGCGGTGAACTGATCCCCAAATCGAGCAAGACTGCGTCGATCGAATTTGAAGTTGCATATTGATCGAGATTGGCGAAACTGTCGTGCACCAATTGCAAGCGCTTGTCTTGAATTAGTCTGCCCTCTGCAATCGCTTGAGGATCTTTGTCGAAAGCGATTAAATTGGCTTCTTTCCCCAATTGATTTAAGAGGGCCTGAGTATGACCGCCTCGACCAAAAGTACCGTCGATGATGGATGCTGTTTTGAAAGGAAAATGCTGAAACGCAGTCAAGGAGGAGACTGCCTCGGCCAGCAATACTGGGCGATGAGATTGATTCATTCGACCAAATCATCAAAAAGTAAATTGCTTTAATGCATCAGGCATACCATTTGCAATGGCTGCCTGTTCTTTCGTTGCATAACTATTGGCATCCCACAACTCAAGGTGACTACCCATGCCTAACAAAATAATTTCACGTTCCAATGCTGCAGCGGTGCGTAATTCTGGGCTTATTAAAATTCGACCTGAATTATCTAAATCGATTTCAGATGCATTACCCAAAAATATTCTGCGCCACCAATGAGCATCCATCGGCAACTGCGCAATACGCGCGCGAAATGCTTCCCACTCTGGCCTCGGAAATAAAAGTAAACAGCCATCAGGATGTTTTGTAAGCGTGACTCTACCTTCGCCTTGAACCACCAAAGCGTCGCGATGCCTTGCCGGCACCGACATACGACCTTTTGAATCGAGAGTTAGCGCTGAAGCCCCTTGAAACACATTTTCCCCACTTTTTCACACTTATTCCCACTTTAGTGCTTAGAGCGCTGATGGTCAAGGGTTTTGAAGCAATATTTAGGGAAATTCTCTAGTGATTACAATCACTTAGAGCATTCACTTGAAATCAATATCGAGTAAAATTATGACCGAAAACAAGGGCTTGTACTATATACCTCAGTTTTAATATAAGATAAAACGTCATTTCGAATTAAAAATACTGTATGAAAGAACAGTTTAATTATTCTAAAACTTTGATATTGGTCGATTTTTTAAATTTTATAGGCTGTTGTTGTCATTAGCCTTGAAATCTGGCTCATCAATGTCTGAATTGATTGCGGCAACACTTCACCGCCAGCCTGAATTGCTGCTGAACCATGTTCAATTTCATCTTGCCGCATTTGCTCAACAATCGCGCGTGATCGATCATCCGCTTGGGGCAATTTTTCTAAATGGCTTTCAAGGTGTTTTTCTACTTGTTTTTCGGTCTCCGCTAAAAATCCCAAGCTCCACTTATCGCCGCTCAGGCCTGCTAAAAGACCCATCGCAAAAGAAGCGCCATACCAAATGGGATTTAAAAAACTAGGGTGCGAATTCAACTCTTTAAGTCGCTCTTCACACCAAGCCATATGATCCATTTCTTCACTAGCGGCTCGACTCAGCAACTCCTTTGTTTGAGGGTCGCGAGCGACTAATTTTTGCGCCTGATAAAGTGCTTGCGCACAGACCTCACCAACATGGTTGACTCGCATTAATCCAGCTGCGTGGTCTTGTTCTTGGGTGCTCATTACAGCTTCTGATGTAAGTACTTGCTTATTACCTTTTGCTTTATTCAATTGATCAGCAGGATTAGATCGATGTGAATTTGCACCGCCAAATACGGAACGTAAAGCGATGTCAAACTCCCTAATGACCTGATCTGCAACTGAGTAATTTAAGCTCATTTTGACACCTTAAATACTGACTTCAGATTTATAGGTTTCACGAATTTTTAGACCCAATTCAGACAATAAATGACGGTCTGTTTCAGCCTCTGGATTGCCTGTGGTTAGCAAATGATCTCCATAGAAAATCGAATTAGCGCCCGCTTGAAAACACAATATTTGGATTGCTTTACCCAATTCTTGGCGACCTGCCGATAAGCGGACTCGTGCACTTGGCATGGTGATTCGAGCAATCGCAATGGTTCGAACAAATTCCAGTGGATCTAATTTTTTTTGCTCAGCCAAAGGGGTTCCAGACACTGGGACTAAATGGTTGATGGGCACCGATTCTGGATAGGGTTTTAGATTGGCCAAACGAGAAATAAAAGCGGCACGTTGCTGGCGATTTTCACCCATCCCAACAATCCCGCCGCAGCATACCGACATCCCTGCAGCGCGAACGTGGTCTAGAGTATCCAATCGATCTTGATAAGTTCGGGTTTGAATCACCGCAGGATAAAAATCCTCGCTCGTATCTAGGTTGTGGTTATAAAAATCAAGTCCTGCGGCCTTGAGGGTTTGCGCCTGTTGGGCCTCTAACATGCCCAAGGTCGCGCAAGTTTCCAAGCCCAAGGCCTTCACTGCACGAATCATTTCTGCCACTTTTTCGACATCCCGATCTTTTGGTTCGCGCCATGCAGCGCCCATACAGAATCGATTTGAACCAGCGGCTTTTGCCGCCTTAGCGGCCTCTAAAACTTCAGATAAATCCAATAACTTACTGGCTTTAACGTCGGTATGATAACGGGCTGCTTGAGGACAATAAGCGCAATCTTCAGGGCAACCGCCGGTTTTAATTGAAAGTAAGGTTGCCAGCTCAATATCGCCATCGGGAAAATAACGCCGATGGGTTTCTTGGGCACGAAACAACAAATCATGAAAAGGCAACTCATATAAGGCCTCCACTTCGGCGACCGACCAAACCGAGTCTTTCCTTGCGCTTTTTCCTAAGGCGAATTGGGGCTCGGGTAAATTAGCCTTTACCGATGAGATTGCTTTATGAAGGATGCTGGTTGACATATTTTTACCAATAAAGACATAAACATAACAGATACAAAGACCCTAAGCAAAAACTAGTGGTCAAATAAGTGCATGATGCTTGATTTGAAAAAAACCCGCTCCAATTTAGATGAAGACTGGGCTAAACGAAGTTTAGCTGCAGTTTGGCATCCATGCACCCAAATGAAACAGCATGAGTTCTCGCCTCTGGTGGCAATATCCCATGGCAAAGGCTCATGGTTATATGACACCGAAGGACGTGCCTTTCTTGATTGCATTAGTTCTTGGTGGACTAATTTATTTGGACACTCGAATTCAAAAATCAATCAGGCGATTCATGCTCAACTCGAAAAAATAGAGCATGTCATGCTGGCAGGATTTACGCATCAACCGGTCATTGAACTATCGGAACGCTTAATTGAGTTAACAAACCAAAATTTAGGTCATGCCTTTTATGCCAGCGATGGCGCATCTGCAATCGAAATTGCAATGAAAATGAGCCATCACTACTGGAAAATTTCGGGTCAAGAAAAAAAGAATGGTTTTGTCTGTTTAAAAAATAGTTACCATGGGGAAACCATGGGGGCTCTTGCAGTAACGGATATTCCCTTATTTAAAGAGGCTTATGGAAGTCTCTTGCAAGAGACATGGGTTGTGATGTCGCCCGATGCACGCCAAGCCAAAGATGGGCAAAGCCCTGAAGATGTCGCCCAACAAGCAGCGCAAGAATTAGAGCTGCTCTTACAAAAAGAGCATCGCCATATTGCCGCAGTCTTAATTGAACCCTTAGTTCAATGCGCAGGTCGCATGGGAATGCACTCAGCTACTTATTTAAAATTAGTCAAAAAATTGTGCACGCAATATGAAGTTCATTTGATCGCTGACGAAATTGCAGTCGGCTGCGGTAGAACAGGACGTTTTTTTGCTTGCGAGCACGCTGGCATATGGCCTGATTTTTTAACTCTATCCAAAGGAATTAGTGGCGGCTATTTACCATTGTCACTATGCCTCAGCACGAATGCTATTTATTCTGCTTTTTATTCAGAGAACGTGGGGCAGGCATTTTTACATTCACACTCCTACACTGGTAACCCACTTGCTTGCTCTGCTGCACTGGCTGCTCTGACAATTTTTAGCGATGAACAGATTCTTGAAAAAAACCTGGCTAGCGCAAACAATATTGCGTCTTTATTTTCTTGGACAAAAGAGGATCAGCGTATTGAATTTAGTCGCCAACAAGGCATGATTTATGCCTTTGATATTAAAAAATCAGCGCTCCATCACATCCCAGAATTTGCTCGAAATCTCTTCCAAGAAGGTTTAAAACAGCAAGTGCTGATTCGACCCATTGGGAATACTGTTTATGTGATGCCGCCGTATAGCATGAGTTACGAGGAACACAAAATCATGTCTTTAGGAATTCAGCGGTCCCTTGACTTAGTCAGCAGTATGAACTAAATCCATTTTGAAATCCCTAATTAATCATGCCAAAAAATTCAACCCAGATCGTTCACTCATTTAGCGCTTTAAGCGAAGCTAAAAACCAACTCGATTTGCTTGAATTGCAATTATTAAAGCGTCGATTAAAAACAACTGAAAGTGCTTCTAAGGTTCGACCCGTCATTCAAGGTCGAGAATTAAAAGCATTTTGTAGTAACGATTATTTGGGACTAGCGAATCATCCTTTAATCATCGACGCCCTAATTCGGGGAGCGCAACAATATGGCGCGGGTAGCGGTGCATCCCACTTAATTAGTGGCCACAGCGAAATCCATGCCGCTTTAGAACAATTTTTAGCCCATACTCAAAAATTATCCATTCCAAATGCTAGGGCATTATTTTTTAGTACCGGCTATCTAGCAAACTTGTGCGCCATTACCGGCTTTGCAAGACTGGGAAAATTAAAAGAGGGTAGCGGCAGGATTAATATTTACTCGGCGAAATTAAATCACGCATCGCTCATCGATGGGGTTAAATTAGCTGCCGCACAAACAGGCGCGCAGATTTTTTTATTTGATCATCGCAATTTAAACGAATTAGAAAGCCAATTAAACCAAGAAAAAAAGAGGTTTAGCGATGCGCATCAATTGATTGTAATTGATGGTGTTTTTAGCATGGATGGGGATATTGCACCTATCACTAAATTGGTGGAGTTAGCCAATCAATTTGACGCCTTGCTGATGGTGGACGATGCCCACGGTTTTGGGGTTTTAGGTAAACACGGCTCTGGCTTACTCGAACTAGAAAAAATTCAATCAGAACGGATTGTCTACATTGGCACTCTAAGTAAAGCAGCCGGAATTAGTGGTGCCTTTGTTTGTGCCGATGCCCACTTAATTGAATGGTTGGTTCAAAAAGGTCGCCCGTACATCTATAGCACCGCTACACCCCCAGCGATTGCTAACGCCCTAATGCAAAGCGTGGAAATCATACAAGGAAAAGAGGGGCAAGCTCGCCGTGCCCATTTAGGGGAATTGATTCATCTCTGGAAAAGTGAAGTTCGATTTAAAAAATGGCAACTCAGTGAATCCAATACCCCTATTCAAGTACTCATTTTAGGTAGTAATGAAGATGCTCTAGAAGCTTCACGCCGTTTGGATCAGGCTGGTTTTTGGATCCCTGCGATTCGACCCCCTACGGTTCCCAAAGATAGTGCTCGACTTCGTATTACATTTTCGGCCGAACACTCCAAAGAAGATGTGCTGGAATTAGTGAAAGCATTACACCTCATTGAGGAAGGTATTATTTTGAAATGAATCCCTTGAATTTAAACCGCAATGAGTATTTTGTAGTGGGTACCGATACCGAGGTTGGCAAAACCTTAATTAGTTGTGCCTTGATTTTAAAAATAAAAGAGCAAGATAGCGCTAATAAATTGGTTGCTGGGTATAAACCCGTTTCTGCCGGAACCCATACAAGCCCGAATGGAAAACTGGCCAATGAAGATGTCGAGAGCCTTTGTCTAGCGAGTAATTTTCAAAGCCAAAATCAACTGACTGCCGAAGCATGCTGCCCGTTTATTTTAAATCACCCTGCTGCGCCCAATATTGTCGCGGTGGAAGAATCTAAAAAATTAAGCCTAAGCAGGATGATTGAAGGTTTAGTTGATTTAAGAAAAAAATCGACTCACATGATTGTCGAAGGGGTTGGCGGTTTTTTAGTTCCGCTTAACGAACAGGAAACAACTGCCGATTTTGCTGAGAAAATAAATTTACCTATTATTTTGGTGGTCGGCCTGCGCTTAGGCTGCCTAAATCACAGCCTACTTACCATTGAAGCCATTCAAAAACGAAATTTAACCTTAGCGGGTTGGGTTGCCAATACGATAGACCCCGATATGCTGGTGAAAATTGAAAATATTGAAACCCTGAAAAAAAGAATTCCTGCGCCACTTCTGGGAATCATTGATTGGCTACCGGAAGACTTACAAAAAGAAAAGCATGCGCCTTATTCGATTGAAGCGATGCAATTGGCTGCTCGCTCTTTGCGATTACCTGGATGATTCTTCACGCAGCACTCGTCGTAAAATTTTCCCGACATTATTTTTAGGCAGGCTCTCTCTAAATTCAATCTGCACCGGTCTTTTATATTGTGCTAAATCACGAATACATACTTCTTGTATTTTTTCGACTGTTAAATTCGGATCATCGCTAACCACAAATAATTTAACGGCTTCACCAGAAGCAGTTTGTGGAATTCCAATTGCGGCACACTCAATAACCCCATCAATACCCGCTACGACGCCCTCAATTTCATTAGGATAAACATTAAAACCGGCGACTAAAATCATATCTTTCTTGCGATCGACTATTTTGAAATAGCCATTTTCATCCATTAAACCAATATCACCGGTTCTAAAAAAACCATCGGCTCCCAAAACAGCTTGTGTTTCATTTTCTTGCTGCCAATACCCAGACATGACTTGTGGGCCCCGAATATAAATCTCGCCTATCGAACCGACTGGTAAATCGCATCCCTCATCGTCTCGAATCACCATCTCGGTATCAGGCAAAGGCAAGCCAATGGAGCCTCTAAATTCTGCCTCCAAGGGGGTATTGCAACTGGCTACTGGAGATGTTTCTGAAAGCCCATAGCCCTCTGTAATTAAAGTTCCTGTCAATGATTGCCAACGCTCAGCAACCGAACGATGGACGGCCATACCACCGCCAATCGTAAGGGCCCATTGGGAGAAATTAAGTTGATGAAAGTGAGGATTATTTAATAGGGCCTGAAAAAGCGTATTGACTCCTGGGAAAAGATTAATCTCAGGAAATTCTTTCAAAATCCCAATTAGATTCACTAAATCGCGAGCATTCGGCACCAAAATAATTCGAGCGCCCAAGTGCATGCCCAATAAACCACAAGCGGTTAATGCAAAGATGTGATACATCGGTAAAGCACATAAAAAATGCCACTGCTCTATTTTTTTGACTTGCCCAATTGGCTTAAGCCATTCCTCAATTTGTAATATATTCGCAATTAAATTCCGGTGCGTTAAAACTGCACCTTTCGAAATGCCAGTCGTGCCACCGGTATATTGCAATAAAGCAATTGAATTTAAATCAAGCGCCGGTTTTTGATATGGCAATTTACCGCCACTTTGCAAGGCTTCACTAAATGTGGACGTTTTTAAATGAGCGGGTAATTGAAACGGTGGAACTTTCTTTTTAAAAGTGCGAATGAAACGATCGACCCAAGGCCCCTTCCAACCCAACATTTCACCAATACTACTTAAAACAACCTGCCGTAAGGGCAAGACTTTATTTTTACTGTCGGCGATTTCCATGGCATCTTGTAATGTTTTAGCAAAGTGCTCCAGAATCACAATAACCTCGGCTCCACTATCGGACAACTGCGTTTGCAACTCGCGCGGGGTATACATTGGATTTATGCTGACCACCACATAGCCAGCTCGCAAAATGGCGTATAGGGTAACTGAGTATTGAGGAATATTCGGCAGCATGATGCCGATACGAGCACCTTTTGATAAACCCAAGCTTTGAAAATAGGATGCGATTTGCATGGATGCGTGATCTACTTCTGAATAAGCATGTTGCTTACCCATACACCAAGAAGCCGGCTGGTTTGCAAAACGGGAGAAGGCCTGATCGATTAAATCCAATAAGCTTCCATAGCCACTGTAATCCAATTGTGGCAAAACTCCTTTAGGATAAGAGGCTAACCAAGGTTTCTGAAGAGTCATAGGAATGAACTAAGG
>JAEMSI010000013.1:0-5671 GCA_016462905.1 Polynucleobacter sp. | reverse complement strand
TAAGGCATTGATTAAATATAAATGAATGAAACTAGTGTACTTACTCTTTCAATAGGTTCAATAAAGCTGGCTCCGCCGAAGCAGATTCGTTTGAGATAAGATAGTCTAATGAGGAAAAACCTGCAAATTTTGCCTGAGATTCTCAGTGCTGCCGAAGCAATTCAAGTGATTCGGCGCAATATCCACGCTCACCCTGAACTGCGTTTTGAAGAAAATCGCACTTCTGAATTGGTTGCTGAAGCTCTCTCCAGTTGGGGTATTCCTATTTTTCGCGGCTTTGGTAAAACGGGTATTGTTGGTCGTATTGATGGCGCGCTCGGTTCTGGAAAAATAATTGGACTACGCGCTGACATGGATGCACTGCCGGTACAAGAAAAAAATACCTTTGCCCACGCCTCTCAAAATGCTGGGAAGATGCATGCTTGCGGTCATGACGGCCATACAGCGATGTTATTAGGCGCAGCAGAATACTTATCTAATCACCGCGACTTTAAAGGAAGTGTGATTTTTATTTTTCAGCCTGCTGAAGAAGGTGGCGCTGGCGCACAAAAAATGATTGAGGATGGTTTATTCAAAGAATTTCCTTGTGATGCTGTTTTTGGATTACATAATTGGCCGGACTTAGCTGAAGGTCACTTTGGAGTCACGCCTGGCCCGATGATGGCATCGAGCAATGAATTTAGGATTGAGATTCATGGTAAAGGGGGCCACGCTGCGTTGCCACACAACAGCGCCGATCCTCTGCATGCTGGATGCCAAATTGTCAGCGGCTTACAAAGCATTATTACGCGCAATAAACGTCCGATTGATACCGCCGTTATTTCGGTAACTCAGTTTAAAGCGGGCGATACCTGTAATGTGATCCCTGATAGTGCTTATATTGGTGGTACGGTTCGTACTTTTACATTAGAAGTGCTCGATTTAATTGAAAAACGGATTCAAGAAATCAGCAGCCATACTGCCGCCGCCTTTGATTGCAAAATCAACATGGAATTTCTACGCAACTACCCACCACTGATTAATCATGTCAAAGAAACTGAATTCGCTGCTGGTGTCATGAAAGACTTGGTTGGAGAATCTGCTGTGAATACCGATATTGAGCCCACGATGGGAGCAGAAGATTTTGCATTTATGCTGCTACAAAAACCAGGTTGCTATGTTTTTTTGGGCAATGGTGATGGCGATCACCGCCTTGCTGGCCATGGGATGGGGCCCTGCCATTTACACAATCCTTCTTACGACTTTAACGACAAACTTTTACCGATTGGCACCCAATATTGGGTTAATCTCGCGCAGCGCTTTTTGGCAGGCTAATCCAAGGCGCTAATTTGGTTGGTCAATTATTTTTAAATTGAGGGGGGCGTTTTTCTAAAAACGCTGCCATTCCCTCTTTCTGATCTTCGGTTGCAAAACACGCATGAAATAGTCTTCGCTCAAAACGTAGTCCCTCATTGAGGGTAGTTTCATACGCGACATTGACGCTTTCCTTCACCATCATGAGAGTTAATAAAGGCATTTCTGAAATCGTTTTTGCAACTGCTTTTACTTCTTTCATGAAATCGGCAACTGGAAAAACTCGTGACACCAAGCCTGATCGCTCAGCTTCTTGTGCGTCCATCATGCGCCCTGTCAAACACATATCCATTGCTTTCGATTTTGAGACTGCATGAGTTAAGCGCTGAGTACCACCCGCACCAGGAATAATTCCGAGCTTGACCTCAGGCTGAGCAAATTTAGCATTATCAGCCGCAATAATAAAATCGCACATCATGGCCAATTCACACCCGCCGCCCAAAGCAAAACCGGATACGGCGGCAATAACTGGTTTACGTACGCGTCGAATATGCTCCCAGTTACGGCTAATAAAATTTTCGCGATAGGTGTCTTGAAATTGATACTGAGCCATCTTATTAATATCCGCTCCAGCCGCAAATGCTTTTTCGCTACCCGTAATAATCATGCAGGCAATCGCTGGATTCGCATCAAACTCAAGCAGCGCTGCGCCTAACTCGTTCATTAAATCATCATTTAAGGCATTTAATACCTGAGGCCGATTTAAGGTAATGACGGCTACTTTGCCGTCAATCTCTGTCAAGATATTTTGATATGCCATGCCTATTCCTTTCTAGGTAACAATAACCACATCTGTCCATTCTGCTTCATTCTGCCCGCAAACTCTCCAGCAAGATCGCCGCTGCCCCAATAATAATCAGCCCTAACCGCTCCAACAATAGCATTCCCTGTATCTTGGGCCATCACCAATCTTCGCAAAGGTCGATTAGTATTGGGCTCGGTAGTATCCAAAAAAACAGGCGCACCCAAGGGAATTGAGCGCGGGTCGACAGCAATACTGCGTCCCGCAGTTAAGGGAACTCCTAAAGCACCTATAGGACCAAGATCGTCTCCAGACCCTAGGCTGGGGAGCTCTTTAAAAAAGACAAAGCGAGGGTTCGCATTTAACATCTCATCTACCTTACCTGGATTTCGCTTTGCCCATTGTGCAATGCCTTGCATACTTGCTTCGTTTCGGGCAATTTCACGCCGATCGATTAACCATTGAGCGCTTGATTTGAAAGAATGATCGTTCGTACCCGCAAAACCAAGTCGCATCATATTGCCATCGTCTAAACGAATTTTGCCTGAGCCCTGAATTTGCATGGATGCGGCTGCTACCGGATCCTCAACCCACGCAATCTCACTACCTTTTAAAACTCCCGAACGTAATAATTCTTCTCTCGTGGGCGTGGGAATTGGTTTTGATCTAGTCCATGCCTTTGGGTAAGCATAGAGTGCCACTTTATAGCGCTCGGTTCTAACTCGCGAACCATTGAGAATAGGCTCGTAATAGGCAGTGATTAATCCTGTGCTATTGCCATTTGCTGAATTTCGAATTTCATAAGCTTGAAAATAGGTCTCAAAAAATGCCTTGGCATTCAGCGCTGAATTTTTCTGCGCATGATTACAAATCTCTATCCAAATAGCGGCGGTTCCTATTTTCTTTCTCAAGGCTTGACAGCTTTGTAACCATGCGGGCCAGGCCTGAGCCAAGGAATCGTCATTCCAACCGCCAAGGCTTTGAAAAGAAACTGGCGTAAAGCTAGCAATCGGAGAAGAATGCTCAAGCGCTGCTGGGCTAATTCGTGGCTGGATATTGGAACGCGTTGGTGGGACCGAGCAAGCCGTTAAGAAAACAATGCACCCCAAGAAAAACCAGATAATTCGCATACGATCTAAAATGAACAAAACATAAGAATGGAAAAAATGCTGGCTAAATTATTAGACGAGTACCCCATGTTACTCTTTGTTGCGGAGGGTTTACTGGCCCTACTCATTTTGCTGGCGATTATTTTCTGGACCGGTAAAGGGCATCGCTAGTTTGTCACTAAAATCGAGCATCCTGACGATCGACTAATCCGCCAATTGAATTACTAAAAACTATCCTTATCCTGGCAAAATCTTGGATAAAAATTCTTTTGCGCGGGGCGTCCGTGCATCTGGATTACCAAAAAAATCTGCTTTGCTGCAATCCTCTACGATACGGCCTTGATCCATAAAAATCACACGATGACTGACTTTTTTAGCAAAGCCCATTTCATGGGTCACACAGCACATGGTCATGCCCTCATTAGCCAGCTTCACCATCACATCTAATACCTCGCCCACCATTTCTGGATCTAATGCTGAGGTTGGCTCATCAAATAACATCACGATGGGATCCATACACAAAGCCCTCGCTATTGCTACGCGTTGCTGTTGCCCTCCAGAAAGCTGCCCTGGAAACTTATCTTTTTGAACCATTAAGCCAACCCGCTCAAGGTATTTCATGCCCTGTTTTTTGGCTTCTTCTGGAGTGCGTTTTAAAACCTGAATTTGTGCCAAAGTTAAATTTTCTGTAATCGATAAATGCGGAAAAAGCTCAAAATGTTGGAAAACCATCCCCACTCTAGAGCGCAATTTGGATAAATTGGTGTTGGGGGCATGCAAATCCACCCCATCCACAGTGAGACTACCTTCTTGAAATGGCTCTAATGCGTTGATGGTCTTAATTAATGTCGATTTACCCGAGCCCGATGGGCCACAAATGACAACCACTTCACCCTTTTGAATCGATGTGGTGCAATCCGTCAACACCTGGAAAGAACCGTACCATTTAGAAACATTTTTTAATTCAATCATGCGGATCTCTTTTTTATTTCTTTGATGAAAGCCTTAACGAATAATGGCCAATTTATTTTGAATTCTTTTTGCAATTCTGGACAAAGTAAAGCAAATTAAAAAGTAGGTAATAGCTGCTAATAAATAGGTTTCAATCGGGCGGCCAAAATTTTTGCCAGCAATCGTAAATCCTTTTAATAAATCATAAGCTCCAATAGCATAGACCAAAGAGGTGTCTTGAAAAAGAATAATCGTTTGTGTCATAAAAACAGGAATCATATTTCTAAATGCTTGCGGGAGAACAATCCATTGCATATTTTGTCGGTAGTCCATTCCTAGGGCCATGGCAGCATTCGTTTGCCCTGCGGGTACCGATTGAATACCGGCGCGGACAATTTCTGAAAAGAAAGCGGCTTCAAATGCGATGAAAGTAATCGTTGCCGACAGATCGGCTCCGATAGAGCGGCCAATCACTAAGGGGATCAATAAGAAAAACCATAAAATCACCATGACGAGCGGAATTGAACGCATGACATTAACGTAAGCGGCTGCAGGCAATACTAAAATTCGTTTACCAGATAGGCGCATCAGCGCTAATACTGTTCCAAAAGCAATTCCACCCAAGGTAGCAATGATGGTGAGTTGAACGCTAAAAATTAAACCTTTTTGAATGTAGTTGGTAAATAATTCCCAACTGTAAAAACTAAGATCTAGATTCATCATGATAGTGATGTCACGAGTCTTAGTGTGCGGCACTGGTACTGCTTGCTGGCGCAATAAAGCCAGGAACACGAGTGCGTCGCTCAATCCAGGTCATCACACGATTAACCGCAAAAGCCGATAAGGCATATAAAGCTGTTACCACTAGATAGATTTCAATTCCTCGCGAAGTTTCTTCCTGCGCTTGCATCGCAAACATCGTTAGCTCGGGTACTGAAACGGCAAATGCGACTGAAGAATTTTTTACTAAATTCATACATTCGGAGGTAAGCGGCGGAATAACAATCCTTAAGCCCATCGGTAAAATTACAAAACGATACACTTGAAAAGTGCTTAGGCCTAAGGCGACTCCCGCAGCTCTTTGTCCCGAAGGTAAAGATTGAATGCCAGCACGAACTTGCTCTGCAATCCGAGCTGAAGTATACAAACCCAAAGCAATGCTGACTAACCAATAGGAAGGAAAAGCCTTCATTACTGGAAAAACAGCCGGCACAACGTGATACCAAACAAAAACCTGAACCAATACGGGGATATTACGAAACACTTCCACCCAAATCGTGGCTAGGAGAACCAACCATCTTCCCCCCTTAACACCGCTAGGGATTGTTCTTAAAGTACCAATTAAGGTACCCAAAACAAGCGCGAGAAATAAACTCAGGGCTGCGACCAGGATGGTCCAACCCCAAGCACTTATTAGCCAATCTAAATAAGTGGGGTCAGATTCACTCCCGCCACCAAAAATAGAGGAGAGGCAGTGCTCTGCCACCTCCCCACTAATGGTGTCTTTACAAAAGAC
>JAEMSI010000039.1 GCA_016462905.1 Polynucleobacter sp. | reverse complement strand
GTAGTTATATCTAAATGATGGCAATGATTGATGACAGAGTGGTGACTAATTAATGACAATTTAGTTATGGGGTAATTTCAAATCGTTTTAATAGATTTCGGGGACATACATTTCCTTTGGTACGGGCCCCCGTAGATAATCGGGATTATGAACTCGCTCAGGTAAAATTACTGTTGGATGATCAACCTCCCTATATTGGACCTGAGAGAGCAGGTGGTGAATGCAGTTTAGACGAGCTCTTTTTTTGTCATTAGCGGCGACAACCCACCATGGGGCTTCAGGAATATGGGTCTTTTCTAACATTGTTTCCTTGGCTTTGGTATAAGCTTCCCAGCGACGGCGAGACTCTAAATCCATTGGACTCAGTTTCCATTGTTTTAAAGGGTCGTTAATACGATGAGTAAATCGGGCGTATTGTTCCTCATCGGAGATGGAAAACCAATATTTAAGCAAGACTATTCCTGAGCGGATAATCATTTTTTCAAATTCTGGAACTGTCCTGAGAAATTCTTGGTACTCATCTTCGTTACAAAAGCCCATCACTTTTTCTACCCCAGCTCGGTTATACCAGCTACGGTCAAACAAGACGATTTCTCCAGCTGCTGGTAATTCTGAAATATAACGTTGGAAATACCATTGACTTTTTTCACGTTCAGAGGGGGCGGAAAGGGCCACAACACGACAGACACGGGGATTTAATCTTTGTGTGATGCGTTTAATGGCACCCCCTTTGCCAGCAGAATCTCGTCCCTCAAAGATAACTACTAATTTAAGCCTCTGATGAGCTACCCAATCTTGAAGCTTGACTAATTCTTTTTGTAGTCGAAATAACTCCTTAAAGTAAAGATGCCTTGGCATGGATGAGCCTGTTTGCCCATCCTGGGATAGACGATCATCGTCCAATTCCATTTCCAGCTCTTCATCCATGCTGTCAAGAATTTCTTCCTGAGCGCGCAGATACCATTCCTGCATATCTTTATTACTTAGCGTGACCATAGAATTCCTTAAACGTAATTCTTAAAAAATTAGATTATTACCCTTATATGACAATTTAGTTACCACCACATCGGCACTATGTAATTCGACTCTTATATCGCCAGCTGGTTCAGATATTCAGAATCACACACGTGGGATCCATAACTGCACAGAATGCAGCACTCAGTTGATTTGGTTTTAATTAACCCTTTGCATGCCCCGCAGGAATATAGTTGCGGAGAATATTCCTCTGGAATTTCCATTAATTCAGTTGATTTACAGAGAGGGCAGGTAATGGCGGAATGAGTTCGCATTTAATCATTATTAACTTGAAATATTTCAAGTTAATGTCAGATTAGCTCCCAACGGTTTTACCGTCCTTGCGCCAGATAGCAATCGTTGCCGATCGAGGTCTTGAGAATTTGGCGCCATCGGGCCAATCACTAATTGCCTTTGGTTTATAAGGGTCGCTTCTTTCGCTAGCCGTTTCGCCTGGGTGTTGAATACTGATAAACATGGTTTTGAAGTCGGGTGTCATGTCCATGCCCGTTATTTCACAACCATTTGGCCCTATCAGAAAACGTTTAAATTCTTTGGTAACCGGGTTGGCCGCGAACATCATATTATTTGTAATATTTTTGTATGGTCCTTTACCAAGGGTATTGGTTGAAATATCGGTTTGGGTCCAAAGGATTCCGCGAAGATCAAATTGCAATCCATCTGGAGAGCCAAATTTATCGCCTTGCACATTGCCTTGTTGATTTAGATCTGTATTTTGTGAGTCGCCTCCTAATACAAATAAATCCCAAATGAAACTATCACTTGCAGCATCATTTTTAGTGGGGCGCCAGCGGACAATTTGCCCCATTAGATTATTGCTTCTTGGGTTGACCCCATTAAGAGGAAAGCGTGTTCCACGTTCATTATTATTTGTCAGTGCAACATAGACCTCGCTCGATTTGGGGTGTACTGCAATCCATTCAGCTCGGTCCATAGAAGTCGCTTTGACATGATCAGCCGCTAATCTTGCATTAATTAGTATGTAAGCTTGGTCAATAAAGCCATTCGCAGAAGTTAGGCCATTTTCACCATGGATCAGAGGAATCCAGCGACCTGATCCGTCATTATTAAATTGAGCAACATACAAAGTCCCTTCATCCAAGAGACCAGAGTCTATATTGGATTGTTTAGGGTCGTATTTATTTTTACTCACAAAGCGATAAACGTATTCCCCTTTTTGATCATCTCCCATATAAGCAACTACCTGACCGTTTTTTCCTAGAGTGATTTCAGCCCCTTCGTGCTTAAAACGACCCAAAGCCGTTCTTTTAATGGGTGCGCGATTAGGATCGCGTGGATCAATCTCAACTACCCAACCAAAGCGGTTTACTTCATTAGGGTTTAGGTCAACATTAAAGCGTTCATCAAATTCATGCCAACGATAGCCAAATCCCTTGGAGGTAATACCGATACGACTTTCCTCTTTATTTAGTTGGCCTTGTTTTGTAAAATAACCATTAATGTTTTCTTCGCAAGTCAAAAAGGTTCCCCATGGGGTCTGACCACTGGCACAGTTATTAAGGGTGCCTAAAACCATTTTCCCGCTGGGATCGGACTGTGTTTTCAGCAGGTCGCTACCAGAAGCAGGCCCGCTCATTTGGCAAGGGCTATAAGCCGTTATTCTTCTTGCGCAGGGTCCAGTTACAACTTGCCATGATCCAGAGTTTGTTTTTTGTATATGCGCCACACTTACGCCGTGGGCTGCCTGGCTTTTACGAACTTTATCTAAATTCCAATCGCCCATTCCGTTAGGATGCAATAACCCATCATCAGTGTATTCATGATTCACTGCTAAAAGCCCATGATTAGATGAAACCTGATCTGGAAAATAATTACATCCATCGTGATGCATGCCAAACTGTTTCGCCTGTTGCTCTGAGTTATCGGATACATCGGATGAAATTACAGGGGCTTTGCCATTAATGGGGTCGCCCCATGCCGCCACTACAGTCCATGTATAACCATCTGGGACGATTACTGAATCTGTAGCTTGATTTAAGGGCACCGGATTAAAACCAATTGTTTTACTAGATCCAGCCCAGTCCATAGAAGTATCGCTTTTGGCAAAGGCCAAATTATGGGAGGTAAATAAGCCCAATAATCCAGCACTAGAAACCAAGAACCTACGGCGTTTTTTTGAAACTTGGTCTAAGTTGATTGACTTATAGTGGGGGTTTACAACGATGTCGTCGAATTCGTTCACGCTAACCTTGAAGGGATCATCAAAAGAAAATAATTGTTACTTTCCTATATTACAATTTAATGAAATCTCTTACTAGCGATTAATACTAAAGCGGTTTTTGGGCCATATTAGGCTATGCACGGATTTAATTTTTAGCCTTAGGAGTTTTGAATTGTTTAATAGAAATCGATCAGTTGTAACGCTGGCTATATTAATTAGTTGCTTATATTTTATAAATGCGCCAGTATGGGCGCAAAAAAGTATTACAGTTTCTTCGACAACCTCCACTGAGCAGTCTGGTTTATTTGGATATATTCTCCCTGTATTCGAAAGGAAGTCAGGCATTGTTGTTAAAGTAGTGGCGGTAGGCACAGGACAGGCATTAGACGTTGGTCGTAGAGGCGATGCCGATGTGGTGTTTGTGCACGATAAAGTTGCCGAAGAAAAATTTGTAGCCGAAGGCTTTGCCGATAAACGAATTGAAGTCATGTATAACGATTTTGTTTTGATTGGCCCTAAAGCCGATCCTGCTAGGATAACGGGCGGCAAAGACATCCAAGTCGCTTTTAAGAAAATAGCCGAAGCAAAAGCGCCATTTGTTTCGCGTGGCGATAAAAGCGGTACCCATGCTGCTGAATTGCGCTATTGGAAAGACGCTGGGCTTGAGGTCTCGCCTACGTCGGGCTGGTATAAAGAAACTGGCTCTGGAATGGGTCCCGCATTAAATACCGCTTCGGCAATGAATGGCTATGTGCTCAGTGATCGAGCCACCTGGTTAACCTTTAAGAACCGTGGCGACTTAATGATCTTGGTTCAAGGTGACCCCAAATTATTTAATCAGTATGGCGTTATGTTGGTGAGCCCTGTTAAATACCCGCAAATTAAGAAAGCAGAAGGCCAAGCCTTTATTGATTGGTTGATTTCAAAAGAAGGGCAAGATACGATTGCTTCTTATAAGGTGGGCGGTGAACAATTGTTTTTCCCGAACGCTAAGAAATAATACGCATATTCTATGGCGGGTAAATGCACTAGAATGAATCATCATGAAATTTTCTAGCAAGCAATTCGTTCACTGGATAACTACTTTAGCTATTCTTTTTGCATCGCTTGCGCCGGCCATTTCTCAGGCTGTTTCATTGACAAAAGTAGGCCATGGTTTTTCAATGGAGCTTTGTTCCGCCAATGGAAAACAGATTGAAATTGGGGTTCAGATTACCGAGGATTCTGATCTAACCGAGCTTTTACAGTCTTGCCCTTATTGCTTGACGCACTCGAGCATTATTCCAATTTTCGATATTCATTTACAGTTTTCATCACCGCAACCCCTTTCTTTACTTCCCCAGCTTTACTATCAATCACCCAAGCCGCTTTTTTCTTGGGTCAAGCTTCCGTCCCAAGCGCCTCCCCATTTTTCCTGATCCTAGGTTTAGTCCCATAGCCTTGCTATGGGTTTTTGGATGTGAATCATCCATCGGTTTTTTCAGGAAAAATCATGAAAATGAAGCATTGCTTGTGTTGCTTTGTGCAACTTCATATTGGAGCGACATTGGGCATATATGCCCATCATGCCTATGCTCAAATTGCACCATCATCGACATATGATCAGAATTTAAAAGACGTAGTGGTTGAAGCCACTCGATCTGGGACTCCGCTCAATGAGGTGCCCTTAAATACAACCATCTTAACTAAAGAGGTGTTAGAGATTGCCCCGGACCAATCGATTGATCAGGTTCTCAAAAATGTTCCCGGAATTATTTTAAATGATCAGCCTTATTATCAAAAGGATCCAACGGGACAAAGTATTAATACTCGCGGCTTAGGAAACGCTCGAACTCTAGTTTTAATCGACGGCGTACCCGCTAACGATGCATTTTATGGCACGGTACAGTGGAATCTAGTCCCGATGTCGTCAATTGATAGCGTTGAATATATTCGTGGCGGCGTATCCAGTTTATGGGGTAATTATGGGATGGGAGGAGTAATTAATATCAAAACAAAAAATCCTACCAATAGTCAGCAGGATGTTTCAGCTAGCTATGGAGCATTTGGAACAGGGAATGTGGCAGCCTCAAAAGATATTATTGCCTCAGATAAGATGCAATTGAGACTGTCTGCTGATTACTTTAGCACCGATGGCTATCAAAACATAGCAACCATTAGCCCCGCACCTTATAACAATATTAAAAATGGTCAGGGGCCCGCTAGTTCCCATAATTCAAATTTTAGGATGCAGGGCTATTTCAAGCCAAATTCAGATACCAATGGTTTTTTTAGGATGGGTTATCACACTATGGCCGACTTATCCAGTGGCTATAGTTTTGCAAAAAATCTAATTCAAGAAACTGATTTATCGGGTGGAGTGACGACAAAATTAGATTCAACTTCAAAGGTAATGGTCAATCTTTATTATGAAAACACTATTTTTAATAAACAAAACGGGAGCACCTCTTCGACTGTTGGGGTAAGCAATAACGTTCCTTACATTAGCGCTACTTACCAAAATCCTTACAGCACAACTGGTGGAGCTGTTCAATATTCTAAAGATACAAAAGGCTGGCTTGATCAAATTGTGTTTGCATTTGACGCAAGAAATATTGGCGGATCAAACCTAGCCAATAACTTTAATACTACTTCTATCGCAGGTTCTTCTGGGTCATTAATTTCAACTACTTATGCAAAGGGTCAGCAAAATTTTTATGGCTTAATGAGTGAGATTAAATCGGTAGGAAAATCTATTCCGCTGGTGGCAACATTATCGGCACGCATTGATAATTGGAGCAGCGATATTCCCACAAACTATAACCAGGCGCCTGGTTCAGCAGTGGTTGCTCAAAATGCCTCCAAACAAAATAAGACGTTTATCAATCCTAATTTTGGGCTTTTATATAAGTTAGATAGTAATTGGGATATTCGATCCTCGGTATATAAAGCTTTTCATGCCCCCGGCATGAATAACACCCTAAGAACTTATGGATCAAGCAGTGGTTGGACCTTTGCTAATCCAAACTTAACTCCTGAGACGATGGTGGGCTATGAATTTGGAACCGATTATCGTTGGAAGCAAGGATTTGCGCAGTTAACTGCGTTTAATAATTATGTCCAAAATGCGGTCCAAAGTTATAGGCTAAGTTCAAGCAGTTCTTCAGATGTTGCTTTAGCTAATAGTTTGTGCGGCGGTAGCTATGCTGCCGGTAAAAATGCCTTGAATACAACATCAACCACTGTGGGAGGTGTTTGTAACTCGCAATCGGTGAGCTACTATACAAATAGTCAGAATCTTTTAAGTCAAGGCATTGAGGCACAATATCATCACGATTTAAGTTCAATGTGGGCGGTAGATTTGAATTATGCTTATACACAAACAAAATACACAGTTAGCTATACTTCCGATCCGGCTAATAAACAGGTTGGTGGAGTGCCTAGAAATATTGCTGGCGGGGGCCTCACTTTTTATCCTGTACCTAAGGCAAGTATTACAACCACGCTTCGATACGTTAGTACCTCCTGGTTAAATACGACCAATTCCTTAGTTGTTCCAACCTATACTATTGTCGGTTTGCGGGCAAACTATGAAGTTGCTAAAAATACCACCATTTATGCTTCGGTTGTTAATTTATTGAATCGCCAATATATTACCTTTGGCACAGGGAGCAATGCAAGTAGTTATCTAAATGGGATGCCGCAAGCCTTTAGCGCTGGAGCACGAATTATTTTCTAAATTAAATTATGACGAATTTTAAATACCGCTATTGTTCCTTAAACAAATTAGTTTTTATGGCCTCTTTTGTTTGGAGTGTGTCGAGTGTTACATGGGCTCAAATGGAGTCCTCATCTCATGCGATGAGTGCCGACTCAATAAAATCTGCCACATGCATTGGGTCTAGTTTGGATTGCGCAAATGCAGCTACTCCATTCTTAACGAATGAAGGAAAATTAGTATTGGTTTGGACTGCGGGTGGAGCAGTTTCTGTCGCGCGATCGGATGATTTTGGAAAAACCTTTTCTCCAGCAGTAAAAATTGCAGAACACGGTAAATGGCTGGATACAGGGAGTGATGCTAGACCGCAACTAGTGGTTGATTCAAAAGGTCATATTTTGATTGCCTATGCCTTTTTTAAAGACACTCAGTGGAATGCGCAAATTAATACGGTACGATCGCTTGATGGAGGCAGGACTTTTACTAGCCCAGAACCTTTGATAAAAGATGGCACGAGCGAACGATTTCCAATGACTTTAATTGGTCCTGACGGCGGTATTTTTATGACTTGGATTGATAAGCGATTGCTTGATGCTGCAAAGCTAAAGGGAGTCAAAAAATTAGGCGCATCGATTGCATACTCATTTTCAAATGATGGTGGAAAAACATTTAAAAGTGAACGGATTGCCAATGAAGATAGCTGTGAATGCTGTCGGATCGGCGCCAGTTTGGATCCCAAAGGGCGAATAATAATTGCGTATAGAGCAATTTTTCCGAACAGCATAAGGGACCACGCTACACAGATTATTTCATCTCAAGGACCCGAAAAAATTAGGCGCATTTCGAATGATGAGTGGAAAACCGACGCTTGCCCCCATCATGGACCTAGCATTGCTATTTCTGATTCCGATACGATTCATACTGCTTGGTTTACTCAGGGCAAGGTTCGTTCCGGGGTTTTTTACGCCCATTCCAAGGATCATGGGGCAAATTATTCGACTCCCATTCCAATTGGCAAGGAAGGCGCTCTTATTTCTAGACCTAATCTCTTGGCCATTGGGAATTCTGTGTGGATGGTTTGGAAAGAATTTGATGGGCAGAAGGCTTTGATATTCATGAAAAAATCAAATGACGATGGTAAAACTTGGTCGCCCGAAAAGAGCCTTTTACAAACTTCAGGTTATTCTGATCATCCGCTATTGATTTCCATGGGCGGTCAAGTATTTTTATCCTGGCTGACTAGGATTGATGGGTATCGCTTAATTGAAATTGGACTAGCAGAGTGAAAAAGAAGACCCTGATTATATTTGCTACTTTGTGGGCGATAGCTACTTTTTCATTTGCTGATGAGGTCGTGATTAAACCATATCAAAAAGGAGATTGGACCTCCATTTTGAAATTGGCTAATGGTAAACCGATGGCAGTCCATTTTTGGGGTGTGACTTGTGCCCCATGCGTAAAAGAAATGCCACAATGGGGAAAGTTGATCGCTTCTGATAAGACTGTCAAAGTGATATTTATTCAAGTTGATGATGTATCGCCTGAGATGATTCGTCAGATGCTAGAACGAGCCAGCCTGAGTAAAGCAAATAATTACTCTATTGTGGGTGGTTTTGATGAGCGCCTACGTTACGAAATTGATCCAAAGTGGCGAGGGGAAACCCCAATTACCATTTTGATTAATGCGTCTGGCAAAAAAGAAACGATTGTTGGCTCGGTAAATTTTAAAACTGTAAGGGCATGGTTTTAGAAAAGTAGTTAAGAGCCCATAATAGTTGGGCTGCCTTCTGAGCCGAAGGCCGGCAGGTTTAAATACTATCCTAGCGCAAATAAACCATTCTTATTCGATAGCCCAAGCTAATTCTTTTGGATCAATATAGCCATCATTATTCTTATCAGCTTTTTTAAAATCGGCTTCAGACATACCGGCTGCCATAGCCTCTTTTAAATTGATTTTGCCGTCATTATTGGCATCCACCTTTTTAAAATCGAGCTTTGGCTTATTCGCTGGCGTTGGCGTCTGTGCATGAGCCATAAATGATGCTAGAAGAGCAAAGGCAAAAACTATTTTTACAAATTTCATGATCGAATCTCCTTTATGATGTTTTTTAAAAAGTTAGTTAATTAAAGGTAAATTAAGGATATATTAACTTAGCATATCGCATTTCTAATTCCTTGGTAAATCAAGCTCCATTGCGTGAGTTTAATTCCCCCAAGAAAGGTATATTAGATCCTTACGATCAATTCACAACTAATGGCTATTTCATGTCTAAAGATCCGATAGTAATAGTATCAGCGGCACGAACCCCTTTGGGCCAATTTCAAGGGGTATTGGCTGATTTATCGGCGCCTAATTTGGGTGCTTTTGCAATCAAGGCCGCAGTTGAGCGATCTGGTATTTCAGTCAATTTGATTGACGAGCTCTTAATGGGCTGTGTTTTACCCGCCGGACAGGGGCAAGCACCCGCAAGGCAGGCAGCACTTTTAGCCCCATTACCAATCAACGTTGCCTGCTCAACAGTGAGCAAAGTTTGTGGATCTGGAATGAAGGCAATCATGCTTGCTCATGATGGAATCGTTGCGGGTTCTTATGATGTTGCTATTGCAGGTGGCATGGAGTCTATGAGCAATGCCCCCTATCTCCTTCCTAAGGCGAGGCAGGGCTATCGATTAGGTCATGGTCAGATCATTGACCATCTATTTATGGATGGTCTTGAAGATTCTTATTCAAAAGAAAATCGGGGTCGTTTAATGGGTACTTTTGCTGAGGATTGCGCCTCTAGTTACCAATTTTCCCGTGAAGCACAAGATGAATACGCGATACGTTCAACCCTGCGCGCACAAGAGGCAAATAAGAATGGTAGTTTCTCTTGGGAAATTACACCGGTGACTGTGAGCAAAAAAGGGGAAGATCTTCTGATTGATAAAGACGAAGGACCTTTTGCAGTGAATATTGAGAAAATTCCGAAATTAAAACCAGTTTTTAATAAAACCGGTTCTGTAACCGCAGCCAACTCATCTTCGATTTCGGATGGGGCTGCTGCCTTGATGTTGATGCGTGAATCTCAGGCGATCAACTTGGGTCTTCAGCCTTTGGCAAAAATCGTAGCGCATGTCAGCCATGCTGATATACCCGCTTTGTTTCCAACAGCGCCCGTTGGGGCAATTAAAAAGGTATTAAGCAAGGCGAGTTGGACAAAAGAAAGTGTTGATCTCTATGAAATTAATGAGGCATTTGCAGTAGTAAGCATGGCTGCGATGCATGATCTAAGTTTGCCGGCAGAAAAAGTGAATATTCATGGAGGGGCTTGTGCATTGGGTCATCCGATTGGAGCATCAGGGGCTCGGATTGTGGTTACCTTACTTGGGGCGTTGAAAAAGCATGACTTAAAACGCGGTGTCGCTTCTTTGTGTATTGGCGGAGGCGAAGCCACTGCTATAGCGCTTGAAATGTACTAGAAGTTTAAGTCTATCCTTATGTTTGGTTTTTAATGAATATTGCACAAATTCTGAATCGTTCTGCCAAGGTTTATCCGGATAAGACTGCGTTACTAGTCGGCGACAACCCTGTTTTGACGTATGCGCAACTAGTTTCGCGAGTCGCTCGTCTTGCTAGCGCACTACGCAATCAATATCGCGTGAAGCCAGGGGATCGCGTTGCGATTTTTGCTTCTAATTGCCCAGAATATCTTGAGGCCTTATATGCGATATATTGGATTGGTGCTGTATCGATTCCAATTAATTTCAAACTTCATCCTAAAGAGCTTCAATATATCCTAGAAGATTCAGGCGCCATGGTTTTGATGGTGTCGCACGACACCAATCCAAATAGTGCTGAAATTACTCAGTTAGCACAGACCATCATCTTTGACTCGCCTGAATACATAAAAGCTTTAGACAGTTCCCCAATCGATTTGGTAAGTAGGGAATTAGATGATGTAGCGTCTTTGTTTTATACATCGGGCACCACGGGTCGGCCCAAAGGGGTAATGCAAACTAATCGCAATCTTTTAGCAATGAGCGCCTGTTATTTTACGGATGTGGACGATATTCAATTCGAAGATGCGATTATTTATATGGCCCCCATGTCTCATGGAGCCGGCCTTTATAACTATCCATTTATGATGCGCGCTGCTAAGCATCTTGTACCAAGATCGGGTGGTTTTGATTCAGCTGAATTAATTGAACTTGCAGAAAAAGTCGGTCGACTATCGTTCTTTGCGGTACCGACGATGTTAAATCGCTTGGCGGATTATGTTGACAAACACCATTGCGATATTTCTGGAATTAAAACGATCGTGTATGGAGGTGCCCCAATGTATATTGAAGATACCAAGCGCGCCCTTCATATATTAGGGTCAAAATTAGTTCAGATTTATGGTCAAGGAGAGAGCCCAATGACCATTACCGCTTTGGCTAGAGAGCATTTAGAAAACGATCAACACCCAAATTGGGAGAGACGTATTGCGTCGGTTGGTGTCCCACACTCTTTAATGGAGGTATTAATTGTGGATGACAATGGCGCCCCAGTTCCCAATGGTACGGTTGGAGAAGTTATTGCAAAAGGGGATACTGTGATGCCTGGTTATTGGAATCAGCCAGAGGCAAGTGCTGCAGCGCTTAAAAACGGTTGGTTATATACTGGTGATACAGGATTTTTGGATGACGATGGATTTTTAACACTAAAGGATCGATCTAAAGATCTTATTATTTCTGGTGGGTCCAATATTTACCCCAGGGAAGTGGAAGAAGTTTTACTATTACATCCCACAGTTTCTGAAGTGGCTGTAGTTGGGCAGTTCGATATAGAGTGGGGTGAAGTACCGGTTGCTTTTGTAGTGGCAAATGCCGTAAGCGCTGAAGAGCTGGAGAGACTTTGCCTTGAAAATTTAGCGCGATTTAAGCGACCCAAAGGGTACTATTTCTTAGAAACTTTGCCTAAGAATAACTACGGAAAAGTGCTTAAAACTGAACTCCGAAAATTAATTAAAAGAGAAAAATGAACCAATTAAAACCTTTGACTCTTTATTATGACGGGGCATGCCCTTTGTGTCAGGCAGAAATTATTTATCTTTCTTCGCGAAATCAGCGCGGGTTACTACATTTTATTGATATTAATAGCGAGGCTTACGATCTAAATCAGTTGGGTATTTCTTGTCAGCAGGCATTAGAACGGATGTATGGCAAGATTCATGGAGAATTACCAATTTATGGAGTATCAGTTTTTGCTGAAGCTTACCGAAGGGTGGATTTGAAATTATTAGCTTGGATTTTTTCAGTTCCACTATTTAAGCCATTCCTTCATCTTTCGTATCGTATTTTTGCAAAGTATCGTCATGCTATTTCTGCCGCTTTAGGCCCCATGATGCTTCGCATAGTAAAAAGTAAATTAAGTAAAAATTAAAAATGAGATCCATTAGGTTCGTTGCTCCATTTCTTTCGTTACTCTTTTTTGCATGCTCATTGAGCCATGCAACTGAAAATACTTTTAGTAATCAACTCTTAAAGCAGGCAAAAGTGCAAGGCAAAGGGAGGATGACCTATTTTGGTTTTCATATCTACGACGCCACTTTTTATCGCAGCCATAATCCCAATCAACCTTTTTTTGCATTACAAATACACTATCAAAAGTCATTTTCAGGGATTGCCATAGCCAAAAGTACTGAAGATGAAATGAAAAAGGTCGGAGTTCCTGATGCTCAGGCCTCTATTTGGGGAAAAGAGTTAAGCCAAATTTTCCCTAATATTACATCTGGAGAAAATTTGTTGGCAATCTACGACCCCAGCCTAGGAACCCGTTTTTTTTATAACGATCGAGATATCGGGAGAGTTTCTGGGCCTGATTTTGCAAAAGCTTTTTTTGCGATTTGGCTGGATCCTAAAACAAGCGAACCCAAGCTTCGGAGAGAACTCTTGGGCAAAGATTGCCCGCCTCCATTAATTACTGAGGCATGTTAAATATGAAATACCGACTTTATAAATTAATACCTATTTTTTTCATCAGCATTTTTTTATTGGCTTGTTCTGGACCGCATGTTCTTCAGTATGCATCGCAAAAGCCGGTCCTAGATTTAAGTGAGTATTTTTCTGGAACGATTGATGCTTATGGAATTTTTACTGATCGAAATGGTGTGGTTAAAAAAAGATTTATTGTCTTAATCCAGGCCAATTGGAAAGTGATCGATGGGAAAAAAGTAGGCACTTTAGATGAAAGTTTCGACTATTCGGATGGCGAAAAGCAAAAACGAGTATGGACGCTAACTGAAATCGCCCCTGGGAAATATAGTGGCAGGGCGGATGACGTGGTTGGAGAAGCCTTCGGCGAATCAGCTGGTAATGCTCTAAATTGGACCTACACATTAGCTTTACCAGTGGATGGAACTATTTATAACGTGCAGTTTAATGATTGGATGTACTTGGTTAATTCAAAGGTGATGATCAATAAAGCTAAGATGAGTAAGTTTGGAATTGAGCTTGGCGAGGTTACTTTAAGCTTTCATAAGAGATAGATTAGACATACCAATTTAAAGGGGATTGAAAATGAGATTTAAAAATAGTATTTTTCTGTTTTGTATGGCGTTTGGTGTAACTCTTAGTACATTAACATCTGCACAAAATGTTCAATTGTTTGTTCGTCATGATGTACTTGATTACAAAATATGGAAGAAAGGCTACGATGATTTTGCGCTAAAGCAAAAAGAAGGAGGAGTCTATTATCAACGTGTTTATCAAGCGGTTGATAATCCCAATGACGTTACTGTTATTCATGACTTTCATAGTATTGAAAAAGCCAAAGCCTTTGTTAACTCAGATGAATTAAAAGCCACCATGAAAAAAATAGGGGTTAAAGGAAAACCAGAAATTTGGTATGTGCGTTTAGATAAAACAGATAAATAATGAATGGTTTGGCTTATTCTGTTTGAATAAGTTTTTGACTTATCAAGTAATGACGAGTGATAAAACCAGATAGCTTATTTAATATATTTGCTTTTTACAAAGATAAGAGCAAATAGTGCGCCCACACCCAAGGCAAATAGAAAGTAATTTTCAGTTTTTATATAAATAATAAATCCCAGCAAGATGAGTCCAAATGGGATAAGCCCTAATTTATCTCGTGACATTAATACCCCCTTGTTTAATTAAATAAGCATCTTAGAACAACATCGTAATATGAATGCTATCTTCATCTTTTTCAATCGAGATATTTTCGCTGCAGCGCTGTGCTAACTTAATCATTTTTTGATTTTTGCTTAGGATTTCAGCAGTAAACCCTTTAATATTTTTTGAAATAGCATGTTCTTTTAGACGGTTTTGCATAGCGGTACCAAGACCAGTACCTTGCCATTCTGGATGAACAATAAAAGCGCTTTCAGCTAAATTAGAGGGGTGGTCAATGAAGTAACACGCATGCCCCACAATTACGGCATTTTCCCGTGAGCCGTCGATGGCAACAAAAGCCATTTCATTATCTGGGTTAGTGTTGCAAAGACGCTGCGTTTCTGAGTTCGAAAGGCTACGAAGATCATGAAAAAACCGAGTATAAACATCATCATTAGGCAATTGGTGAAATAGGTCTCTGATTTCTTCTACATCGGTTGCAATAGCTGGACGGAGTAGTAAGGTTTTATTATTCTTAAGTGCAATTGTGCGCTCTTCTTCAATTGCATAAGCGCCACAGTTTTTTAAAACTTGATCCTGATTAATATAACCGAGGCGTTTTCCTTCCTCGAATAACCAAGTACGAAATTTAGGATGTGCAACATCAATTAAGGCAATTGCTCTTTCTCGTATTGATTTTCCATGAAGATAGGCAATACCGAATTCGGTGATGACATAGTGCACATCATGACGAGCAATTGCGACCCCATCACCTTTATTGAGCAAGGGTTCGATTCGCGATGTTTCTAAATCGGCACTAGTGGACATTAGGCAGATGATGGGTTTACCCCCTTTTGAACGTGCAGACCCATGTAAAAAATCAGCCTGAAAGGCAAGGCCACCAATAAACTCGCCCGAAAATTGATCAGAACAGATTTGACCAGTTAGATCCACAGAGAATGCTTGGGTAATTGAAACCATCTTGTTTTGGGAAGCAATGGTGTAAGGGTTTCCAATTTCATCCATTGGCAAGAAATTGAATAAAGGGTTTTGATCAAGGAGACGATAAAGTTTTTGAGTTCCAATCGCAAATCCAGTAGTAATTCTTCCAGGCGCATGGGTTTTTTGACTACCAGTAATGATGCCTTTTTCAAGCAATGGAATGACCGAGTCAGTAATTAGGCCTGAGTG
Organism: Polynucleobacter sp.; assembly: GCA_016462905.1. Taxonomy (GTDB): domain Bacteria; phylum Pseudomonadota; class Gammaproteobacteria; order Burkholderiales; family Burkholderiaceae; genus Polynucleobacter. The sequence continues at coordinate 921 of JAEMSI010000039.1, read as the reverse complement.
AATCCCCAGATTTTTTCTACCTTGTAGATTTTTTAGAACCGTGCTGGGAACCCGACCAACACCAATTTGGATAGTAGAGCCATCTTCAATAATCCCACTGATATAGCGCGCAATTTTGCCAACGGTTTCCTCCGAGACTTCGGGATCCATATATCGAACAGTGCTACCCACATATTCAATCAAAGGCGTATCAACAGGAACTACTTTATTAATTTTGTCGATATGCAACATCGAACTACCCATCGTTCTGGGCATATTGGGATTAATTTCGGCAATCACTAATTTTGCTTTTTTAACAGCAGCCAACACCACATCAACCGAAATTCCTAAGCTGACATAGCCATACTCATCTGGAAGGCTTGTTTGAATTAATGCAACATCGATTGGAATCCTGCCTAGTTCAATTAAATTAGGCAATTCTGAAATGGATAGGGGCGCATACTCAGCCAAACCTTGTTTAATCGAAGCCTTAATATCTGCGCCGATAAAAAAACTCTTGTGACGGAACTTGGTTATTGATTTCCCATCCGCATCATGAGGAACTGCGCCCATCGTCCAAAAATGAACTAATTCAATATCACTGGGTGGGCTTTGAAGATTTTCTAAGGCATGAACTAGGGTTTGAGGGGTGGCACAAGCGGTACCGACAAAAATATGCTGTCCATTCTTAATTAAACGAACCGCATGCTCTGCAGTCGCCACTTTTTCTCGATACGTATCTAAATAAGGCAGTGCTTCATCTGCAGGCATAGGAAGCTTTATTAATAAGCATGGTGGAATCGAATTAGACTGGATCTCGGGATATGACCTTATCTCATATAGGCACAGTTAAAAGTATAGTAAGCATTTCTTCAGTTTATATTATATTGAAGCATGGAAAGGTAAAACCCTAGAATTTTCTTTTAATAAATAATTAAAAAT